>NZ_JBEXDX010000004.1:260128-394965 GCF_040605995.1 Streptomyces sp. NPDC005492
CCCCGAACGAAGCGCGGAGTCAGAGCCGAGCCGGCCCCTCGAAGCCGGCCGCGAGTTGACGTAGCCCCAGGTCCAACAGGCCTCCAAGGCTTGCCTGTTCGTCGGTCAGCCAGTGTTCGTACGCGGCGATGCAGGCGGCCAGGGCGGTGTGGCCGATGAGGGCGGGTAGCAGGTCCGAGGGCGGTCGGCCGGTGCGTCTCGCGGCGAAGTCCGTGACGAGGGAGCGCCATGAGGCGTAGCGGACGGTCGAGTCGGCCTGGAGGGTCGGGACGCGCAGGATCAGGGCCATGCGCTGGCGGTGCCACGGTACGGCCGCCGGGTCGAAGCGGTTGAACTCGACGACCGCGCCGCGCAGCGCGTCCATCATCGGGGCGGCCGGATCGGTGGCCGTCAACAGGCCGTCGAGCTTGATCAGTTCGGCTTCGAAGTCGCCCCACACCAGGTCGTTCTTGGCGGCGAAGTAACGGAAGAAGGTACGGCGGCCGATGCCGGCCGCGGCGGCGATGTCGTCGACGGTCGTCCGGTCGAAGCCCTGCCGTGCGAACAGTTCGAAGCCCACCCGCTCCAGTGCGGCCCGCGAGGTCGCGGGCGGCCGGCCCGTTCTGGTCCGCCGCTGTTCGTGCTCACCCTGCTCACCGTCCACAGCGGACATCATGCACAGATGTGGGGTGACCCGTCAGAGTCGCACGATGATCAGGGCGGTGTCGTCGGTCGCGCCGCCGCGCGGCAGCAGTTCGAGGAGTACGGCGTCGGCGAGGGATTCGGGGTCGGCGTTCTGGTGGCGGACCAGGGAGTCGGCGAGGCGGGCCAGGCCTGTGTCGATGTCCTCGCGGCGGCGTTCGATCAGGCCGTCGGTGTAGAGGACCAGGGTCGAGCCGGGGGAGAACGCGGTATCGGCCTGGAGTCTGGGCGTCGGGTCGGGCCGGGCGTCGAGCGGCGGGTCGGTGGCGCGGTCCAGGAACTCCACGCGGCCGTCGGGATGGACCAGTGCGGGTGGCGGGTGGCCGGCGCTGCTGTAGGTGATGGTGTGCCGGTCGAAGTCGACGAACGTGGTGACCACGGTGGCGGATTCGGCGCCGTCCACGACGTTGGCATAGCGGCCGAGGACGTCCAGGGCTTGGGCGGGGCCGTCCGCGACCCGGGAGGTGGCGCTCAGGGCGCTGCGCAGTTGACCCATGACGCCGGCGGCGGCGAGGCCGTGGCCGACGACGTCCCCGACGGAGACGCCGATGCGGTCGCCGCCGACCAGGCCGACCACGTCGTACCAGTCCCCGCAGACGTTCAGGGAGCCGACCGCGGGCCGGTAGCGCACCGCGATCTGGTGGCCCGCGCTCTGGCGGCGGGTGGGCAGCATCGCCTCCTGGAGGGCCAGGGCGACCTCGCGTTCCCGGGCGTGGGCGCTGCGCAGGCGCTCGTTGACCTCCTGGAGTTCGCGGGCGCGGGAGTACAACTCAGCCTCCAGGACGCGGGTGCGGCTGCCGCCGGAGCTGCCGCGGGCGCGGATCAGTTCGGTGACCTCCTCGACGCGGTGGACGAGGAGCACCACCTTGCCGCCCTCGTCGAGCACGGGGGCGTTGACCGGGCTCCAGTAGCGCTCCTCCCACTGTCCGGGGCGCTGGGTCGACTCGACGTCGTAGCGCTGGAGGGCCATGGTGTCCCGTTCGCCTGTAGCTATGACGCGTCGCAGCGAGGTCTCCAGGTTGCGCATGCCGGTGGCGGCGGAGTCGTTCGGGTTGTCGGGGAAGACGTCGAAGAGGAAGCGGCCGACCACCTGCTCGCGGGTGCGGCCGGACATGCGCAGGAACTCCTCGTTGGCGTCGGCGTACACCAGGTCGGGAGTCAGCAGCGCCACCATGCCGGGCAGCCCCTGGAACACCGCGCCGTAGTCGATCGTCGCGTCGGTCATGGCCCTGCCACCAATCGCCGCTATCACACCATTTTCCCACGATATGAGCCGACCGGGCAGTCCCCAGGGGGCACTTTGTGTCCACCTGGTCACCCAGTGACACACGGTGGATAGGGTGCCCCGGTGACCACGCCCTCCTCCCCCACCCGGCTGATCGTGCTGCGCGGCAACAGCGCCTCCGGCAAGAGTTCGGTGGCCACCGGTCTGCGTGAGCGGTACGGCCGCGGTCTCGCCCTGGTGCGCCAGGACACCCTGCGTCGCGAGGTGCTGCGCGAGCGTGACGTCCCTGGCGGCGCGAACATCGGCCTGATCGACCTGACTGTGCGGCACGCCCTGGCGCACGGCTTCCACACCGTGCTCGAAGGCATCCTCTGCACCGCCCACTACGGCGAGATGCTGGCCGGGCTGCTCGCCGACCACCCGGGCCGCACCCACTGCTACTACCTCGACGTGTCCTTCGAGGAGACCCTGGCCCGGCACGCCACGAAGCCCATCGCCGACGAGGTCTCCGAGCACCAACTCCGCGAGTGGTACCGGCCGTTGGACGTGCTGCCGGGTGGCGTCGAGACGGTGGTCCCGGCGACGAGCCCGCTGGAGGGGACGATCGGGCGGGTGCTGCGCGAGTCCGGCCTGTGCGAGGGCGTTCGGGCGGAGGCCGGTTTGACCGGTCGTACGCTGTGGTCGTGATCGAGAGCGAGACTCCGGGTGCGGCGGCGGCCCGGCTCACCGGGTACGCGGTCTCCGGTGAGCGTGCCGTGTCCGGGGCGGTCACCGAAGTCACGCTGGGCGGCGGGCAGTTGGTGGTGGTCAAGGGTGACGAGGCCCCGGGCGCGGTGCGGGCCGAGGCGGCGGGGCTGCGCTGGCTGGCCGACGCCGGTGCGGTCCGGGTACCCGCCGTGCGCGGGCTGGACGAGCGCTGGCTGGTCACCGACTTTGTGCGCACCGGGCCGCCGAGTGCGCGAGCGGCGCTCCGGTTCGGCCGTGACCTCGCCGCGCTGCACGCCTCCGGTGCGTCCGCCTTCGGCGCGCCACCGCCCGGCGGCCCCACGGACGCGTACATCGGCCTCGCCCCGATGCGCGACGTGCCGGGCGCCGACTGGCCCAACTGGTATGCGGAACAACGGGTGTTGCCCTATCTGCGCCGCGCGGTCGACGCGCACACCCTGCGCGCCGACGAGGCTGCGGCGGTGGAGCGGGTCTGCGAGCGGCTCCCCGAGCTGGCCGGTCCCGCCGAGCCGCCCGCACGGCTGCACGGCGATCTGTGGAACGGCAATGTGCTGTGGGGCGCCGACGGGCATGTGTGGTTGATCGACCCGGCCGCGCACGGCGGGCACCGGGAGACCGACCTGGCCATGCTCCATCTCTTCGGCTGTCCACACCTGTCCGAGGTGCTGGAGGGCTATCAGCAGACCGCGCCGCTGGCCCCCGGCTGGGCCGACCGCATCGGGCTGCACCAACTGTTTCCGCTGCTGGTGCACGTGGTGCTGTTCGGGCGCGGCTATGCCGAGCAGGCGTCGTCGGTGGCAAGGACGGCCCTGGCCGGATGACCCCGGCCGGGCCGGGTGCGTCGGCGCCTACGCGTTCATCTGGGCGGGGTTCCTCGGGCGCAGCCGGGCCGCGATCGCCGCCACGTCGTCCTCCGCGTCCTGTACGTCGAGGCGGAGCACGATGTCGTCGAGGAGGCGGGAGACGCCCTGACCAGGGTGCAGCCGTAGCCGGGCCAGTCGGGCGAGGGAGACATCGATGTCCTCGCCGCGCCGCTCGACCAGTCCGTCGGTGTACATGACCAGGGTGTCCTCGGGGGTGAGGGTGAGCGTGGTCATCTCGTAGTCGGCGTAGCCCGTGCCGAGGGGCGGGCCGACGGGGACGGGGATCAGTTCCCCGGCGCCGTCGCGGTGGAAGACGGCGGGCGGGAGATGGCCCGCGCCGGCGAACGCGGCCGTGCCCCGGTCCGGGTCGAGAAGAGCGAGCAGACAGGTCGCCGGGCGGCGACTGTGCTCCTCGGACATGGCGGTGTCCATCTGGCGCAGGATGCGGTGGGGCGGCAGGTCGGTGGAGGCGACGTAGCGCAGCATCGAACGGTACGCGTTCATGTCGACCGCCGCGTCCAGGCCGTGCCCCATGACGTCGCCGATGACGAGGAGGGTGCGGCCGTAGTGCAGTCGTACGGCCTCGAACCAGTCGCCGCCGACGAGCGTGCCGCTGCCCGCGGGCAGGTAGCGGGTGGCCATCTCGACGTTGGGGTGGGGGCGGCTGGGCTCGGTGAGCAGGACCTGTTGCAGGTTCAGGGCGGTGGTGCGCAGCCGGTGGTTTTCGACCGCGTGGCGCAGATGGGCCGCGGTGAGCCGGGCGGCATAGTGCACGGCGGCGGCCTCGTCGTCGCCGAAGGTCCGCCCGGCGCGGATCGTGAGGAGCGCGCCGTAGGCCTTGCCCCAGGCCGTCAACGGCACGGACAGGGCGGCCAGTACACCGTGGTCGTTGGTGGTGAAGGACGTGGTGATCGGGTGGCCCGTGTCCAGGGCACGGACCATGACGTCCTCCCGTGGCGCGGTCCGCAGGCTGTCCAGCAGTTCCTTGCGGCCCTCGGCCGCCATCGGGTGCAGCATGCCGTGCGGCGCCGGCCGTGCCTCGTCCTGCGCGAACAGGTCCACGGCCGCGGCGTCGCACAGCTCCGCCACGAGGAATCTCGCGCACTCCGCCGCCGTCCTGCGCTCGTCGAGCGTCGACCCGATGGCGGAGACGGCCCGCTGCGCGAGCGCGAATCTGTCCGTCAAGCCCTTCTCCGACCCGGTAACCCCGTCGCCGTCCACCACGGCCCCTTTCTGCCGCCTCCATCCCAACACCCGCGCAACCGATCGGGCGGTAGCGACCCGTGGTGGGTGACATCGAGTACGAGGTGCCGGACCGGCGCCGAGGGGCGCCGAAACTCCGTGGCCGTCCCGTCTCTGCCGCGCATATCGTCCGCTGTGATCCCTTGGCCACCGACGCGGACAGCGACTCCGATGATCGACTGGCGGGCCTGGCCGCCCCGGCTGCCCGAGCAGCCGATCTTCTACCCGGTCCTCAACAAGGACTGTGCGATCAGGATCGTGAGGGACTGGAACGTCCAGCACGACGGCGCCGGTTTCGCCGGCCGCGGAGCTGGCGGAGTTCAACACCCACATCGTCGGCGAGATCCAGGTGGTGCACGAGTTCCGGTGAGCCGGTGGCTCAGGACGAGGTCGTCGCGAAACCGTCCCTGACCCTGTCGAAGACGGGACGGTAGGTGTCCCACTTCGCGTCCGGGGCCGAGAGGTAGATGTCGTACTCGCGGTCGCCCTCCTTGCCGAAGCCGAGGTCGATGGCGCGGAACATCCGCACCCTGCCCTGGAAGGTGAACTCCCAGATCGCGGCCGGTTGTTCGCGGAAGGTCGTCTGCTGCATGCGGAGCCTGCGGTAACTCGGGTAGTTGACCTTGGTGTTGGCCTCGATGTCCGCGAAGTGTGTGCTCGGGTTGGGGCCCGCCGGGTCGACGATTCCGATGGTGAGCCCGGCCAGGCCCGTCCCGTCGGTGTACGTGACGCCCTCGGCCGTCCGCTTGGCGGCCTTCCAGTCGTCCGGCACCGGGAAGGAGACGCCGAGTTGGCGGTCGCGGACGAGGTGATAGCCCTCCGGCACGGGTGACACGGAGGGGGTGGTGGTGGGCTCGTCCGACGCCTGACCGGGGTCGGGCTTCGACGTCGAGTGGAGCACGAGCACCGTGGCCGCCACGGCGGCGGCCACGGCGATGGCGATCCCCACGAGGACGAGCTTCTTCCGGCCCCGGCGACGCCCGCGGCCACCGCTGTCCCCGACCTCCTCGGCCGGTCCCGGCTGTGGGGTCGCGATGGTCAAGTCGGGGGTGGGCGGGGGCAGTTGGGTGGTCGGATCCCCCCACCACGCGGTCTGCAGGGCACGCTCCGTCTGTGCCGCCGTCGGCCGCTCGTCGGGCTCCTTGATCAGGAGCGCCTCGATGAGCGGCTCCAGCGGCCCGGCCCGCTTCATGGATTCGAGGGGGTCCACGGCGATGGCGTACGCGGTCTCCATCGCGGTGGCCCGGCGGAACGGCGGGCGCCCCTCGACGGCCTGGTAGAGGGTGGCGCCCAGGGCCCACAGGTCGGAGGCCGTGCCGGGGGTGAGCCCACGGATCCGCTCCGGGGCCATGTAGTGGATGGAGCCGACCATCTCGCCGGTCTTGGTCAGCGTGGACGCCCCGTCCGTCATGGCGATGCCGAAGTCGGTGAGGACGGTCCGGTCGCCGGCGCCGAGCAGGACGTTGCCGGGCTTGACGTCGCGGTGCAGCACACCGGCGGCGTGGGCCGCGCGCAGGGCGGCGACCATGTCCAGGCCGATCCGGGCCGCGTCCGGATGCGGGAGGGTCCGGCCGTCCTTGAGGAGGTCGGCGAGGGTGGGGCCGGGGACGTACTCCATGACGATGCAGGGCCGGCCGCCGTCGTCCACGACGTCATGGACGACGACCACGTTCGGGTGCGTGATCCTGGCGGCGCTGCGGGCCTCGCGGCGGGTCCGCTCGTACAGAGTGTCGAGTTCGTCGGCGGACAACTCCGGCCGCGCGTGCAGCCGTTTGACCGCGACCTGGCGGCCGAGCACCTCGTCGTCGGCCCGCCAGACCGTACCCATGCCGCCCCGGCCGATCTGCTCGATCAGCAGGTAGCGCCCGGCGATGCGACGCCCTTCGTCCGACACGGTGTCCTCCGCCGGTTCTGTCCACGTTCGATTCGCCTGATCACCATAACCGCCACCTGTTGCGGATCATGTGGGGCGGATCACTGCGTCCGACTCAAGGGGAGGGCGGAGAGGGCGCAATTCCCCGGTACTAGTCGCCCCGGCCGTTTTCACTTCCCCGGTCCCCCGGCTGCCCCGAGGGGCGTGGGGCCGCAGGCGTCGGCCGCCGGTGCCACCGCCCGCGTGGTGTTCGAGGCGCCGGACGGACAGCAGCTGAGGTCCGGCGCCAACAGGACAAGGAGCCCGGGCCAGTCGTGGTTCAGGGGCAGTTCGGCCGGTATCGCGGCGCAGGCAGGCGAGCCCGAGAAGGGCTGCTGCTCGCGCCGGGATCGCGGTCGCGGATCCGCGAGGTCAGACGAGGGCCGCGGCCAGCAGGGCGAAGGCGGCGATGATGACGGCGACGCGGACGTAGTGGAAGCGGTCCCAGCGGTTCATCTGCTGCTTCCAGTCGGCGGGTCGGTTGTCAGGGGTCCATGTCTTGCCCCGGTTGTTGATCGGAACGAGGAGCAGGATCGACATGATCACGCTGAGGGCCAGCAGTGCGCCGGCGGTGACGACGGCTCCGGTGCCGTCGTGGTGCCGTCCGGCGACGGCCCAGACCCCGACGAGGATGAGCGAGGTGATGTACCAGACCGGCATCACGGCGCCGAGCATCCGGCCCCCGTGGGCGCGGCCGAGTTGGCCACTGTCGCCGGGGAGTGCGTCGAGGATCCGGTTGATGACGAAGGCGACGGAGAACTCCACCCCCACCATCACTCCGACGACGACCGTGGTGACGACCTTGAGTGCGTCGAGCATGGTGACTCCCCTGATATCTAGCGCCGCTAGCCGATGAGGCAACGCTAGTACTGCCGACGCTCGATTGTCTAGCAGTGCTAGGGTCGAGCCATGTCGGTACAGGAACGCAAGCAGCGCGAGTGGGCGGAGCGCGAGCGCCTCATCGTGGCGACAGCCCGCGAACTCGCCGAGCGGCAGGGCTGGGACGCGGTCACCACCCGCCGGCTCGCCGAACGCATCGAATACAGCCAGCCCGTGCTCTACAGCCACTTCCGCGGCAAGCGCGAGATCATCGGCGCCGTCGCCCTGGACGGCGCGGCCGAGATGGCCGTAGCGCTGCGGGCCGCGACCGCCGCCGCGGACGGACCCCGCACCCGGGTCACCGCCCTCGCCCGCGCCTACCTCGACTTCGCCGCACGCAACCCGGCGGTCTACGACGCCATGTTCCAGCTCGACGGCGGCCTGGCCTTCGCGCACGAGGACACCCCGCAACCTCTGAAGGACGCCTTCGCCGCCCTGCTGGAAAGCCTCGGCGAGGTCACCGGCGACGGCGTCCACCCCGCACTGTTCACCGAGGTGTTCTGGGCGGCCCTGCACGGACTGGCCACCCTGACCCGAGCGGGGCGACTGCCGCCGGAGGACGCCGAGTCGAGGGTGAAGCTACTGGTGGACCGACTCGCCGTGGTCTGACACACCGTTGCGGCGGCGCACACATCGGCCGGGATGCCCACACCGTTGTCGATGACCGCACCACCGATGCTGAGCAGGCCTTACGGACCGGTGACATGACGGGCGTGGTGCTGCCTCACGGCGGGTTCGCGGTCCTAGCGTCTGATCCATGCGAGTACTGGTCACCGGCGGTGCCGGGTTCATCGGGTCCCATGTCGTCGAAGCTCTGACCGCACGGGGACATGAGGCGGTCGTGTTCGACCTGAGCGACGGCTCGGACGTACGCGACACCGAGGCGGTCGCGTCCGCGCTGCCGGGAGTGGACGCCGTATGCCATCAGGCGGCGATGGTGGGGCTGGGGACGGGATTCGGTGACGCCGCCGACTTTGTCTCGCACAACGACCTGGGTACGGCGGTGCTGCTCTCCGCCATGGCCGACGCGGGGGTACGCCGACTCACGCTCGCCGGGTCGATGGTGGTGTACGGCGAGGGTTCGTACGCGTGCGAGTGGCACGGACCGGTGCGTCCGGGGCCCCGGGCCGTGGCCGATCTGGAGGCCGGGCGTTTCGAACCCCGGTGCCCGCGCTGCGACGAGGAGTTGGCACCGGGGCTGGTGGGTGAGGACGCTCCGGTCGACCCCCGGAACGTGTATGCGACGACCAAGCTCACCCAGGAACATCTGGCGGCCGCCTGGGCGCGCTCAACGGGCGGTTCGGCCGTGTCGCTGCGCTACCACAACGTGTACGGCCCGAGGATGCCGCGCGACACCCCGTACGCGGGAGTCGCCTCCTTCTTCCGGTCCGCGCTCGCCCGCGGTGAGGCGCCCCGCGTCTTCGAGGACGGCGGCCAGCGGCGGGACTTCGTGCACGTACGGGATGTGGCGAGTGCCAACGTGGCGGCACTGGAGGCCGATCCCCAGGAAGGGGCGCTGGTCGCGTACAACACCGGCAGCGGTGACCCGCACACGGTCGGCGAGATGGCACGCGCGCTGGCCGCCGCGTACGGCGGGCCCGAACCCGTGGTGACCGGGGAGTACCGGCTGGGGGACGTACGGCACATCACGGCGGACTCGTCGCGGCTGCGGGCCGAACTGGGCTGGAAGGCCGAGGTCGGATTCCCGGAGGGGATGCGGGAGTTCGCGACGGCGAAGCTGCGGGGGGAGCGGTAATCGCCGCCGAGGGCTCGGGCGTTCACGCCTCGCATGCCGTCGAGCGTCCCGGCAGCACCGTTCTGCCGCCGGTCGCCGCGCCCCGACGTCCGCGTTTCGTAAGGAGCGGAAGTCCGATACGTCCCATTCGCGATCGTAGGGTGAAAGCCGTGACGACCTCTCCCGCAACGGAATCTGACACGGCGCCTGTCGACGTGGTCCTCCCCTGTCTGAACGAAGCCGGGGCTCTGCCCTGGGTCCTCGCCCGTATCCCGGCCGGCTGGCGCGCGCTGGTCGTCGACAACGGATCCACGGACGGTTCGGCGCAACTGGCCGCCGGCCTCGGCGCCACCGTCGTACGCGAGACGCGCCGCGGCTTCGGCGCCGCCTGCCACGCCGGGCTGCTGGCCGCCACCGCGGACATCGTCTGCTTCTGCGACTGCGACGCCTCGCTCGACCCGTCCCTCCTGGTGCCCTTCGTCCGCGAAGTCCGGGACGGCCAGGCCGACCTCGTGCTCGGGCGGCGCCGCCCTCAGGGGCGAGGCGCCTGGCCCGCACACGCCCGGGCCGGCAATCTCGCGCTCGCCCGGATGCTGCGCCGCCGCACCGGACTGCGCCTGCACGACCTCGGCCCGCTCCGCGCCGCCCGCCGCGAGGAGTTGCTCGCCCTCGGCCTCACGGACCGGCGCAGCGGCTACCCGCTCCAGATGGTCGTCCGCGCCGCCGACGCCGGCCTGCGCGTCGCCGAGCACGACGTGCCGTATCTGCCGCGGACCGGCGCCTCCAAGGTCACCGGGACCTGGCGCGGGACCTGGCAGGCGGTACGGGACATGCGCCGCGTCCTGGCCGAACCTCCGGGGTCCCGGAAGCTTCCGGGCGTCAACTCCTCCTCCGCATCCCTGGGAGCGAACTCCCGGTGACCACACTTCTTCTCATCGCCAAGGAGCCGCGACCGGGACGGGTGAAGACCCGGCTCACTCCGCCGTTCACCCCCGCGGAGGCCGCCGCGCTCGCCGAGGCGTCGCTCGTCGACACCCTGCACGTGCTACTGGCGACGCCCGCGCGGCGGCGGGTCCTGGTGCTCGACGGAACGCCGGGCCCATGGCTGCCACCGGGCTTCGAGGTCGTACCGCAGTGCGGCGGCGGGCTGGACGAGCGGCTGGCCGCCGCCTTCGCGGGCTGCGACGGACCCGCGCTGCTCATCGGCATGGACACACCCCAGGTCACGCCCGACCTCCTCACCGTCGACTTCGCCGACTGCGACGCGTACTTCGGCCCGGCGGAGGACGGCGGCTTCTGGGCACTGGGCCTCGCCGACCCCGACCCCGAACTCCTGCGCGGCGTACCGATGTCGACGCCCACCACGGGCGCCGTACAACGGATGCGGCTGACCGCCGGAGGGCTGCGGGTGCGGGATCTGCCCGCGCTGCGCGACGTCGACACGGCGTACGACGCCGAACTGGTCGCCGCCGCGGCACCCGACGGGCGGTTCGCCAGAAAGCTGGCACGGCTGAGAACGGGAGTCGCCGGGTGAGCACGGAGCACGAGGTGGCGCCCCCACGCCCCTGGTCCGCCGACCCCTACACCGACGCGCTGCGCACCGGCCGCGGACCCCTCTATCTCCGCCGTACCGACGGCTGGTTGCTGCCTCTGGAGGTCGAGCGGTGGTGCGCGGCGGCCGATGCCGCGGACCATGAGGTGCTGCGGCGGTCCCAGGGGGCCGTGCTCGACGTGGGATGCGGGCCCGGCCGGCTCGTGGCGGCGCTCGCCGCGCAGGGGCGGCGGGTGCTCGGCATCGACGTCAGCGAGGCCGCCGTCGCGCACACCGTCGGGCTGGGCGGGCAGGCGCTGCGCAGGTCCGTCTTCGATCCCGTCCCCGGTGAGGGCCGCTGGGACACCGCCCTCCTCCTCGACGGCAACATCGGCATCGGCGGCGACCCCCGCGCCCTGCTCCGCCGGATGTCCCAACTCCTCGCCACCGGCGGCATGTTGATCGCCGAGACCGCCGTGGTCGACATCGACGAACAGGTGCAGGTACGCGTCGCCGACGGGCGCGGCGCCATCGGTACGCCCTTCCCCTGGGCCCGCCTGGGCACCCCGGCCCTGCTGCGGTACGCCCGCGCGGCCGGATGGCGCCCCGACGGTCAGTGGGCGGCCGGCGGCCGCTCCTTCCTCGCCCTGCGCAACCGCAGCACGAGCAGCGCGGCCGAGCCCCCGAACAGCACGGCCGTGAGCAGCAGCCAGCGGGAAAGGAACCCGTCGCCGGACAGGGCGGTCGCGGACCTGTAGTGGTCCGCGACCTGCCCGCTGATCAGCGGGAACCACACCAGGAGCAGCAGACCGGAGAACGCCGCCGGGACCCGGACGTAGAGCGTCCACTCCCGGTGGCCGACCGCTCCCAGGGTCCGTGCGAGAGCCCGGTCCGCCCCCGCGTACAACGGCACCAGCACCAGGTCGTGCACCAGCGCCGCGCCCACGAACCACATCGCCACCCCGAACCAGTCGTCCGCGAGCAGCCGCACCCCCGCGTACCCGGCGAGCGCGAACGAGCAGGCGAGCAGCAGGATCTGCAGGGGGCTGCCCAGCACGGGCCTGCCGAACGGTCGTAGCTTCAGCGGTGTCCATCGCGGCCGTCGCATCACAGGTCTCCGAACGTCATTCGGGCCACCCATTTGGTGTTGAGCACGCCGGGCGCCGCGGGGACGATGACGCGTGCCGGGTAGCCGTGGTCGGGGGTGAGGTCCTCGCCGTTGACGAACAGGGCGAGCAGGGACCGCGGGTCGCGGACCTGGTTGTCCCGCAGGGCCGAGCGGCGGAACGCCCCATGCCGTTGGAGCGACTCCACCAGTACGTCGGGCGCCTGGGCCGTCTCGTAGCCGACGAGCGCCGCCAGGTCGCGCAGCCGTACGCCTCGCCACCACTGGTCGGAGGTCGACCAGCCCTCCACACAGGCGATGGGCAACGCGGCGCTGTACAGGGGCAGTTGAAGCAGCTCGGCCCGGCTCAGCCGGACCGTCCGGCCGCCTCCCTCGACCACCAGCCTCCACGCCTCGTCGGATGTCTCGCGCATGTCGATCCCGACCGCCGCAGCGGTCTTGTTGATCTGGAACGCGCCGGGTCCCGAGCCCGGTTCGGGTCCGCCGTGCGGTGCCAGCACGGCCGTCTCCCGCAGGGCTCCGTCGAAGCTGTGGCCCGCCGTCGTGGCGAACAGGAGCAGCGATCCGCCGCCCACCACACCGAGCGCGCCCCGGCGCGAGACGGTGGGCTCGGTGGGGTTCGGCGACACCAACTCCCTTTCGTCGGGAGTGGGTTCGCCCCGTAGGTGGCGCAGGTTGCGCAGCGCGATGGGCGTCTTCAGGACGGCGTGCGCGAGGAACGCGGCGAAGAAGACCCAGGCGCCGTAGAAGTGCAGGGGATAGAAGGAGCCCGGAAAGATGTAGTCGAGCTGGACGTTGAGCACGCCGGTGGTGAACTCGAACAGCCCGCCGCCCACGAGCAGCAGGAGCGAGAGCCGCTCCAGCGCGTGCGCGAGGGAGCGGGCCGGCGGCAGGGCGAACAGCTTCGGCACGACCGACCACAGCTTCGCCAGCAGTACGGGGATCAGCGTGATGCCGAGGGTGACGTGCACGCCCTGCGTGAAGCGGTACAGCCAGGCCGGGTCGGTCGGCCAGGAGAAGAGATAGAAGCCGAGGAGGCCCTTGTCCGGTGTCTGGTCGTTCACCGGCGACAGGTCCGGGTTGTAGGCGGCGTACGACACCAGGCCCGTCACGAACAGCACGGTGATCCCGCCGAGCAGCACGACGCCCAGCACGGAGGTGAACCAGGGGCCGCGCAGCGGACTGCGCCAGAAGGCGGGTGAGGACGGGGAGCGTGGCATGTTCCGACCGTAGGCCGGTGCTGCCCTCGAACGGCTCCGCGAACCATGACGAAACCCTGACGTCCACCCCGGCGGCGGTTCCGTCGGGCGTACATCGGCCTAGCGTGGCCGTGTGAACCGCGATCTTCTCCGCGACCGGCCCCGCACCCGTCCTGACGAGCGTCCCCGTGACGTTCTCGGCGACCGCCCGCGCGACCACGTCCGCGACCTGTCCGCCGCCCTCGCCGCCACCGCACTCGTCGTCGTGGCCGCCCTGGTCGGCACCGCCATCCAGCACAGCGACCGGTCGCTTTTCGTCAACTGGCCGCCCCTGTTCGCCACCTGGGAACCGCATATCGGCCCCGGCACCCCGGCAGCGCTCGCGATCGCGGTCGCCGTCGTCGCCTACGGGCCCGTCCTCGCGGCCCGGCTGCCCTGGCGCGCGCTGCTGTTCACCGTCTGGGGCACCGCCATGGCCTGGACGTTCTCACTCGCGCTGGTCGACGGCTGGCAACGCGGCATCGCGGGACGGCTGACGGCCCACAACGAATACCTCACGGTCATCGGCCGCTTCCACGACATCCCCGCCACCCTGCGCGACTTCACCCACCACATCCTGAGCCACTCACCCGCGCCTTGGCCCGCGCACATCGCGGGGCATCCCGCGGCGGCGACCGTCACCTTCGTCCTCCTCGACCGGATCGGACTCGGCGGCGGCGCCTGGGCGGGCGTCTGGTGCATCGTCACCGGCGCGGCGGCCTCGGCCGCGGTCCTCGTCACCGTACGAGCGCTGTCCGGCGAGGCACTGGCCCGCCGTGCCGCTCCCTTCCTCGTCCTCGCCCCGGCCGCCATCTGGGTGGGCGCCTCGGCGGACGGATACTTCGCGGCGGTCGCCGCCTGGGCCGTCGCCTTCCTCGCCCTCGCGGTCACCGGACACCGGCCGCGGACGTCCGGCCTCGCCGCCGGCCTCCTCTTCGGCCTCACCATGTATCTCTCGTACGGCCTGACGCTGTTCGCCGTGATCGCGGGCGCCGCGCTGCTGCTCGGGCGGCGCCGACTCGCCCCCCTCCCCTATGTCGTCGCCGGACTGGCCGTCGTCCCCCTCGTGTTCACGCTGCTCGGCTTCGACTGGTGGGAGGCGTACCGCCTCCTGATCACCCGCTACTACGAAGGGGTGGGCGGGACCCGGCCGTACAGCTACTGGGTGTGGGCGAACCTGGCGTGCACGGCGGTGATCGTCGGCCCGGCGACGGCGGCGGGTCTGCGGCGGGCTGTTTCGGCCCCCGGTCGTCCCCGGCTCCCGGACCTCCGGGGCGATTTCCGCACCTCCTCACCCGAACCCCGCCTCGCCCTCCTCGTGTTGGCGGCACTGCTCGCCCTCCTCGTCGCCGACCTCTCCGGTATGAGCAAGGCGGAGACGGAGCGCATCTGGCTGCCGTTCGCGATGTGGCTGCTCCCCGCCTGCGCGTTCCTCCCCCGGCCGCGCGCGTGGCTGGCGGCCCAGGCGGTGCTGGCCCTGCTTCTCAACCACCTGCTGCTGACGGGGTGGTGAGGAGCGGGACGCGGACTTGCACGCACGAATGCCCCGGCGGGGAGGCACGGCGGTGTCCCTCCCGGGCGTCGAACGGGAGGGACACCGCCGGTACGGAACCTGTAAGGCACCTGCGCAGAGCGGGAGTTACTTCCCCCAGAGCTTCTTGTACGCCTCGCGGTATCCCGCCGGGTCCCAGGACGACTTGGTCTCACTGTTGTCGCTCGTGGTGATGTGGGCCGGAGCGACATAGCCGCTGGCGGGCTTGCCGGCGAAGGAGCGGTTGAACTCGTCGACGATCTGCCAGCCCTGCTCGGACAGCGGCTCGGGGACCGTCGCCGACTGGAACTGCTTGCTGTTGATGCGCTGGAAGGCGGAGGGGTCGCCGTCGCCCGCGCCGATGTTGAAGGGCGCGGCGTTGCCCTGCCTGCCCGCGGCCCGGAGCGAGGGGGCGGCGTCGGCGAAGTAGAGGTCGTTGATGGCGACGGAGTTCGTCCACTTGGTGCCGTAGCGGGAGAGCAGGGCGGACACCTCCTGCGGGGTGCGGGTGCTCGCGTCGGCGATGGGGATGTTGGACGTCTTCAGGACCTTGACGTCGGAGCAGGTGGCGAGTTCCTTCACGATCAGGTCCGACTTGCCCTTGGCGAAGGGGATGGAGGCGTCGGTGAAGACCACCACGCCCGCGCGGCCGTTGGACTGGCTGATGACCCAGTCGGCGCTGATCTTGGCGACGTCCTGGACCTTGGTGGTGATGTTGCTGAACAGCTTGGGGTCGGTGCTGGGGCCGGGGGCGTCCACTGCGTGCCAGCCGATGAGCGGAATGCCGGCGGCGTTGGCCTGGGCGACCTGCTGTGCGGTCGACTTGGGGTCGAAGCCGGACAGCACGATCCCGTCGGGCTTGACCGCGACGGCCTGGCTGAGCGCGGCCTGGATGCCGGCCGGTGTGCCCTGGCCGTCTATGACGCGCACCTTCCAGCCGATGGCCTTGGCCGCTTCCTTGACGCCCTCGGCGGCACCGGCGACTCCGGGGTTGGTCATGCTCTGGGCGACATAGACGATGGTCTTGCCGGCGACCGCCTTGGGGCCGGTGGTGGGGCCGTTCCAGGCGGCGTTGACGTCCTCGGCCGCCTTCACCGCGGCCTTGGCCTTGGCGAGGACGGCGGGGCAGCCCGCCTTCGTGCCGGACACGGTGCCGGCGGCGCCGGTCTGTGAACCCCGGCTGCAGCCTGTGGCGAAGGCGGTGACCACGGCGAGGGCTGCCACAGCTCTCACGGACGTCTTGCGGGTGAGGTGGTACGACACGGAGGAGCTCCTTGCTCAGGTGCGGCGGGGAAGGAGAGTGCGCGGGGGGAGGTGGAGGGCGGCAGGGCCCGGAGCTAGTCCGTCGTGGACGGTGGCGGGGGCGCGTCCTGGGCGGCGGTGACGGAGGTCTGGACGGATGCCGCCGGGGATTCGGACAGTGACGTGCGCGTGGCGGTGGCCCCGGCGCGCAGCCTGCGGCGGGCGGAGTAGCCGGCCAGGCCGACCGCGAGGAGGAGGGTGCCGCCGTTGAACAGGGAGGTGGCCCAGAACTCGGCGCCGAGCTGCTGGATGCCGGCGAGGCCGATGGCGAGGATGGCGACGGCGACGACCGTGCCGGCGGCGTTGGCGCGGCCGGGCTTGATGGCGGTGGAGCCGAGCAGCGCGCCGACGAACGCGGGCAGCAGATAGTCCATGCCGACGCTGGGGTTGCCGATCTGCTGCTGGGCGGCGAGCAGGACGCCGGCGACACCGACCACGAGACCGGAGCCGGCGAAGGCGTAGATGCCGTAGCGGCGGGTGGGGATGCCGACCAGGTCGGCGGCGCGGGCGTTGGAGCCGATGACGTACAGGTAGCGGCCCAGCGGCAGCCGTTCCAGGAGCAGCCACAGCAGGACGGCGAGGCCGAGGACGTAGAAGGCGGGTACCGGCAGGCCGAGGAACTTGGAGTCGTACAGGTCCGTGAAGGCCGGGGGCAGTCCGTTCGGGCCGGGGACGATGCGGGCGCCGTCGGTGATCCAGCCGGTGACGGCGTAGAGGACGCTGCCGGTGCCGAGGGTGGCGATGAACGAGTCGATCTGGGCGAACTCGACGAGCAGGCCGTTGAAGACACCGACGATGCCGCCGCCGACGATGACGACGAGACAGGCCGTCGGCCAGGGCCAGCCGTTGTTCACGATGAGCTGCATCGTCAGCACGTGGGCGAGGCCGAGGCCGTAGCCCACGGACAGGTCGAACCTGCCGGTGACGATGGGGATCATCGCGCCGAGCGCGAGCATCGCCGGGATCGACTGGTTGGACAGGATCGACGAGATGTTGTCCAGGGTCGGGAAGGTGTCCGGAAGCGCGAGGGAGAAGATCAGGAACAGCAGGACGGTGAGGGTGAGCAGGCCGTAGGTGCCGATCAGGTGGCCCCGGAGCCGGCCGCCGCGGGACGTGTTCTTCTCGCGCCCCGGTCGGGCGGGCGCGGTCTTACGGCGGCTCACGGGTGGCCCGTCGGCTCCGCCGGTCGTGGGCCGCTGGGCTCCGTTGGAGGATTTCGTCTCGGTGGCCATCAGTGGTTGCCCGTTCCGGTCAGCGCCGGCATCGCCGACGCGGCATGGGTGAGTTCGGTGACGTTGAGGGCTTCGCCGGAGAGTTCGGCCGTCACGCCGCCCCGGACGAAGACCAGGGCGCGGTGGCACACGTCGGCGACCTCTTCGAAGTCGGTGGAGATGAGGAGGACGGCGAGTCCTGCGGCGAGGGCGTCGTCCAGGAGGCGGTAGATCTCGGCCTTCGCGCCGACGTCGACTCCGGCGGTGGGCTCTTCGAGGATCACCACACGGCGGCTGAGCCGCAGCCAGCGGCCGATCATGATCTTCTGCTGGTTGCCGCCGGACAGGGTGGCGATGGGTGCCTCGGGGTCGGTGGGGCGTACGCCGAACCGTTCGACGAGTGCGTCGGCCTCGGCGCGTTCGCGTGCGGGGCTGATCCAGCGCCACGGGGAACGGCTGTCGGCGCGGGGGTTGGCCAGGAAGTTCTCGCGCACGGTGAGTTCGAGGGCGCAGCCCTCCTCCTGGCGGTTGCTGGTGACGAAGCCGATTCCGGCGTCGACGGCGGCGGTGACCGAGCCGGGTCGGTAGGGGCGGCCGTCCAGCAGCACCTCGCCGGAGGTGAGGGGCCGGGACCCGGCGAGGGCGCGGCCGAGGTCCATGTGGCCGGCTCCGGTGAGGCCGACCATGCCGAGGACCTCACCGGCGCGCAGTTCCAGGTCGACGGGGCCGGCGCCGGCGGTGGTGACGCCGCCGAGGCTCAGCACGGTTGCGGCGGCGGTGCCCGTGGTCCGGGGCGCGGGCGGCCGGTGGCTCTCCGGTTCGTGGCCGACGATGTCGCGCACGATGCGCTCGGGGCCGTGGTCGGCGAGCAGGCCCTCGCTGATGAGGTGGCCGTCGCGCAGGACGGCGAAGCGGTCGGCCACTCGGTAGACCTCGTCGAGGCGGTGGCTGACGTAGACGATGGCGTGGCCTCGGTCGCGGAGGGTGTGCAGCACGTCGAAGAGCCGCTCGCAGTCGGCGGCGGGCAGGCTGGCGGTTGGTTCGTCGAGGACGACGACGCGGGCGCGGGTGGACAGGGCGCGGGCGATGGCGACGAGGGAGCGCTCGGCGCGCGTCAGGTCGGCGACGGCCGCGTCGGGGTCGAGGTGTCCGGCGACGATGTCCAGCGCCTCGGTGCAGCGCCGGCGCACCTGGCGCCAGGAGACGAGCCCGCCGCGGCGGGGGTAGCCGGTGCCGAGGGCGACGTTCTCGGCCACCGACATCCACTCCACCAGTCCGAGGTCCTGGTGGATGAAGGACATCTCGGCGGAGGCCGCGTCGGTGCCGAGGGCATGACCGGCGACGCTGACCTGGCCTTCGTCGGCGCGGTAGACGCCCGCGAGAACCTTGATAAGTGTGGATTTTCCGGCACCGTTGTGCCCCAATAGGGCGAGGACGCTGCCGCTGTGGATGTCGAGGTCGACGTCGGCGAGGGCGAGGGTGCCGCCGAACCGCTTGCGCAGTCCGCGGATCGTCACCAGCGCGTCGGAGGCCGGATGACCGCCGGATACCGGGGAGCTGGGAGCTGTGTCGTCGGGAGCGTCTATCACGGACTTCTCCGGGGGGATCTGCAGGCCGAGGACCAATCCATCGGCTCGGACAGAATCCTGAACTCATCCCAACATGCTGGTCAATACTTCGGCGGGCTTTTATTGCCCCAAAGTTACGGCGGCCGTACGGAAGACTCCGTACGGCCGCCGCCGTCGATCCGGGCCCGACCGGGTCTCACCAGGCCGGGCACCCCACCACCCCTGTCATCCGGCGCTGACGGACACCCCCCGGGGGAGCATCGGATTCTCCAGCCCGGCCGCGATGGCGCGCAGGTCCTTCAGCAGCGCCTCGCGGAACTCGTCGTCGAGCCGCGCCTTGAGCACGGTGACACTGATCGCGAAGGGCGCCGAGTCGGTACGGAAGCCCGTGACCGGCACGGAGAGGCAGACCACTCCGGCGGTGGCCTCCTCGTCGTCGATCGCGTACCCCCGCTCCCGCGTGGCCGCCAGATCCGCCAGCAGCGCGGGTGCCGAGGTCAGGGACCGCTCACTGAGGCCGGGGAGCGTACGGCCGCGCAGCCGGTCCTCCGCCACGGCCGGATCCAGTGTCGACAGGATGGCCTTCCCCGTGGCGGTGCAGTTGGCGGGGAAGCGGTCACCGATGTTGGCGGTGAGCCGCAGCGGCTGGGTGCCGTCGTACCGGGCCAGATAGAGCACCTCCAGGCCGTCCAGGACGGCCACCCGGGCGGTCTCCCGCGAGATGTGCGAGCTGCGCCGGCACAATTCGTAGAAGTCGCGCAGTTGGTCCACCGTGGACAGGTAGCGGCCGCCGAGCTCGACCAGCTTGCGCCCCAGGCCGAAGCCCGCGCCGTTGCGCGTGATCATGCCCGCCGCCTCCAGCGAGGCACACAGGTTCCCCGTCGAGGACTTCGGCAACTCCAGGGCACGCGCGATCTCACTGACCGACAGCGGGCGCCCCTCCGCCTCGCCGAGCACGTCCAGGATCGCCACTGCTCGCGTCACCGCCGGGACAAGGCTTCCCGGGTCGCTTGCGCTCACCGTCGTTTCCACCCATCATTCTGTTCGTCGTTCAGCATGTTGTTATTGTCTCTCGTCTGTCACCGAACGACAATGCCGTCGCCGCGCGTTTTGCCATCGGGACTCACCAAGGCTTCCGACCGTAGCGCGCCTTCCGGGCCGACCGACGACACCCTTCCAGCCTTGGAGCGCTGAGCAGCACATGACCAGCAACCCGCCCGAATCCCCGCCTCCCGTCGCCGACAACGGCCCCCGCCTGTCGCGCGAGGAGTTCGACTCCCTCTTCGACTCCCTCCGGACCTGGGGCCGCTGGGCCCCCGCCGACCGCGGCGCGTGGAACCGGGTCACCCCCGCACACGTCCAGCGGGCCACCGCCCTGGTCCGCAGCGGCACCACCGTCCCCATGGCGCTGCCCTGGAACACCGTAGCCGGGCCCGACAACGGCAAGCCCGCCCTGCACTACATGTCCGACCTCGGTGACGTGGAGGCCCCCGAGCCGTCCTGCCACAAGGACTTCATCGCCGTCGACTACCACGGCAAGGGCGTCAGCCACCTCGACGCGCTCTCCCACATCGCCTACCGCGGGCAGCTCTACGACGGCCGCAGCGCGCGTGAGGTCGTCGACGCGGCCGGCGCCCACTTCGGCGCCGTCTCCGCCCTCGGCCCCCTCGTCACCAGGGGCGTCCTGCTCGACCTGCCCGCCGTCCTCGGCACCGACTGGCTGGAGCCCGGGACCGCCGTACACGCCGAGGACGTGCTCGCGGCCGAGAAGGCGCTCGGTGTGCCCCTCGGCGAGGGCGACGCGGTGCTGCTGCGCTCCGGCCACTTCCGGCGCCGCGCCGAACTCGGCCCCTGGAACCCCGACAACGCCAGCGCGGGCTTCCACGTGGACGCCATGCCCCTGCTGGCCGAGCGCGGGATCGCCCTGCTCGGCGGCGACGGCGACAGCGACGTACGGCCCTCCCCGGTCGAGGGCCTGCACTCCCCCGTGCACGCCCTCACGATCACCGCGATGGGCGTACCGCTGCTGGACAACCTCGACCTGGAACCCCTGTCAACGGCCTGCGCGGCGGCGGGCCGCTACGAGTTCCTGCTCGTCGTGGCGCCCTTGAACGTCCCCGGCGGCACGGGCTCCCCGGTCAACCCCGTGGCGGTGCTGTGATGGCGGGCACCGGAACGGACACCGGCCGGTTCACCGTCGGAGTCAGCCGCGACTTCCTCGACCCGGACGGACGCAATGTATGGGGCGACATCCGGCTCGGCGAACTGGACGCCGCCGGAGTGGACTGGCACTACCTGCCGCGCGACACCGACGAACTCCTCGCCCCGGACATCGACGGCCTGGACGCCGTCCTGTTCGCCGCCCCCGCCGTCACGGCCCGCACGTTCGAGGGCGTCACCCGTCCCCCGATTCTCCTCGCCCGCTTCGGAGTCGGCTACGACGCCGTCGATCTCGACGCCTGCACCCGCCACGGCGCCCTGGTGACCATCACCCCGGACGGCGCCCGGCGCCCCGTCGCCACCGCCGCCCTCACCATGCTCCTGGCCGTCCTGCACAACGTCGCCGCCAAGGACCGCCTGGTGCGCCAGGGACGCTGGGCCGAGCGGGAGGCGTGGATGGGCCTCGGCCTCACCGGCCGCCGGATCGGCCTGCTCGGACTCGGCAACACCGCACGCGACCTCGTCGACCTGCTGCGGCCGTTCGACACCGAGATCATCGCCTACGACCCCTACTGCCCGCCGGAGACGGCCCGGGAACTCGGGGTCCGCCTCGCCGACGCCGACACCGTGATGGCCGAGGCGGACGCCGTGATCGTGATGTGCGTGCTGACGGAGGAGACCTTCCATCTCGTCGACGCGCGGCGGCTGTCCCTCATGAAGCCGTCGGCCGTACTGCTCAACGTCGCTCGCGGCCCGATCGTCGACGAGAGGGCCCTGATCGATGCCCTGCGCGACGGGCGCCTCCGCGGCGCCGGACTCGACGTGTTCGAGACCGAGCCACCCGCCCCCGACAACCCGCTCCTGACCATGGACCACGTCGTTCTCAGCCCGCACAGCCTCGCCTGGACCGACGAGATGTCCGCCGGCAACGGAGGCAGCGCGGTGCGGGCCGTCCTGGACGTGGCGTCGGGCCGACTGCCGCGCTTCGTCGTCAACCGCGACGTGCTCGGCCACGCGTACCTCTCGGAACGACTCGGCGCGCGGGCCGCCGTCGCCTCGTCGGAGGACGGGCAGCAGGAGCCGGCCGGGGTCCACCCGTGAACCCCTCCGCGCCCGCGCCCACGACGGTCGGCTTCCTCGGCCTCGGTGCGATGGGCCTGCCGATGGCCGCCAACCTCGCCAAGGCCGGCATCGACGTACTGGCCTGGAACCGCGGCCGACCCGCACTCGACGCCGCCGTCGCCGCCGGCTGCCGCCCGGCCGACCGTCCCGCCGAAGTGGCCGCGCACGCCCGGATCGTCCTCACGATGCTTCCCGACCTGCCCCAGGTCCGAGAGGTGCTGGAGGGCCCGGACGGCCTGCTCGCGCATCCGACCGGAGTGCTGGACACGCTGGTCGTGATGGGCACCGTCTCCCCCGTCGCCGTGCGCGCTCTCGCCGAGGAGCTGCGTCCCCGTGGCATCGCCGTCGTGGACGCCCCCGTCAGCGGCGGGGTGACCGGCGCCCGCGACGCCTCCCTGTCGATCATGGCGGGCGGGACGGTGGACGCCGTAGCACGCGTCCGTCCCTGTCTGACCGCGATGGGCTCGACGGTACGGCGCATGGGCGACACCGGAGCCGGGTCGCTCGCCAAGGCATGCAACCAACTCGTCGTCGCCGGAACCCTGGTGGCCCTCGCCGAAGCCGTACTGCTCGGCGAGCGCGGCGGCCTCGCACCGGCCGATCTGCTGGAGGTACTGGCAGGCGGCCTCGCCTCCTCCGAGGTGCTGACACAGAAACACCGTCACCTCGCCGAGGGCGACTTCACGCCCTCCGGACCCGCGCGCTACCTCCTCAAGGACCTCGGCTTCGTCCTGGACAGCGCCGCGGACACGGACGTCGCGCTGCCGCTGTCCGCCACCGTCGCCGGGCTGTACGCGGCGGTCGACGCCCACGGGCTCGGCGACCTCGACAACAGCGTCGTGCTCCAGCTCCTGCGCGAGGGCGCCCCCTCCCGCGACCCGCACCACACCACCACGAAGGACTGAACCAGATGCAGGTAGGAATCGTCGGACTCGGCCGCATGGGCGGCAACATGGCGGCCCGCTGGCGGGAGCACGGCCACGAGGTGGTCGGCTACAGCCGCACCTCCCCCGACCGTGACGTCGACTCGCTGGAGGAACTGGCCGGCAAGCTCGCCGCACCCCGCGTGGTGTGGCTGATGCTGCCCGCCGGCGACCCGACCCGCCAAGCGCTGCGGCAACTGACCGGGCTGCTGTCCCCGGGCGACGTGGTCGTCGAGGGCGGCAACTCCCGCTTCAGCGACGACACCGAGCACGCCCGGATGCTCGCCGAGCACGGCATCGGCTACGTCGACTGCGGTGTCAGCGGCGGCGTCTGGGGCCGGGAGAACGGCTATGCCGTGATGTGCGGCGGCACGGACGAGCACGTCAGCCGGGTGTGGCCGCTGCTGAAGTCCCTCGCCCCCGAACAGGACGGCCTCTGCCACGCGGGACCCGTGGGCGCCGGCCACTACGCGAAGATGGTCCACAACGGCATCGAGTACGGGATGATGCAGGCCCTCGCCGAGGGCTACGAGCTGCTGGAGGCAAGCGAGTTCGTGCCCGACGTGCCCAAGGTGCTCGCCTCCTGGCGGCACGGCACGGTCGTGCAGTCCTGGCTGCTGGACCTCTTGGTCCGCGCGCTGGAGCAGGACTCCGGAGTGGACGGTTTGTCCGGCCGGGTCGACGACTCCGGCGAGGGCCGCTGGACGGTCGAGGAAGCGGTACGCCTCTCGGTGTCCGCCCCCGCCATGACCGCCGCGCTGTACGCCCGCTTCGCCTCCCGCAAGCCGGACGCCGCCCAACTGAAGGCGCTCGCCGCGATGCGGCAGCAGTTCGGCGGGCACGCGGTGCACGCGGCGCAGGGGTCCTCGGCGGACAACGGCTGACACGTGCTGCCGGGCCGGGGAAGTGGCCGGAGGGACGACGGCAGGGGCTTGGCGCTGCTGGTGGCCGGGGCCTTCTTCATGGAGAACCTGGACGGCACCATCATCTCGCCGGCCGCCCCCGACATGGCCGCCTCCCTCGGCGGACGGCCGGTGGACATCGGCCTCGCCATCACGGCGTACCTGGTCGCTCTCGCGGTGTTCATTCCGGCGAGCGGCTGGGCCGCCGACCGGTACGGCGCCCGGCGCGTCTTCGCCGCGGCCGTCACGGTGTTCACCGCCGCCTCGGCGCTGTGCGCCGCCGCCCCGGGTCTCCCGGAGCTGGTGGCGACGCGGGTGGCGCAGGGAATCGGCGGGGCGATGATGGTGCCCGTCGGCAGACTGGTGGTGCTGCGCGGCACCCGCAAGGCCGACCTGCTGCGGGCTGTCGCCTACCTGACCTGGCCCGGACTGCTCGCCCCCATCGCCGCACCCGCGCTCGGGGGTCTGTTCACCCAGTACGCCTCATGGCGCTGGATCTTCCTGGTCAACGTCCCGCTCGGAGTGGCGGCACTCCGGCCGGCCCTGCGGCTGGTGCCTGACCTCAGAGCGGCCGAACGCCCCCGCCTCGACCGGACGGGCTTCGTGCTCGGCGGGGTCGGGCTGGCGGCGACGGTGTACGGGCTGGAGTTGTTCGGCGGACCGCCAGGAACAGGGGGCGATGCCACGGCATGGGCAGGCACAGGCATCGTCGTCTGCGTTCTGCTCTGCGGGTCACTCGGCCCCCGCACTCCTCTGTTCGTGGTGCTGTCCGTGCTGTTCGCGAGCGGCGTGTGCCGCTCCGTCTCCCTCAGCGCCTATGCCTCGCTCGGCTTCGCCG
Source organism: Streptomyces sp. NPDC005492 (assembly GCF_040605995.1). Lineage (NCBI taxonomy): Bacteria > Bacillati > Actinomycetota > Actinomycetes > Kitasatosporales > Streptomycetaceae > Streptomyces > Streptomyces sp. NPDC005492. The sequence continues at coordinate 284,844 of NZ_JBEXDX010000004.1, forward strand.
ACATCGAACCGGACCGGACCAACGCCGCCAACACGCTCTCCAGTACCGTGCAGCAGTTGGCCGCAGGCCTGGGGGTCGCCTTCGGCGCCCTGGCCCTGCGCACGGCGGACACCCTCACCGCGCACCTGGGCCTGGACGGGCCGAGCGAGTCGTACCGGCTGGCGTTCGTGCTTCTGGCGCTGCTCCCGCTCGCGGCCGTCGCGGAAGCCGAGCGCCTACGGCCCGACGCGGGAGCGGTCGTGACCCGAACCGGCGCGCACCGCGACCCGCCGATCGAGAGGCCCGCCCGGTGAACCGCCGCCGGGGGATGTCAGTACGTCTCGCGCAACAGCCGGTACAGCCGCTCGGCGAGAGGCCTGGCGTCCGCCATCCGCCGGGCGGCCAGGGGGTCGGGGTCCACCGTGCGGTGCGGCCGAGCCGGAACCGGTGCGACCGGAGTGGCGGCCAGGGACGGCAGGCCACCGAGCGCGCGCCGGCCGAGCAGAGCGGCTCCGAAACCGGACCCCGCCGCGTCGTCGGTGATCTCCAACGGCATGTCGAGCGCGGCGGCCAAGACCTCGGCCCACAGCGGGGAACGCAAGGCTCCGCCGGTCGCCCGCACAGTGCTGACCGGCGCGCCGGCCTCGCTCAACGAGTCGCGCACCAGGGCGAGTTGCTGGCCGACGCCTTCGATCATGGCGCGTGTCATGTGTGCCCTGCCGTGTCCACGCCGCAGGCCGACCAGGGCCCCGCGCGCGTCGGGGTCCCACCACGGGGCACGTTCGCCGAGCAGATGGGGCAGCGCGAGCAGCCCCTCCGCCCCGGGCTCGACCTCGGCCGCCTCCTTCAGCAGATCGGCGACGTCGACGCCACCGAAGGACTCCGCCGCCCACTGGGCGACCACGCCCGCGTTGCTGACCGCGCCGCCGAGCACCCACAGTCCGTCGGCGAGGTAGTAGCAGAACACCCGGCACCGTTCGTCCACACCCGGCCGGTCCCGTACGACACGGAGGGCTCCGCTGGTGCCCAGGGACAGGGCGGCGGTCGCGGGCGCGGTGGCGCCGACTGCCAGATTGGCGAGCGGTCCGTCGCCCGCGCCCGCGACCACGGGCAGCCCGGCGGGCAGGCCGAGAGCGGCGGCCGGTCCGGGAAGCAGCGCGAACACCTCGGTGGGCGGGACGAGTTCGGGCAGCCGCTCAGCGCCGACTCCGGCGGCCTCCAGAGCCGGCGGGTGCCACCGGGCGGTGCGCAGGTCCATCAGCCCGGTGGCCGACGCGCAGGAGAGGTCGGTCACCAGACGGCCGGTCAGCCGGGACAGGACGAAGTCCTTCAGCCCGCACCAGACGGCCGTACGCCTCATCAGCGCGGGTTCGTGCTCGGTGTACCAGGCGAGTTTGGCCAGCGGAGCCATGGGATGGACAGGGGTACCGGTGGCCCGGTGCAGCTCGGCGCCCCGGTCGTCCGCGCGCAGCCGCCTGGCGGCGTCGGCCGCTCGGGTGTCGGCCCAACTCAGTGCGGGAGTCAGGGGAGTTCCGGAGGCGTCGAGGGCGAGCAGGGTGTGCAGAGCCGCGCTGAAGGACAGGCCGGCGACGGCGAGCCCTTGCTGCGCGCAGGCGACGGCGCTCTCGCGCACCGCCGCGATCACCCCGGTCAGTACCGCCTCGGGATCGTGCACGGCTTCACCGTCGCGCGCGGTGCGCATCGGGGCTGGGCGCTCGACGGTCGACACCAGCCGGTGCGCGCCATCTACTGCGACCACTTTGGTGGCGGTGGTCCCCAGGTCGATGCCGAGCACCACCTCGCCGACGTCGTTCATCAGGTACTCCGCTTCCGCCTAGAACAACATGTCGGCATAAACCCAACATGATGGATGATCGAGATGCAGCATCGCAGATTTTAATGGTTTTTCCACCCCTTCCCCCACTCTCATGTTCAGTATATTGTTCCCAGAACAGCATTTGGTTCAGGAGGTTCGATGTCAGGACACATGGAGGTGGGTGTCGCCGGGCTCGGAGTCATGGGCTCCGCCATCGCCCGCCGACTGCTCGCACGCGAACGGGCGGTGCGCGTCTACGACATCCGCCCCGAGGCCGTCGCCGAACTCGCCCGGGACGGAGCCGAATCGGCACGGTCACCCGCCCTGCTCGCCGCCTCGGGCGTGGTGGTCCTCTCCCTCAACACCGCCGACATCGTGGAGCAGGTGGCCTTCGGACCGGGTGGGGTGCTGGCGTCCGCACCGGACGGAGTGCTCGTGATCGACATGTCGAGCATCGACCCGGGACGTACCCGCGAGTTCGCCGAGCGCGCCGCGAAGCTGGGCGCGGGCTGGGTCGACGCCCCGCTGTCGGGCGGCGTCCCGGGTGCCGAGCGCGGTGAGCTGACCCTGATGCTCGGCGGCGAGGAGGAGCACGTCGAGCGCGCGCTGCCCGTACTCGGCGCCCTGGCCTCCCGGCTGACGCACCTCGGCCCGCCCGGCGCCGGTCAGTTGGTGAAGTCCGTCAACCAGGTACTGGTCGGCTGCGGGTTCGCCGCCCTCGCCGAGGCGGCCGCACTGGTACGGGCGGCGGGACTGCCACCCCGGAAGGTGCTCACCGCGCTCGGCGGCGGCAGAGCCGATTCGGCGCTGCTCCAGGAGTTCTTCGTCAAGTTCGCCGAGGCGGACCTCTCCCCCACCGGGCGGGTCGGCAACATGGTCAAGGACCTGGAAGCCGCCCGCGACTACGCACGCTCGGCCGGTGTGCCGCTACCGGTCACCACCGCCGTCGCGGAACTGCACCGCTGGCTCACCGCGGCCGGACACGCGGACGCCGACAACGCGGCGCTGATGCACTACTACGCCCCTCTGGAGGTACGGCCGTGAAGGCTTCCGCCCTGTTCGACCTCAGCGGCCGCCGGGCCCTGGTCACCGGCTCCAGCAAAGGAATCGGAGCGGCCCTGGCCGCCGGCCTGGCGGAGGCGGGCGCCGAACTCGTCCTCAACGGCCGGGACACCGGGGCGCTGGAGCGTGCTCGGGAGGAGTTGGCCGAGCGCACCGGGGCGAAGGTGCACACGGCGGCCTTCGACGTCACCGACGAGAGCGCCGTACGCCGAGCGGTCCAGGAGATCGAGGACGGCATCGGTCCGCTGGACATCCTCGTCAACAACACCGGTGTACAGCACCGCGAGCCGATGCTGGAGGTCTCCGCGGCGACCTTCGAACGCGTTCTGCACACCAACCTCACCAGCGCCTTCCTGGTCGGCCGCACCGTCGCCGCCGGGATGGTCGCCCGCGGCCACGGGAAGATCGTCAACATCTGCTCCGTCCAGACCTGGCTGGCCCGGCCCGGCATCGCGGCCTACGCGGCGTCCAAGGGCGGCCTCGCCATGCTGACCCGCAGCATGTGCGCGGAATGGGCCGGATCGGGGCTCACCGTCAACGCCCTCGCCCCCGGCTACGTGGTCACCGAGCTGACCCGCCCGCTGGTGGAGGACCCCGCCTTCGACTCGTGGATCCGTGGCCGCACCCCGGCCGGGCGCTGGGCCTCGGTCGAGGACCTCGTCGGCACGCTGGTGTGGCTCGCGGCACCGGCGTCGGACTTCGTCAACGGCCAGGTGATCGCCGTGGACGGCGGACTCACCGCGGTCGTCTGACCCCACGTAACCAGCCGAAGAAGCCGAAGCAGCCGAAGCAACTGTTCGACAGAGAGCGGGACGAGGACATGAACTCAGGGACGATGCGGGCCGTGGTCGCGCACGGCGCCGGCGACCTGCGCCTGGAGGAACGACCGGTACCCGTGCCGGGCCCCGGCGAGATCGCGGTCGACATCAGATACGGCGGCATCTGCGGCTCCGACCTGCACTACTGGCGCCATGGAGCGGTCGGGGAGTTCCGGCTGCGCGAACCACTGGTGCTGGGACACGAGATCGTGGGCACGGTGCGCGAGGCAGGCCCCGGCACCCAGGCGCCACCGCCGGGCACGCCGGTGGCCGTGCATCCGCTGGCGTCCTGCGGCAGGTGCAGGCAGTGCCTGGCCGGGCGGCGCAACACGTGCCTCGACACCGGCTACCTCGGCAGCGCGGCCAGGAACCCCCACGTGCAGGGCGGCTTCGCGGACGTCCTCGTCGTACCCGCCGAACGCGTGCTTCCCCTGCCGAAGGGACTGGACCTGCGGCTGGCCGCGGTGGCCGAACCCGCCGCGGTCGCCTGGCACGCCGTACGGCAGGCCGGCGATGTCCGCGGCAAGCGGGTACTGGTCACCGGAGCCGGCCCCATCGGCTGCCTGGTGGTCGCGGCCCTGAGCGCCGCCGGCGCCGCCGAGATCACCGTGACCGACGTGCACGAGGCACCGCTGACCGTCGCCAAGCAGGTGGGCGCGACGTCGACCGTACGGGTCGGCTCCGGCCTCGACGGTCTTGACGAACTCGCCGCGGACATCGCCATCGAGTCCTCCGGCAACCCGGCGGGACTGCGCACGTGCATCTACGGCGTCGACCGGGGCGGCCTCGTGGTCGGCCTCGGCCTGCTGCCGCCCGGGGACACCCCAGTGGCCGCCAACGCCCTGATCACCCGGGAACTGCGACTCGTCGGCTCCTTCCGTTTCGACGACGAACTCACCGAGGTCCTACGGGCGCTGGCCGACGGCCGCCTCCCGGTCGGGCCGGTGGTCACGTCCGTACTGCCGGTACTCCAGACCCAACAGGCATTCGAGCTGGCGGCCGACCCGTCCCGCTCGTGCAAGGTGCTGCTCGATTTCGGCGATCAGAGGACGGCCTGAGCCGGCCGGACAGCCGACCCGGCCCGGCGGCGGCCCTGTATGCCCGGCCGTCTCGTCCGATCAAGCGCGGCCGTGAGCAGTCCTCGGAGGACCGCCACGGCTCCTCACGCATCAACTCCCCGGCTTTCATGGCCACTTCAACCCGCGGCCCCGGCTCGTCCCCTCACACCTCCCGCATCGAACGGAGCTCAGCATGGCCGGCGCACCAACCCGTCGCCCCCGCGTAGCGGTCAGCCGCACGGACCTGCCCGGAGACGGCGTCGGGCGCCTCGCCGCCTCCTTCGACATCACCGCGTGGCCGCACCCGCAACCGCCGTCCCCCGCCGAACTGGCCGCGCTCGTCGGCGGATGCGAGGGCCTGCTCGTCCTCGGCAGCGACTGGGTCGACGCGGCTCTGCTCGACGCGGCGGGGCCGACGCTGCGTGTCGTGGCTCTGGCGTCGATGGGTTACGACGGCGTCGACGTGGCGGTCGCCGCCGAACGCGGTGTCGTCGTCACCCACACTCCCGACGTGTTGGCGGACACCACCGCCGACGTGGCGATCGCGCTGATCCTGATGGCCCGGCGCCGGCTGCCCGCCGGCATGGACGCGCTGCGCCGGGGTGAATGGGGCGCCTTCCGCATGGACGCCTTCCTCGGCCTCGACGTCCACGACGCCACCCTCGGACTGATCGGCTACGGCCAGATCGCCCACGCCGTCGCCCGCAGGGCAGCCGGGTTCGGCATGCGGGTCCAGCATCACCACCCGCGGCGCCGGGAGGACGACGAGCTGTCCCGGTGGGTGCCGTTCGGCGAACTGCTGCGCACCAGCGACGTGGTGTCCGTGCACACGCCCCTGACGGAGGAGACCCGGGGCATGATCGGTGCGGAGCAACTCGCCCTGATGAAACCGACCGCGACCCTCGTCAACACCGGCCGAGGCGGAGTCGTAGACGAGGAAGCCCTGCTCACCGCACTGCGCCGAGGAGATCTGCACTCGGCGGGCCTGGACGTGATGACCGCCGAGCCGCGCACCGACCCGTCCGACCCCCTGCTCACCGAACCACATCTGGTCGTACTGCCACACGTGGGCTCGGCGACGGCGGCAACCCGCGCGACCATGGTGGAACTGGCCGCCGACAATATCGAGGCGGTCCTGCAAGGGCATCCGGCTCCTACTCCACTCCCGGGCACCATGGCATCCCCGGGCCTTCCCGTCCGGCTTGGGCGGTAGGACCGCCTGCCGAGGAGATGACGCGCCGGCTCATGTGAAGCCGCTCGAACCGGGCGGTGGAGCAGAGGACGAGCCAGGCCTCGGGCCCGGCCAGGTCCTGATGCGCGCCCATAGCCGGGAAAGCTGTCGATCTGTGCCGGCGTCAAAGCCCCTTCAGGACACGGTCAAGTGCGGACCGGCCCGCGGGCCCCCAGTTCGGCTTGCCGCCGGGCAGGCCACGGTCACCGTTCAGTCCCATCAACATCAGGAACAGGCTCTTCATCGCGGCCAGCCCGCGTGCCCGTCGCACCGCCGCCTCGTCCGCCTGTGCGTAGCTGTCGAAAAACCGTGCGGCGCCGCCCGCGGGGAGCAGCACCCAGGCGGCCGCAAGGTCCCACGCCGGGTCGCCGGCGAAGACCGCGCCGAAGTCGACGACACCCGCCAATGTCCCGTCCTCGACGACGACGTTGGCGGGATGCAAGTCGCCGTGCACCCACACCGGTGAGCCCTCATACCCCGGGGCCGCCACCGCCTCGTCCCAGACTTCGCGGATCTCGTCGGCGAGGTCGGCAGGGGCGACCTGGAAGAGGTGCTCGAAGCCGTCCGTGCAGTCCTTGGGGTGAGCGCCGAAGTCCGAAGGACGCGGTGCGTCGGAGGGCGCCTCCACGTGCAGCGCCCTGAGGAAGCCGGCCAGCGTCTCGGCGGCGTCGTCGCCGCGAGTGATCGAGCCGTGGTCGAGCGGAGTGCCCTCGACCCATGTCATGACGGTCCAGATCTTGGGAAAGCGCTCGGACGGCGCGCCGTCCCGCACGGGGACGGGAATCGGCAGCGGCAGGCGTGAGGCCAGAGTCGGCAGCCACCGGCGCTCCTTGAGCTGCGGATCGGGGCTCATGTCCATTCGCTGCATCCGGACGGCCAACTCGTCACCGAGGCGCCACATTTGATTGCCCCAGCCGCCCTCGACCTCGCGGATGGACAGCTTCGCCAGGTCCGGATGCTGTTCCCGAAGCAGATCGCGGACCAGATCCTCGCCGATCTCAATCTCGGATTCGATCATGCGTAGTCACGGTACTCGAGGTGGGCGGAGGCGACCTGGCTCTTTGGGCGATCCAACTCCCCGTGAAATCCCTGGACAGCCGGTGCGTCCAGGGCGCCGCGGACTGTGCGGGCGAGGGCTGTTCGGCCACCTACTGGCCGCCGAGGAGCCCCAGAATCCGGTTCACCGCCTCCAGCACCGGCTGGCCCACCGCGCCGACCGTCGCCGCGATCCCCGCGACAGCCATCAGCGCGCGGTGCTGCTCCTGCGGGGCGGTGGCCGGGTCCGTGGTGAGGGCCGGCAAGGAGTCGTCGATGGCCTGCGCGCTCGCGGCCGGGACCTGCTCACGCAGGGTCCCGACCAGTCGGCGAAGTTCCTCGACCGCGGCTTGGAGGGCGGGGTCGACGGGGAGCGGCCCGGCGGGTGTCTGGTGCTTGGCGATGCCGGTGTTCCCCGTACCGCCGTGCATGTTGACGTTGTCACCGAAGTAGAAGTTGTTGCCGCTCATGCCACTCATGCGTGTCCCACTCCCACGTTGCCCGTACCGCCGTACATGTTGACGTTGTCACCGAAGTAGTAGTTCGCCGGGTTGACCATGAGACGGTCCACCCTCACGTGGAACTCCGTCTCCGGGTGCTCGATCGCGTGAACGATGGAGCCCACCAGTTGATCGAGCTGTCGCGGGTCCGCGCTCGTCACCACGGCCATGGGCGGGCCGGACGTCTCCACGGCCAGGACGTACAGCGGCGCCGCCGTCAACACCTGCAGCCACTCCACCCCGCAGAAGATCAGCGCGGCCGTCGAGCCCAGCCACACCCACACGATGAGCGTGCCTGCCGTGTCCTGGCTGGCGATCCCGGTGATGCCGCCGAGGATGGTCAGTGCGAACGCCATCGACAGGATGATCCCGAGACGCTTCAGGAAGAGCCTCGTGGCCTCCCAGCGCTTCGGCATGAGCATGTACGTGTGCACCCGGGCGATGTTCGCCAGCGGGTACGAGGCCCCGCCGACCCACAACAGCCGCTTGCCGACCCGCAGGTCGATCGCGTGTAACGCCTGCGGCGGGGTGGCGGGCGGCGGCGGGATGTCCGGGAAGCCGGACACTTCGGTTCTCTCCACGAGTCCCCCTGAGATCACTGACAGGTGATCATTAACTACGTCAGGTGGCCATCTGTGCAAGTCGATATACGGGATCAACTGTGCTGCTTTCGTGGAGAGTTGACCGCAGCTGTCCAGATCGTTCGCCGACGGCGGGCACGGTTCACCAGGGGTCTCACCCGCTGGCGCAGCCGAACAAGTCGGTGGCGGCCGCCAGCGGCGACTCGCGTGAGATCATCCGTTCATGAGCGGCGACCTGGAAGTGAGTGCTCTGGCGATCAATGTCACGATCCCTCAAGCACTCCGCTGGACGGACACTCGACGCGGTGAAGCGTTCACGCTCACCACTCTCAACATCCGGCTTCTCCCGGACGGTCACCTCGCCGTGAAGGCCTATGGCCGCCCAGTCGGTGGCGGTCGGGGCGCGTACGTCTCGTTCCCCGTCCCGGACAAGCCCGAACTGGCGGCCCTGGTCGACGAAGCCGCCGGCCGCGCCGGGGAGTTGTGGGCCGCGCATCGCGGTCTCGGCTGAACCAATGATCGTTCCAACTGCGGGGCAGGCCGCCGACAGCCCGCAGTTCACCCCTGTGTCCAACAAGACCGGAAAACCTGCAGCCACCTACGACACCCCCGCCCCCGGCTCCCCTCCCCCTTCCCAAGGCCGCGCCAACCCCACCAGCGCAACCCCCGCCGCCCCGACCGCGACCAGCATGATCACCGCCATCGGCAGGGAACTGTCCTCCCCGAACAACCCCACCAGCGGTGCCGCGAGCGCGCCGAACAGGAACTGGAGGCCGCCGAGGAGGGCGGAGGCCGCGCCGGGGGCGTTGCGGCCGAGGGTCTGGCCGATGCTCAGGGTCGACGGGAAGACCAGGCCGATGCCGCCGGCCGTGACGAACAGTGTGATCCAGGTGCCCGCGAGGGTCTCCCCCACGGTCAGCACCAGCAGTACCTGGGCCAGCGCGCCGACCGCCGCGACGCCGACTCCGGCCACGAGGAGGTTGTTCAGGCGTGTGCGGCCGGCCAGTTGAGAGAAGGCCGCGCCGGCGAGCAGCATGGCGAAGGCGTTGGTCGCGAAGATGAGGGAGTACGTCGTCGCCGACACACCGTGCAGGTTCTCGAACACGAAGCTGGAGCCGCTGATGTAGGTGAACAGCGCCGCCGAGATGAAGGCGAGGACAAGGACGTATCCCATGAAGGTACGTTGACCCAGCAGCGCCCCCATGGCCCGGAAGGTACTCGCGATCCCGCCGGTGTGCCGACGCTCGGGCGGCAGGGACTCCGGGACCTTGCGGAGCACGGCCAGCAGCAACAGACCGCCTGTCACGGCCAGTACGACGAAGACCGCACGCCAGGTCGAGACGGCCAGGATCGCCCCGCCGAGCACCGGCGCGGCGACCGGTGCGACACCCATGATCTGCGAGAGCACCGCGAAGTAGCGGGGCAGTTCCGGCCCGTGGAAGCGGTCGGTCAGCACCGCGCGGGCCAGCACCATGCCGGCCGCGCCGGTCACACCCTGGAGGAACCGGGCGCCGGTGAGCACCCCGATGCCGGGGGCGAGGGCGCAGGCGAGGGAGAAGAACACGAACCCGGCCGTGCCGAGGAGCAGCAGCCGACGGCGTCCGAGGCCGTCGCTGAGCGGGCCTATCAACAGTTGTCCGACGACGAGTCCGGCCAGGAACGCGGTCATCGTCAGTTGTACGGCCGAGCTGCCGGCATCGAGCGTGCGCCCCAGGGCGGGGAAGCCGGGGACGTACATGTCGGTCGCGAACGGGGCGACCGCCGTGAGTGCGGCGAGGACGGCGACCAGGGCGACGGCTGCACCTCGCGAGGGGTCGGTGTTTTCGGCCGGGGCGGAGGCGCGCGCGGCGGTGGAGCGGGAGGGGGACGGCGATACCATGACCATAACGGTAACTGATGGTTCACCGGTTAACAATGACAAGATCGGTCAAGATCTGTAACGCCCGTGACGAGCCGGTCCAGGAAGCGAGAACACGAGCCCCATGTCACCCACCGCCGCCGAGGTCCACGCCCAGTGGGCCGAGCACAATCCCGGTCTCGACACCTCCCCCATGGAGCTGATCGGCCTGCTCAAGCACGCCACCGGTCTCCTCAACCGTGCGGTGGAGCCCCTCTACGCGGGCGCCGCGCTGACCGCTCCCGAGGTCGACATGCTGATCCCGCTGCGGCACGCCACCGACCCGGTGATCGCCCGCCGCCTCGCCGAGTGGCTCGGCCTGTCCCGCGCGGGCGTCAGCAAGGCCCTGGGCAAGCTGGAGAAGCGCGGCTTCATCGCCCGCACCCCGAACCCGGCCGACCGGCGGGCCGCGCTGGTGACCATCACACCGGCCGGGGCCAAGGCCGTGGACGACCTTTTCCCCCGCCAACTCGCCACCGAGGTAGCCCTGTTGGCGGGCCTGGGCGAGGACCGGGATCAGGTGCTGAGCGCGCTGGGGCGGTTGGTGGAGGTCATGGAGCGCCAAGTGGGTCGTGAATGAACGCCTCCTGACAGGGCGTCACCGAACCACTGGTGGACCACCTTGCCCCGCCCCGGCGTCCCAGAGCACATGGAGCGCCGGCGGCTTGCGGAACACCAGTCCGTGCGGGGCGGTCGGGTGGTCCGGGTCGAGGCACAGGTCGGGGAGGCGTTCGAGGAGGTGCTGGAGGGCGATACGGGTCTCCAGCCGGGCGAGGTGGGCGGCGAGGCAGTAGTGCGGGCCGTGGGCGAAGGCCAGTTGGAGGCGGGCGTTCTCGCGGCGGACGTCGAAGCGGTCGGGGTCGGGGAAGACGGCCGGGTCGCGATTGGCGCCGGTGAGGGAGACGGTGACCAGGTCGCCCTCGCGGATCGTGGCCGGGCCGAGGACCGTGTCCCGGGTGGCATAGCGGTCCACGACGGCGGCGCCTGGTTCCAGGCGCAGCGATTCCTCGATCGCACCGTCCAGCAGGCCCATGTCGGCCCGGACCAGGGCGAGTTGGTCGGGGTGCCGGAGCAGGTGCAGCAGGGCGTTGGTGATCATCGCTTCGGTGGTCTCTATGCCGCCGAACATCAACACCGCCGCGTTGGACGCGACTTCGGGCACCGACAGGTGTCCGGCGGCGGAGACGAGGAGTGAGGCGCCGCCCCGGTCGGCGACGGTGGCTTCGACGGCCGTCCGCAGTTGCGCGTACGCCGTGGTGCCGACGGCTCCCGCCTCGTGCCCGGCGGTGATGTCGGAGACCGAGCGCACGATGGCGTCGTACCAGGTGAGGACCGTGTCCGGGGTGGTGCCGGTCAGGCCGAGCGCCTCGGTCACGACGGCGACCGCGAGCGGGCCCGCGAAGGCGCGGCGCAGTTCGCCGGCGCCCGCCGGTCGCAGCGCGGTGACGAGCCGGTCGGTCTCCCGCTCGATGAACGAGGCGAAGCCGTCCCGTACTTCGCGCGGGCGGAAGGGTGCGGTGAAGGGGTCGCGGTGGCGGGCATGCTGGTCCCCGTCGAGGGAGAGCATGCTGGGGCCGACGACCTGGGCGGTGGAGAAGCGCGGGTCGTCCACGGTGAAGGTGGCCGCGTCCCGCATCACGCTCAGCGCGAGGTCGCGCCGGGTGACCAGCCAGCCGTCCAACTCCGGTAGCCAGGACACGGGTTCACGCTCGCGGAGGCGCGCGAGCCGTGGATGGGGGTCCTGGGCGAGTTCGGCGAGGGTGGTCCCGGCACCGAGCGGGAAGGAGGCGGCGGCGACCGTACTCATCGCGATCCATGACGGGGCAAGGGGAAACTGGCCATGACCGAGGCTAACAATCGCGCCGCGGGCCGGGCGCTCCGGGTCGATACACCTGGTGGTCCGGCCCGCCTCTGACCGCGGACCCCCACCGGCCTGTCACTACCGACGAGGGCAACAGACCGAATTCGCCCCGCGAGAGACGTAGTTTGCGCCATCCTGAACGCCACGGGACGAGGACCGACCACGGAAGCGCGGCGGGAGCCACCCCCCTGTTCCGACTGTCCACTCAGCGCGCCGATCCGAAAGAGCACCTCCCCTATGGCCACACCCTCGCCCGCCGTCGTCGCCTGACGCACGGGAAGCCCGCCGGGAGCGCGCGTCATGAGCCGCCGACACCGGACCGTAGACAGCATCCAGCACCCAGCACTCGACACCCACACTTGAGTCACTCTTGATCACTTCATCAGACACCGGCGGACCGGCGATACGCCTGTCCCTCCGGCCCATCGCGTCCGCCCAGGTGACCTGGGCCGCGTCCTGGCGCATTCTTGCTGTGTCACCCACCCGGCGTCACAGGGACGAGGTAGAGCCCCAATGACTGGGAGTGCCGAGCGCGAGAAGGGGACGCCCGGACGGCTCGCCGAGCTGCTCATCGATGCCTCGACGGAGGCGATCGAGGCGGCCGGCGGCCACTCGGGGGGCGTCTACCTGCGGTCCAGCACGCCCGGACTGCTGCGCCTCGCCGTGCTGGCGGGGCTGCCCGGGCCGCTGTTCCGCCCCTGGGGCAGGCTGCACGTCGACAGCAAGTTCCCCGTCGCGGACGCCCACCGGCTCGGCGTCCAGGTGGTCCTGCCGAACGCCACCGAGACCATGCGCCGCTACCCCCAGTTCGCGGCCGGCCTCCCCTTCCAGTTCGGATCCCTGTACGTGCCCGTCATCGGCGGGTCGACGACGTACGGCGTGCTGACCGTGCTGCGGCCCTCCGCCGCCGACGCCACCGAGGTGCTGTCCGGGGTGGACCGTATGACCCGACTGGCCGAAGAGCTGGGTACGGCGCTGCGCGACCTGGAGGACGAGCACAAGGACGAGGACGGGCCGTGTGTCGCCTGGGACGGCGAGCCGGTGTGCGTCCGGTCGGCGGCCACGCACAGACCCGAGGGCCGTATGGCGCGGTTCGTCTGGGATCCGGAGACGGCGGTGGTGAAGGGGGACGGCGCCCTGCCCGCCCTGCTGGGGGTGGACCCCGCGGAGTTCGCCGGTACCGCGCAGTCGATGGCGGACGCCCTGGCCCCGGGCGACACGTACCAGGTCATGGCGGCGCTGCGGGCAACGGCCGCCGGGAAGCCCCCGCCGCTCCCCCTGCGGGTGCGGGCGGCGGACGGCTCGACCAGGCTGCTGGACCTGTGGACACCCGCCCCCGGACCCGTCCCGGCCCGGGGCGGACATCCGGTCAGCGGTGTCGTCCTCGATCCGGGCGCCGCCTCGATGCCGGACAGCGCGGCCGATCTCCTCCCGGACGGCGTGTTCTGCCTGGACCGGCTGGGGCTGGTCACCTACGCCAATCCACGCGCCGCCCAGTTGCTGGGGCGGCCGCGCGAGGAACTGCTGGGCCGCCCGCTGTGGGAGGGCGTGCCCTGGCTGAACCAGATCGGCTGCGAGGACCAGCTCCGAAGCGCCCTGTTGTCCCTCGAATCCTCGCACTTCCACGTCCGGCGCCCGGAGGCGCGGGAGCAGCCGCAGGGGTCGTACGAGAGCGAATGGCTCGCGATGGCCGTGCATCCGGGCCAGGACGGTCTGACGTGCACCGTCGTCCCGTCGGCCCGGGTGGCGGGGCCGCCGCTCCCGCTGGTGCCCGTGGATGCCGACGAGCCCGACGCGTCGGCGAACGGTGTCACCTCGCTGGCTCCGGTGTACCGGCCGATCGTGCTCGCCATCGCGCTGACGGAGGCGGTCACGGCCCGCCAGGTGTCCGCGGTCGTCATGAAGGAGCTGCTGCCCGCGTTCGGCGGCCGAAGGCTGGCGATCTACCTGTTGCAGGAGCGCCATCTGACCCTGGCCTGGGAGACCGGGTTCCCGCAGGGGTTCCTCGCCCCGTTCGACGGAGTCGGCCTCGATGCCCGGCTGCCGGGGGTCGAGACCCTCACCACGGGACGCCCGCTGTTCTTCGACTCCATGCAGCAGCTCGCGGAGGCCTATCCGGGGATACCGCTGGACGCGGAGGTGGGGGCCCGCGCGTTCCTGCCGCTGATCGCGTCGGGCCGTCCGGTCGGCTCCGCCATCCTGGGCTTCGACCGGTCCCGCAGCTTCAGCACCGAGGAGCGCACGGTGCTCACCGCCCTCGCCGGGCTGATCGCCCACGCGATGGAGAAGGCCCAGCGCTACGACTCCGAGGCGGCCCTCGCCCGCGGCCTCCAGCAGGCCCTGCTCCCCCGCCGGCTGTCGGCCCACCCGCAGGTGGAGACCGCCGGCCGCTATCTGCCCGGCACCCAGGGCATGGAGGTGGGCGGCGACTGGTACGACGTCGTCGAGGCCGGCGACGGTCTGGCCCTGGTCATCGGCGACGTCCAGGGCCACGGCGTGCAGGCGGCCGCCACGATGGGTCAACTCCGCAGCGCGGTAAGGGCGTTCGCACTCGGCGACCGGCCGCCCGACGAGGTGATGAGCGGCACCAACCACCTCCTCATCGACCTCGATCCCGGCCAGTTCGCGAGCTGCTGCTATCTGCGGCTGGACCCGGCGAGCGGACTGGTCCGGGTCGCCCGGGCGGGGCATCCACCGCCGCTGATCCGTACCCCGGACGGCCGTACCCGGGTCTGGGACATCCCCGGAGGCGTCGTACTCGGGGTGGATCCGCACGCCCAGTACCCGGTGGCGGAGCTCCACCTGGAGCCCGACTCCATTCTGGCGCTCTACACGGACGGCCTCGTGGAGCGGCCCGGCGTCGACATAGACGACGGCATCGCCGCCCTGCGGGTGGCCCTCGCGAAGGCGGCCGGTCCCGCCGCACGGCCGGGCGGTCGTTCCCTCGCCGGGGTCGCCGACCGGCTCACCACGGCGGCCCGGCACGCGGCCGACCGCCCCGACGACATCGCGCTGCTGCTCGCGGCCCGGCGGGCCAAGCCCGGCCGGCACCCCTGATCCACGGGTCGGCCCCGGCCTGTCACCCGGTGTGACGCCCCTCGCCTCCTGAGGTCAGGCAGTGTAGACATGGCACATGGTCCGCCTGACGGGTCGGCCCCGGGCCCGGTCGACCCACCGCCCCGACACTCTGCGTGCACAGCGCCCGTACGACCGTGCCCGCCGGGCGCACGAGCACCGGCACCGGCGGTCCGGCCTCGGCGGCCGCAGCGTCGCCGGGCAGGTGTTCGTGCTGCAGGTGGTGATCGTGCTGCTGCTGGTCGTGTCGGCCGTGGTGGCGCAGGTCCTTCAGGTGCGGCACGACAGCACGCAGGAGGCCCGCAACCGGTCGGTTGCCGTCGCCGAGACCTTCGCCAACGCGCCGGGCACCGTCGCCGCGCTGCGCAGCCCCGACCCCACGGCGATCCTCCAGCCGCGCGCCGAGGCCGCGCGCAAGACGTCCAAGGTCGACTTCATCGTCGTGATGAACACCGACGGAATCCGCTACACCCACCCCAAGCCGGACCGCATCGGCAAGAAGTTCGTCGGGGACATCGCCCCCGCGCTGGCCGGGCACGTCGTCACCGAGGAGATCATCGGCACCATCGGGCCGCTGGTGCAGGCCGTGGTGCCGGTCCGTGGTCCGGGCGGCAAAGTCGTGGGCCTGGTCTCGGCCGGGGTGACGAAGGCGAACGTCGGCGGCACCGCCGACCAGCAGCTCCCGATCCTGCTGATCGCGGCGGGCGTGGCCCTCGCCCTGGCCACCGGCGGCACCGCCCTGGTCAGCAGACGCCTCCAGCACCAGACCCATGGCCTGGGCCCGCACGAGATGACCCGGATGTACGAGCACCACGACGCGGTGCTGCACGCCGTCCGGGAGGGCGTGATCATCGTCAGCGGCGAGGGCAGGCTGCTGCTCGCCAACGACGAGGCGCGCCAACTGCTCGACCTGCCCGAGAACGCCGAGGGACGGCTGATCCTCGACCTCGGGCTCGACAGCGAGATGACCGCCCTGCTGGCCTCCGCGCGGGTCGCGACGGACGAGGTGCACCGGGTCGGCGGCCGGCTCCTGGCCGTCAACCAGCGCCCCACCGACCTGGAGGGCGGCCCGCCCGGCAGCGTCACCACGCTGCGCGACTCCACGGAACTGCGCGCCCTCTCCGGCCGCGCCGAGGTCGCCCGCGAGCGCCTCAACATGCTCTACGACGCCGGAGTGGGCATCGGCACCAGCCTGGACGTCACCCGCACCGCCGAGGAACTCGCCGAGCTGGCCGTCCCCCGCTTCGCGGACTTCGTCACCGTCGACCTCTACGACGCCGTCCTCAGCGGCGAGGAGCCGCAGCCCGGGACCGAGCTGCGGCGCACCGCGTACAGCGGGGTCCGGGACGACGCCCCGCTCTACCCGGTGGGCAAGCAGATCCAGTTCGTACCGTCCGCCCCGCAGGCCCGCAGCCTCGACACCGGCGAGGCGGTCGTCGAACCCCGATTGGACGAAGCCCCCGGCTGGCTCACCCAGGACCCGGAGCGGACCGCGCAGGTCGTCGAGTACGGCATCCACTCGCTGATCACCGTGCCGCTGCGGGCCGGCGCGCTGATCCTCGGCGTGGTCAACTTCTGGCGCTCCGACAAGCCCGAGCCCTTCGACTCGGACGAGCTGGCTCTCGCCGAGGAACTCGTCGCCCGCGCCGCGGTGTCCATCGACAACGCCCGCCGCTACACCCGCGAACACGGCATGGCGGTGACCCTCCAGCGCAGTCTGCTGCCCCGCCGACTGCCCGAGCAGACCGCGCTCGAGGTCGCCTACCGCTATCTGCCGGCGAAGGCCGGGGTCGGCGGCGACTGGTTCGACGTCCTGCCGTTGTCCGGCGCCCGGGTCGCGATGGTCGTGGGGGACGTGGTGGGCCACGGTCTGCACGCGGCGGCCACCATGGGACGGCTGCGCACCGCGGTCCACAACTTCTCCGCGCTGGATCTGCCGCCGGACGAACTCCTCGGTCTGCTCGACGAGTTGGTCGGCCGGATCGACCAGGACGAGACGACCGAGGACAGTGGCGCCCCGGTCACCGGCGCGACTTGCCTCTACGCCATCTACGACCCGGTGACCCTGCGCTGCACCGTCGCCCGCGCCGGCCATCCGCCCCCGGCGCTGATCCGCCCGGACGGCACCGTCGAGTTCCCCGACGTCCCCGCCGGACCCCCGCTCGGCCTCGGCGGACTCCCTTTCGAGACGGCCGAGTTGGAGCTGGCCGAGGGCAGCCGGCTGGTCCTGTACACGGACGGGCTGGTCGAGGACCGGGACCGGGACATCGACGTGGGCCTGGAGATGCTGCGCACGGCCCTCACCCGGGCCGGCGACTCCCCCGAGGACACCTGCCGGGCCGTCCTCGACTCGGAGTTGTCGGTGCGGCCGAGCGACGACATCGCCCTGATCGTCGCCCGCACCCGCGCACTCGGCCCCGACCGGATCGCCGAGTGGCGGGTACCCTCCGACCCCGCGGCCGTCGCCGAGATGCGCGCCTCGGTCACCCGCCAACTCACCCACTGGGGCCTGGACGAGCTGACGTTCACCACCGAACTCATCCTCAGCGAACTGGTCACCAACGCCATCCGCTACGGCAACGACCCCGTCCGCGTACGCCTGTTGCACGACCGCACCCTGATCTGCGAGGTCTACGACGGCAGCACCACCTCGCCCCACCTCCGCTACGCGGCGATGACGGACGAGGGCGGACGGGGCCTGTTCCTGGTGGCCCAGCTCTCGGAGCGGTGGGGCACCAGGTACACACCGGCGGGCAAGGTGATCTGGGCCGAGCAGGGGCTGTGACGGCGGGAACGGGCCCGCACCGTCACTTCCCCGCTCTTCCCTACTCGTCGATCGCCGCCCCGAACGCCGCCGCCTTCGCCGCGCCGCCGAGGTCCGCCGCGCCGTACAGCGAAGAGCCGTCGGCGAGCAGGCCGTTCGGGCCGGCCGGGAGCAACCAGACGTAGCCGTCGCCGGAGTTCTCGCCCGGTGCGGAGGCGACCAGTTCGGAGCGGCCGTTGGCGTCCGTGTCGGCCAGGCGGACCTGGGCGCCCCAGGCGTCGTCCTGTTCGGCGGTGCCGGGGATGCCCGCGGTGTTCTGGTCGAAGGACTGGGCGCCGGTCGCGGTCACGCCCTCGCGCGAGCCGCGCAACAGCCAGACGGCGCCCGCGTCCTGGACGGTGCCGACGTCCTCGCCGGGCGCGCCCACGGCCACGTCCGCGAAGCCGTCGCCGTCGACATCGCCGACGGAGAGGTCGTTGCCCCAGGCGTCGCCGTGCTCCGAAGTGCCGGGCACGCCCGGGGAGTTCTGCGACCACCAGTCCGCGGGTCCGGCGGTGCCTTCCGAACTGCCGTAGTAGACGGCGATCTTGCCGCCGTCGTCGCCCTCCGCCTTGTCGTCGGCGCTGCTGAGCTGGCCGAGGACCAGGTCGTCGTAGCCGTCGCCGTTGATGTCGCCGGAGGCGGTGCCGAGGCCGCCGTTCAGGTCCTGACGGTATGTCAGGGAGGTCTCGCCGCCCGCGTAGAGGGCCGACCAGCCCTGCTGGTAGTCGTCGTCGGGGCTGTAGCCGGAGATGACCAGGTCGGCGTAGCCGTTGCGGTCGTAGTCACCGGTGGTGAGGTAGGCGGGCTGGAGGCGGTGGCCGCCGGGGTGGGTGGTCGTGTTCAGTGCGCCCATCGAGTGCAGGATGCCGGTGTGGTAGGTGAAGACCTGGGCGCCGTTGTTGTCGAGTACGGCCATCTCGTCGGTGTCGGTCGCGCCGGTGAAGCGGGCCGCCGCCACGGACTGCCCGAAGCGGGCGCCCGCCGTGGGGGTGGTGGAGGTGAAGGAGTCGTTCGTCTCGGCTCCCAGGCCGGCCTTGGAGCCGTACAGCACGGTGACACGGCCCGCGTCCTCGACGCTGCCCTCGTCCTCTCCGGGCGCGCCGATGATCGCGTCGTCGTAGCCGTCACCGTCCACGTCGCCGGTGGCGATCGCCTGGCCGAAGGAGTCATACGTCTCCGAGGTGCCGGGGACGCCGGGCGTGGACTGGCTGATGACGGCCGTACGGCCCTTGGGGACGGTGTTGTTGGTGGCGATGCCGTTCGGGGCGCCGTACTGCACGGTGACGTAGCCGGCGCCCTCCTTGCCGTCGACGGTGCCCGACGGCGCGCCGATCAGGACGTCGTTGTAGCCGTCCCCGTTGAAGTCGCTGTTGCGGTCGACGGCGCTGGTGCCGCCGGGGACGCCCGCGTAGCTGGCCGGTGCGGCGACGATGCCGGCGCCGGCCAGGAGCAGGAAGGTCGCGGACGCGACGGCGGCGGAGACCTTCTTGCGTGACACGTTCGTCATGGTGTGTTCCCCCGTGAGTCAAATTTGTTGCGGTCAGGGGGTTCGACACGAGACGTACGACGGGAGTTGTGGTGTCGCGGAGTGCTGTGACACCTCAGTGACGTTTGTTGCGCGACCCGGACGCGATCAGCCCAGCGCCCGGTCCAGGTTGAACGCGGCGCTGATCAGGGAGAGATGGGTGAACGCCTGCGGGAAGTTGCCCTGTTGCTCGCCGGTGCGGCCGATCTCCTCGGCGTACAGGCCGAGATGGTTGGCGTAGGTGAGCATCTTCTCGAAGGCGAGGCGGGCCTCGTCGACGCGGCCGGCGCGGACCATGGCCTCGACGTACCAGAAGGAGCAGATCGAGAACGTGCCCTCGTCGCCGCGCAGTCCGTCGGGGCTGGCCTGCGGGTTGTAGCGGTAGACGAGGGAGTCGGAGACCAGTTCCTCGGTCAACGCGTCCAGTGTGGACAGCCACTTGGGGTCGGTGGGTGCGATGAACTTCGCCAGCGGCATCATCAGCACGGCGGCGTCGAGGACCTCGCTTCCCTCGTACTGCACGAAGGCCTGGCGGGTCTCGGACCAGCCGCGGTCCATGATGCGGCGGTAGATGGTGTCGCGGCACTGGAGCCAGCGCGGCAGGTCGGCGGGCAGTCCGCGGCGGTTGGCGAGGCGGATCCCGCGCTCGATCGCGACCCAGCACATCAGCCGCGAGTAGAGGAAGTTCTTACGGCCACCACGCGTCTCCCAGACGCCCTCGTCGGGCTGGTCCCAGTGCTCGCAGACCCAGTCGACCAGGGCGCACACGTCGTCCCACTGGTCGCTGGAGATGGGCTCGGCCCATTTGTCGTAGAGGTAGATGGAGTCGATCAGGGCGCCGTAGATGTCGAGTTGGAGCTGGTCGGCGGCCGCGTTGCCGACCCGGACCGGGGCGGATCCCAAGTGCCCTTCGAGATGGGGGAGTTCGCGTTCGGCGAGTTCGCTGCGGCCGTCGATGCCGTACATGATCTGGAGCGGGCCCGACGGGTTGCCGTCGCCGGGGGTGATGTAGCGGGTCACGAACTGCATGAACGCCTTCGCCTCGCCGGTGAAGCCGAGGCGCAGCAGCGCGTAGACGCAGAAGGCGGCGTCGCGGATCCAGACGTAGCGGTAGTCCCAGTTGCGCTCGCCGCCGAGCTGTTCGGGGAGGCTGGTGGTGGGGGCGGCGACGATCGCTCCGGTGGGGGCGTAGGTCAGCAGCTTCAGGGTGAGGGCCGAGCGGTGGACCATCTCGCGCCAGCGGCCTCGGTAGCGGGACTGGGACAGCCAGCGCCGCCAGTAGGCGACGGTGCCGGCGAACTCGTCCTCGGCCTCCTGGCGTGCGCAGGGGCGGGGGCTCACCTCGCCGTCGACCTGGTCGAGGGCGAACACCTCGGACTCGCCCTCGTCGAGCTTGAAGTCGGCCCACACATCGACGCCGTCGCACTCCAGGGGCACGGTGGCGGTGAGCGCGAGGGACTTCTCGGCGGACTCGAAGAGGGCCACGTCGCCGATCATCCGCGCGGTGTGCGGGCTGGCGCCGTAGTCGAACCGCGGGGCGATGCGGGTCCGAAACGGGACCGTGCCGCGCACGCACAGCACGCGGCGGATCAGCCGGTGCCGGGCCGACTCGTCCGTCTCCCCGGTCACCGGCATGAAGTCCTGGACCTCGCCGACGCCGTCCTCGGTGAAGAACCTGGTGATCAGGACGTTGGTGTCGGGGAAGTAGAACTGCTTGGTGCGCGCGGGCACGGTCGCGGCCAGCTCGAAGGAGCCGCCGCGCTCCGCGTCCAGGATCGAGGCGAAGACGCTGGGGGCGTCGAAGGACGGGCAGCAGTACCAGTCGATCGTGCCGTTGCTGCCCACCAGCGCCACGCTCCGCAGATCGCCGATCAGTCCGTGCTCGGCGATGGGCAGATATCCGGGGCCGGTGGGTGTGTCCTGGTGGGGCGGGGTGTCGACCATCGCGGCAGCCTCCCTGGTTCGGGCCCGCGCGGGCCGGTTCCAGCTTAGGTTCACGTTCTCGTTCGGCCACTCTTCCGGATGCACACTGGAGACGGGCGGGGAATCGTGGGAGTGGGACCCACGGCACTTTCCGGCCGCCCGGAGGAGGCACCATGTCGAGAGCACAACCCCCCGACGGCACAGACGGCACCGAGCGCGCCACCCCGGACGCCCTGCTGCACGCCCGTACCGGTACCGAGGTGGCCCCGGAGGACGTGGTCCTGGCGACCGGCCGGGACGTCACGCCGAAGAACCTGGAGTGGGCTCGGCGGAAGATCGAGGCGGAGGGGCCTGCTGCCTTGGACAAACTGCTCCCCTAGCCGGTCCCCGGCCGTCTTGTGGGCATCCGGTTACCGGTTCGCCCTTTCGGAGGAGGTGCTCCGACTGACAGACTCCGGAGGTGCCCGACTTCGACATGCTTGTGATCGGTTCAGGACCGGGTGGCCAGAAGGCCGCCATCGCCGCGGCCAAGCTCGGCCGCCGGGTCGCCGTCGTCGACCGCCCCGACATGGTCGGCGGGGTCTCCATCCACACCGGGACCATCCCCTCCAAGACACTGCGCGAGGCGGTGCTCTATCTCACCGGCCTCACCCAGCGAGATCTGTACGGGCAGTCCTATCGCCTCAAGGACGACATCACCGTCGGCGACCTCACCGCCCGGACGCAGCACGTGGTCAACCGTGAAGTCGACGTCATCCGCAGCCAGTTGTCCCGCAACCAGGTCTCCCTGTTCGCCGGCACGGGTCGCTTCGTCGACCCGCACACCGTGGCCCTGACCGAAATCACCGGCCACGAACGGCTGTTGACGGCGGAGAACATCATCATCGCCACCGGTACGCGTCCCGCGCGGCCCGACACCGTCGAGTTCGACGGGCGGACCATCATGGACTCGGACAACGTCCTGGACCTGCCGAAGGTCCCGCGGTCCATGGTCATCGTCGGCGCGGGTGTCATCGGGATGGAGTACGCCTCCATGTTCGCGGCGCTCGGCAGCAAGATCACCGTGGTGGAGAAGCGGGCCGGCATGCTCGACTTCTGCGACCTGGAGATCATCGAGTCGCTCAAGTACCACCTGCGGGACCTCGCCGTGACCTTCCGCTTCGGGGAGACCGTGGCCGCCGTCGAGCGGCACGCCAACGGCACGCTGACCGTCCTGGAGAGCGGCAAGAAGATACCGGCCGACGCGGTGATGTACTCCGCCGGCCGGCAGGGGCTCACCGACGAACTCGACCTGGACAAGGCCGGGTTGTCCGCCGACCGGCGCGGCCGGATCGACGTCGACGAGAACTTCCGTACCGCGGTGCCGCACATCTACGCGGTCGGCGACGTCATCGGCTTCCCGGCACTGGCCGCGACCTCGATGGAACAGGGCCGCAGCGCCGCCTACCACGCCTGTGGCGAGCCGGTGCACCGGATCGACGACCGGCAGCCGATCGGCATCTACACCATCCCGGAGATCAGTTTCATCGGGAAGACCGAGGACCAACTCACCGAGGAGTGCGTGCCGTTCGAGGTAGGCATCTCCCGCTACCGCGAACTCGCGCGCGGCCAGATCATCGGCGACTCGCACGGCATGCTCAAGCTGCTGGTCTCCCCCACCGACCGCACCCTGCTCGGCGTGCACTGTTTCGGCACCGGCGCCACGGAGCTCATTCACATCGGCCAGTCGGTCATGGGCTGCGGTGGAACGGTCGACTATCTCGTGGACGCGGTCTTCAACTACCCGACGCTCGCGGAGTCTTACAAGGTCGCGGCCCTGGACGCGACCAACAAGCTGCGGCAGATCGACCGACTCGGCGACTGACCGTTCACAGGAGATTACTCACTGGTCAATCTTGAAAGGTCAAGAGGTACCGCTATCATCACACCCACACACGGTGTGACCGTCCGCCGACGCAGCGGTTGAACGGGTATCCACCATCCCCTTTTTGTTGACTCGACCGGCCGCTGACCCGAGGCCACCCCTCTCAGGTCCGGGGCCGGTTCGCTCAACCCCCCACGTCGTGCAAGACGGAAAGCAGCGCATCCATGAGCAACATCAGGGGCAGAGGGCTACAGGCCAACGCCCTCGGCACGTTCGACACCGTGGTGATGGCCGTGGCGGGCAGCGCCCCGGCGTACTCGCTGGCCGCGACCACCGCGGTCCTGGTCGGCGCGGTGGGGCTGGCCAGTCCGGCCGCCCTTCTCTACTGCGCGATCCCCATGCTGGGCATCGCTCTGGCCTTCAGCTACCTCGGCCGTATCGACGTGAACGCGGGCGCCAGTTACTCCTGGGTGGGGCGCACCCTGCATCCCTTTCTGGGGTTCATCAGCGGCTGGGCCCTGGTGGTCTCCGCGACCATCTTCATGGTCGCCGGTTCGCTGCCCGCCGGGTCGATGACACTGTCCCTGTTCGATCAGAGCCTCGCGGACAACACGGCGTTGTCGACGGTCGTCGGCGCCGCCTGGTTCGTGATCATGCTGCTCGTGGTGCTCGGCGGCGCCCGCCTCACGGTCCGCGCCCAACTCGTCATGTCCGGTGTGGAGTTGGGCATCCTGGCACTGTTCGCGGTGTTCGCCGTATTCCACTCCGACAACGCCCGCGCCTTCGACTGGTCCTGGCTGGGCTTCAGCCACTTCGACGGGGTGTCCGGCTTCGCGTCGGGCGCGCTCATCGCCGCGTTCTACTACTGGGGTTGGGACGTCACCAGCAACCTCAGCGAGGAGACCCGCAACAGCCGTCGCACGACCGGACTCGCGGGCCTGATCGGCGTCGGCATCGTCTTCCTGCTCTTCGAGGTGTTCACCATCGCGGTGAACATCATCCTGTCCTCGCGGCAGATCGAGAGCAACGACGCGAACGTACTGGCCGTGCTCGGCGACGAGTTGTGGCCCGGCTGGGGCGGCAAGTTGCTCATCGTGTCGGTGATGCTGTCCACCATCGCCACGCTGGAGACCACTCTCATCCAGGTCACGCGTTCGCTGTTCGCGATGGGCCGCGACCGTACGATGCCGGCCGCGCTGGGCAAGGTCCACCGCATCTGGAACACGCCCTGGGTGGCGATCACCGTGGTCGGCGGGGTGGCACTGGTGATGTTCATCGCCTCCAACGCGCTCGGTTCCGTGGGCGAGATCCTCTCCGACGCGATCTCGGCGATCGGTCTGCAGATCGCCGTGTACTACGGTCTGGCGGGCCTCGCGGTCGTCGTCGCGTACCGCAAGATGCTCTTCAAGTCCGCGGCGAACTTCCTCTTCGGCGGACTGTGGCCGCTGTTCGGCGCGCTGTTCATGTTCTGGATCTTCGTCGAGTCGCTCAGCAGTCTGAGCAACGCGGCGATCGCCATCGGCATCGGCGGGCTGGCCGTGGGTCTGGTCCCGATGTTCTGGTACTGGCGACAGGGCAGCGACTACTACCGTCCCGCACGGCTCGACGCCACCCACACCGTCGAGACGGACTACGTCCCCGACGACTTCGTGCCCGAACAGTCCCGGGTCCATCAGGGTCTCCCGACCGACTTCTGAGGGGCACCCCGATGGCGCGAGACCGCTTCACCCCCGACTTCGACCCCGACTGCGGGGACGCGGCCCTCACCTCCGCCCGGCACGACATCGTCATCGGCCGTTGGCAGGGGCTGCGGGAACTCCTGCGGATCACCGGCGCGCACTGGCTCGATCGGGGCCACCGGATCCGGTCGCTTGCGCAGGCCTGCGCGAGCAGTTCCACGGTGGAGTCGTGGCTGGCCGCCGAACCCCGCAGCGGTGACGCCCTCACGTTGCGGGCGGCGACAGAGACGGCCCGGGCGTTCAATCTCGCCATCGCGGCGGGCCGGGGCGTGCCGATCGACCGGAACCGTATCGACGCCGCCGTCATGGCCTGCCTCCAGGCCGCGGAGTTCTACCCCGACGACCCCACGCCCTGGATCTCCCTGATCTCCGTCGCCCGCCTCTATCCGTCGGGGGTACGGCGCCAGGAACTCGCCCGCTGGTGGGACGAGTTGCACCGCCGCGACCCGTACAGCGTCGAGGGGCACCTCCAGGTCCTGCACTACTACTCCTCCCGCTGGCACGGCAGCCACGGCCTCATGTACGACTTCGCCCGCGACGCGGCGGGCGTGGCACCGCCCGGCTGCCCCTTGCCGGTGCTGGTCCAATACGCCCGAGTCGAGGAGTACCGCTTCGTCCTCGACGCCGCGAAGGGCCAACAGGCCGCGGTCGGCCTCGGCCAGCACTGGACCCACGACGGCGCGGTCAGCGACGTCCGCCGCACCTGGGAACGCTGGCTCGCCCCGCGCCAGGACGGCCCCGTCCCACCCGGCGAACTCCGCGACCTCAACTACCTTGCCCACGCGTCCTGTTACGCGGGCACGAAGGATGTCTCGGCGGCTGTACTGGGCATGATGGGACGCCGGGCGACATCGACTCCGTGGTCGTATACGGGGGACGCGGAGAAGCAGATCGTGAAGTGGCGGAAGGAGGCGGGGGTGCGGTCGTGAAGTCCGTGCGGAGAGCGGCTAGTCGGCGGGCTGTTCCGCAGGCTGGGCCAGACCTGCCGTCCACTTGGCCTCGATGCGGGCGAGCTTCCATACAAGTAGGGCCACGATCCAGGTCGCGAAGAACAGGCCGACGATGATGAAGCCGATGATGTTGAGGTCGAGGCCCGCGATCCAGTCCCAGAAGAAGCCGTGGAGGTCGAGCTTCTCGGCGAACAGGCCCAGGAGTTCGACCGTGCCGATGATGAGGGCGACGGCGACGGACAGGCCGGTGATGGTCAGGTTGTAGTAGACCTTGCGGACCGGCTTGGAGAAGGCCCAGCCGTAGGCGAAGTTCATGAACGTACCGTCGATCGTGTCGAGCAGTGACATACCGGCGGCGAAGAGGACCGGCAGGCACAGGATCGCGTACCAGGGCAGGCCGGACGCGGCGCCCGAACCGGCCAGCACCAGCAGCGCGATCTCGGTCGCCGTGTCGAAGCCGAGGCCGAAGAGCAGACCCAGCGGGTACATCTGCCAGGACTTGGTGATCGACTTCATGAAGCGGCCGAGGACGCGGTTCATGAAACCCCGGTTGTTGAGCTGTTCCTCCAGGGCCGCCTCGTCGAAGTGGCCCGAGCGCATCTGGCGGAACACCTTCCAGATGCCGGCCAGGATGACGAGGTTGATGCCGGCGATGACGTAGAGGAAGGTGCCCGAGACGGTCGTACCGATCAGGCCTGTGACGTCGTGGAGTTGGGAGTTGTCGTCGCGGACCGGGCCGGCCAGCGCCTTGACGCCGAGGGAGAGCAGGAGGGTCAGGCCGAAGACGATGCTGGAGTGGCCGAGGGAGAACCAGAAGCCGACGGACAGCGGTCGCTGCCCCTCGCTCATCAGCTTCCGCGTGGTGTTGTCGATCGCCGCGATGTGGTCCGCGTCGAACGCGTGCCGCATGCCGAGCGTGTACGCGGTCACGCCCATGCCGATACCGAAGGACTTCTCGCCGACGCTGTAGTGCCCCGGCGCCACGATCCACACCAGCGTGAACCAGCCGATCACATGCAGAGCGAGGACGAACGCGGCCATCCCGCCGACCCTGGTCCACTCCTGCCGCGTCATGGACGTACGGACGCGGTACCAGACCGAGGGCCGCGCGGCCGCGACCGTGGCGGGGAGCGGCGAGGTGGACTGGGGCGCGGCCGTCATCGAGGAGCGTCTTTCTGCCGGGTACGCGGTCGCGGAGTGCAACCTCGTGCCATCCTCCCGTACCTGCAACCCATTCGCAGTAACGGTCGGCAAAGATCACGGCAGGTCTTGCTCAAGGAGAGGAAAAATGACTGGTCAGGTGGCCAGGAGACCCCGCCCGAGCCAGTCCTTGGCGTCCCGCGCACCGGGCAGCGCGAAGAAGTAGCCGCCGCCCGTCGGGGAGATGTAGTCGACGAGGGGCTCGTCGATCAGCCGGGTCTGGGTCGCCTCGAACTGCCGCTGCACGTCCTGCTGGTAGCAGCAGAAGACCAGGCCCATGTCGAGGTTGCCGACGTCGTCGATACCCCGGTCGTAGTTGTAGCCGCGGCGCAGGATGCGCGAGGTGTCGGTGGCCGCGGTGCGCGGGTTGGCGAGGCGGATATGGGCGTCGAGCGGGATGGCCGCGCCCTTGGGGTCCTTGGCGTAGTTCGGGATGTCCGTCTCCTTGGCGCCGTCCAGCGGGGCGCCGGTGTCCTTGCGGCGGCCGAACATCAGCTCCTGCTCGTTCAGCGAGACCCGGTCCCAGAACTCGACGAGCATGCGGATGATCCGGATCACCTGGTAGCTGCCGCCGCTCGCCCAGGCCGGCTCGCCCTGTCCGTCGCCGACCCAGATCAGCCGGTCGGTCTCCCTGGTCGACTTCACGTTCGGGTTGGCTATGCCGTCCTTGAAGCCGAGCAGGTTGCGCTGGGCACCGGTGGGGCGCGGAGTGTTCTGGAAGCCGTCGATACGCCACTTGATCTGCATGCCGCCGCGGGTGTGCCGGGCGATGTCGCGCAGCGCGTGCAGCACCGTGTCCTGACGGGCGCCGCACACCTGGAGCGAGAGATCTCCGTGGCACTCGGCGGCGCGCAGGTTGTCGTTCGGGAACGTCCTCATGGGCGTCAGCCGGCGCGGCTTGGCCTTGGCGAGGCCGTAGCGGTCGTCGAAGAGGGACGCGCCCACGCCGACGGTGACCGTGAGGGCGTCGGCGGGGACGTCCGGTCCGAGGATGCCGTTGTCGGCGGGCGGCGCGCCGACGCCGAGGTCGGTGGGGGTGCCGCCGGAGGTGAGGAAGCGGGCCCGTTCGGTGATCGTGCGGAGCAGGTCGGCGAGTTCGGCGCGGTTGTCGGCGATCACGTCGAGGGAGACGAAGGTCGCGGCGGCCGGCGCGGGGGTGAGGATGCCCGCCTGGTGGGTGCCGTGGAAGGGCACCTGGCCGGCGTTCGCGGTGTCCGCGGCCCGGGCCTGGGTCGTACCGCCGGTCTCGGCGAGCGCGAACGCCCCGCCGGCCAGTGCCGCCCCGGCGGCCCCGGCGCCGAGCGCCGTCCGGACGAAGGAGCGGCGGCCGGCTCCGGCCGGACAGCCCGGGGTTGCGGCAGACGGCATCGGACGGTTCCCTTCACTTTCACTACGGCTGTTCTCGGTACGCATCAGGCGGACTTCCTGATCTCCAGCAGGTCGGGCACCGGTGCCAGGTCCTCCAGCAACTGCCCGGTGACGCCGTCGAGTCGGGCCCGGTCCGCCTGGTCGAGCCGCTCGACCGGGGTCCAACTGCCGCCCCGGTGCGCGGAGTCGAGCAGTCGCTGCAGCCGGGCAACGTCGGTGTCGACGGTGGGGAGCAGCTTCGGGGACTCCTTGGTGAGCAACGGCCTGAGTACGGTGAGCAGTTCGCGGGTGCCGGCGAGGTTGCTGTCGACGGTGGCGAGGTTGGTGCCGCTGCCCTCGTCGGTGTCGCCGGTCAGCTCGAACTGGAGGGCGTTCTCCAGGATTTCGTGGGCCCGCAGCGGCAGATCGCCGGGGTCGAAGTCCTGGGTGGGGAACGCCTTCCGCAGTCCTACGACCGCTGCGGCCAACCGCTGGGCGGGCGCCTTGAGTTCACTCGCCGACTGCCCGTGCCACAGCCCGTACTCGATGCGGTGGAAGCCCGCGAAGTCCTTGTCGTCGACTCCCCCGGCCAGCCCGTCGGACCGGCCGTTGATCTTCTGGTCGAAGTCCTCGAAGGTGCCGTAGGCGGCGCCGAGCGAGGCGTAGGTGCGGTGCGCGGTGAGCCAGTCGGTGCGCGCCTTGGCGAGGTGGTCGCCGGCGATGTCGGCGACGAGCTGCCGGGTCTGGGTCTCCAGGGTGGCCAGGCCCTGGTCGACGTAGACCTTGTAGGCCTTGAGAGGTGCGGCGAGATCGTTCTCGGAGACGGGGACGACAGCCTGCACCGCTCCTCCCCCGCCGCTGACGTGGACCGTGGCGGAGGTGACGGCCTTCGCGCCGGTGGGCACGCAGCGCCAGGCGTAGGAGCCGCCCGCGACGGTGGCGACCAGATCCCGGGTGGTGCCTGGGGCGAGGCCCTCGATCTCGCCGTAGACCGCATTGGTGGCCGGGTCGATGAGATAGACCTCGGCGGTCTTGTCGCCGGAGTTGTGCATCTGGAAGGTCTGCCGCCCGGTGTCGGGCGCGGTGAAGCCCTTGCCGCACTCCGTCTCGGAGACGGCCACGGTCTCGGAGTCCGCGGGCTTGGGGCGGGCGAAGGCGACGACGAGTCCGGCGATGACCGCGGGCACGGCGACCACGGCGACAGGGAGCACCCAGACGGGTCGGCGGCGGGGGGCCGGGGCGGCCTCGCGCGCCTCGGCGGGCGCGGGCTCGGGTTTCGGGGTCTTGGCGCGCACTCCGCGCACGAACAGGGGCAGGACCACGGCGAGATAGCCGACGTAGGCCACGACCTGGAGCCAGGTCATCGTGGGCATCAGGTTGAACACGCCCTGGAGGAGGGTGCTGTACCAGGAGCCGGCGTCGACGCTGCCGCCGAGGTCGAAGGCGTAGGTGGTCACACCGGGCAGGACACCGCCTTCCTGGAGGTCGCGCAGGCCGTAGCCGAGGACTCCGGCGGCGATGACGACGAGGACGACGCCGGTGGCGGTGAAGAACTTCGTCAGGTTGATCCTGAGGACCCGGCGGTACAGGCCCCAGCACAGGCCCGCCGCGAGCACCAGCCCGATGGCGGCGCCCGCCAGGGGGCCGGAGGACTCACCGGCCGCGCGGGCGGTGGTCCACAGGAACAGGGCCGTCTCCAGGCCTTCGCGGCCCACCGCGAGGAAGGAGGTGAGCATCAGCATTCCGGCGCCCATGGTGAGCGCGCCGGTGACCTTCTCCTTGATCTCGCCGGAGAAGGTGCGGGCCGAGCGGCGCATCCAGAACACCATCGCGGTGACGAACCCGACGGCGATCACGCTGAGGACGCCGCCGAACGTTTCCTGGGCCGTGGCGGAGAGGTTCGCCGCGGTGAAGGTGAGCACCGCGCCGAAGCTCATGGCGAGGGCGATCGCGGCCAGCACGCCCGTCCACACCTGCGGCAGGCGGGACTTGGCGTCGGCGCGGACGATTGTGGCGATCAGAATGGAGACGATGAGTCCCGCTTCCAGCCCCTCCCGCAGCCCGATCAGAAAGCTCGGAAACGCGTCGTCCCACATCGGGTGCGACCCCTCCTGGTTAGTGAAGGCATGCCTTACTTCGCGGACCATCATGACTACATGCATGTAGTCAGCCGGTCATGAATCGGCAACGACCGGGCAAAAGTGCGGAACTCCTCGTGCGCCGAGATCGTCTACAGTTAAGTAGACCGTCTACAGATTTGTAGTCACACCGGCGAAGGGGCTCGCGACGATGACCACACCCTTGGACCTGGCGTCCCAGCTCGCCGTCAATGTGCTGGACGCCAAGTCGCTGCTCGCCGCCTTCGGGGTGCTGGGCGTCGGCGTGGTGATGTTCGCCGAGACGGGGCTGCTGATCGGGTTCTTCCTGCCCGGCGACTCGCTGCTGTTCACAGCGGGTCTGCTGTGCACCGGCGGCGCCGACAGAGCCGTGAAGCTGTCGCTGCCGCCCCTTCTGATCGCGGCGGCGGTGGGTGCGCTCGCCGGAGCCCAGTGCGGCTATCTGCTCGGCCGGAAGGCGGGCGGTGCCCTGCTCGCCCGCAGTCGCTCCGGCCGGCTGCGCGAAGGCGCCCGCCGGGCCGAGGAGTCACTGGAGCGGTACGGCTATGCGAAGGCGGTCGTGCTGGCCCGCTTCGTGCCGGTGGTGCGGACGGTCCTGAACCCGATGGCGGGCGCCCTCGGAGTGCCGCTGCGGACGTTCACCGTGTGGCAGATGGTCGGCGGCCTGGTGTGGAGCCTGGGACTGACGCTCGCCGGGTACGCGCTGGGTTCCTCGATCCCGAACGTCGACAAGTACCTGCTGCCGATGGTCGCCCTCATCGTGATCGTGTCGCTGCTCCCCCTCGCCGCCGAGGTGTACCGCTCCCGCAAGGCCGCCCGAGCCGGGGAGGCGCGCGGATGATCCTTGTCGCCTTCCAGGGCTCGTCGATCGACGGCGAGGCCTACACGGACGTGGTCGACTCCGCCCGGCACGCGCCCGGTTGGCTGGACAGCGCGGTCTCGGCCTGGTCGACGTACGGGCTCGTGGTGTTCGCCGTGCTGATGCTCGTGGGCTGGTGGCGGGCGCGCCGGGTCGGTGCCGAGGCGGCGGTGACGGCACTGGCCGTGCCGGTGGTCGTGGTGGCCGCGTACGGCATCGACTCCCTGCTCAAGTCGGCGGTGCGGGAGATCCGCCCCTGCCGGAGCCTGGGAGTGACCACACTGGAGGCGTGTCCGGCGCCGGGTGACTGGTCCTTCCCCAGCAACCACGCGACGATCGCCGCGGCCGCCGCGATCGCCCTGTTCTTCGTCTCCCGTCGGCTCGGCGCCGCGGCGGCCCTGGCCGCGCTCGCGATGGCGGTGTCCAGGGTCTGGGTCGGTGCCCACTATCCGCACGACGTCGTGGCGGGCATGGCGGTCGGCGCACTCCTCGCACTGGGTGCGATGGCGCTGCTGAAGCGGTGGCCGGAGCCCCTGGCACGGCGGCTCACGGCCACCCGGCTGCGACCGCTGCTGGTGTCATGAACCGCAAGGACGTCGCCGAGCTCGCGGGCAGCGTGGGCCTGGGCGCCTGGGTCGCGTTCGGTGTGCTGAGCATGGTCGTGGTCGGGCACGAGGGCGCTCCCCTGTTCACGGACGAGGACGCGCTGTCCTGGTCCCTCGCGCACCGCCCGGACGTGGCGGTGGCGCTGGCCCGGGGTCTCACCGCGACCGGCACCGGCATCGTCCCGTACGCGCTCGTCATCCTCGCCGGAGCCTTCACCGGCCGCACCGCGCGCGGACGTGTGCTCGCCGCGACCCTGGCCACGGCCTGCCTGGCATCCGGCCAGGGCCTGCGGTACGGCGTGATGAACCTGGTCTCGCGCCCCCGCCCGGAGCAGGTCGACTGGGCCACCCACGCCTCGGGCTGGGCCTTCCCCTCCGGCCACACCACCACGGCGGCGCTCACCGCCGGACTGGTGATCCTCGCGATACGTGTACGCGCCCCGCACGGGAGCACGCTGCTCTGCCTGACCGTCGGCTGCTGGGGTGCGCTGGTCGGGCTGACCCGCGTGTATCTGGGCGTGCACTGGTTCACCGATGTGCTCGGCGGCTGGCTGTTCGCCGTCGGCTGGCTCGGCGTGTGCCTGTGCGCGGCGGCCTGCTGGTTGCCGCTGCGACGGGTCACGGACGGGGCCGCACCTCCGCGAGAGGAGCATGTGCCCCGGGGGCCTGTGGTGTAGCGCCCAACCGGACGAGTACGGCGGTGTCGGCCCGAGGCAGCGAGATCGTCAATCGGCCCTCAGCCGCGTCCCATTCCGCGCCGGCGTCGCCGGTCGCCGGATACAGCACCGTGGGCTGGACCCGGGCGCCACGCAGGTGGGGTACGGCCAGTGTGCGCCTGGTGTCGGCGGGGCCGCCGTCGCCCAACTTCCGCCGCCAGACCGTCACATACGTGGACCGCGCACCTCGCAGTCCCTGCGCGATCCACTCGTCCTCCCAGCTCGGAAGGCCCAGCGGCCAGAAGGGGTGCGCGGTGGTGATCTCCGGCCGGATGTCCTTGTAGACGGCGATCGCCGAGCGGACGAGGTCGAACTGCTCCTCGGTCATGAGGTTGAGGAAGCCGGAGAGGTGGACACGGCCGAGGAGCGCGCCGGTGAGGGTGAAGGCGATCTCGTCGCGGCTCTGGTCCGGCTGCGGGTACGCCCACACGGCGGCCTGCTCCGGAGTCACGGCGGTGGCGGCCGCGGCGGCGATGGGCGGGTAGAGCAGCGGGTCCTGCTGGTCGCTGGTGGACTGGAGCTGGGCCACGGCCAATTGGGCGTAGTCCATGCGCAGTCCGCCCGATCCGCAGTTCTCCAGGACCAGTCGGGGATGACGGTCGAGGAGACCGTGCAACCAGTCGAGGTGGGCGCGGTGGTGCCCGAGCAGTCCCGCGCCCGCGCTCTCGGTGCCGTTCTCGGTGCCGGGGCCGATGTTGATGTTGTAGTCGAGCTTCAGATAGCCGATGCCCCACTCGCCGACCAGCCGGTCCACGACCCCGTCGAGGTGGGCGCGGGCGGCCGGGTGGCGCAGGTCGAGCTGGTGCCGTCCGTGTTCCGTGACGCGCACTCCGCCGCGCCGGAAGAACGCCTCGGGCGGCAGGGTGTGGGCCAACGGGCTGCGGACGCCCACGACTTCGGGTTCGAGCCAGAGGCCCGGGGTCATGCCGTGCTTGGTGATGGCGTCCAGAACTTCCTGTATACCGCCCGGGAAGCGGCTGGCGGCCGCCTCCCAGGCGCCGACGGAGTCCCACCAGCCCTGGGAGTCGTCGTCGTACCAGCCCGCGTCGATGACGAAGACCTCCGCACCCGCTGCCGCCGCCGCGTCGATGAGGGGCAGGAGCCGTTCGGTGGTGGGGTCGCCCATCAGGGTATTCATGTAGTCGTTGTAGATCACCGGGAGGGTGCGGTGGTCCGAGTGCTCGCGGCGGATGGCGCGGCGGTGGTCCGTGAGGGTCGCGAAGGCGGCGTCCAGTCCGCCGGTCTCCGCGCGGACGAGCACGGCGGGGACGGTGTGGAAGTCCTGGCCGGGGGCGAGGGTGTGGTGCCACTGGTGATGGGCGTCGTCGGGCCCGAACAGGGCGACGTAGACCGTGCCTTGGCGCTCGCCGGTCTCGAAGCGCCAGCCCCCGCTGGACTCGATCTGCCAGAGCCAGGCCCCGCCGTCGCGGTCGGTGAGTGCGGCCATCGGAAGGTGCCGGGCCGTGGACCAACTCCCCTGTGAATGCAGCGAGAAGCAGCCGCGCCCGTCGGGGCCGGGCCCGGACCGGCTCAACGCGACGAGCCGGCCACGGAGTTCGGCCTGCCGCCAGCGGCACTCGGCGAGCCAGTCGTTGTCCGCCCAGTGCAGGGTCAGTCCGTCGAGACCGCCCTCGGCGTCCGCGATGCCCCCGAGGGTCAGGGTCGTCACGCTCTCCAACCGCAGTGGACCCGCGCCCTCGTTGACCAGTCGGACCCGCGCCCGCAGGAAGCTCGCGCCGGTCTCCGTCTCCAGGACGACCTCGGCGGCCAGCCCGGTCACCGGGTCCGCCAGCCGGATCGCCGTACGCTCGACGCATCCTTCCGTCACGGTGTCGTGGTCACGGTAGGCCAGTCGGTCGCCGATGGCCGTCGCGATGAAGCGCTCCCCCGACCATGTGCGCCCGTGCCCCGTGGCGGTCACCTCGACGAGCGGCACCAGACAGGCCCAGTCCTGGCCGGGCGCGCCCAGCCGGACCGCTCCGGCGGCATCGACGACGGCGTGCAGCCCGAGCCCCGGGTGCGACCAGACACGGGACTGCTCGGCTTCTCCTACGACACTGGTCAACGCGGTGTTCCCCTCTGAGCCGGACCCTTTCCCATACGGCGCCGCCCGCCGCTCAGGGCGCCACGGTCGGCCCGTCCGGGTGGTGTTGGCGTTGCTCGACCATCTCGCGGGTCAGGGCCTCGGTCTCCGGCTCGGGCAGCCGCTCGAAACCGTCCTCGGTGATGACCGACACGATGGGGAAGATACGGCGGTTGATGTCCGGGCCGCCGGTGGCCGAGTCGTCGTCGGCCGCGTCGTACAAGGCCTGCAACGCGGCCAGCGCCGCGTCCCGCCGGGACATGCCCCGGTGGAACAGCTTCTTCAGGGCGCCTCTGGCGTACGGCGATCCGGAGCCCTCGGCGTGGAAGTCCGACTTCTCGTAGGTGCCGCCGACGACGTCGAAGGTGAAGATACGGCCCTTGGCGCCCTCCGGGGCGGCGGGGTCGTAGCCGACGAGCAGCGGTACGACGGCGAGGCCCTGCATGGCCTGTCCGAGGTTCTGCCGGATCAGGCCGGCGAGCCGGGTGGCCTTCGCGTTGAGGGTCATCGGGATGCCCTCGATCTTCTCGAAGTGCGTCAGCTCGACCTGGTACAGCTTCACCATGTCGACGGCCAGCCCGACCGTGCCGGCGAAGGCGACCGCGGTGTAGTCGTCCGCGGGGTGCACCTTCTCCAGGTCGCGTTGGGCGATGACGTTGCCCATGGTCGCCCTGCGGTCGCCGGCGATCAGTACGCCGTCGCGATAGGAGAGGGCCAAGACCGTGGTGCCGTGCGGGAATTGGTGGTCGCCGGCGCGGACGCCGTCCGGGAAGGGGCGGCGGGTGGGCAGCAGTGCGGGCCGGTGCGCGGCCAGGAACTCGGTGAACGACGAGTTCCCGGGAGTGAAGAACTCCTCCCCCAACCGGCCGTCGGTCTCGTTCCCTGCCATGCGACTCCCCCTCGCCCGTTGGTCGATGAGGTTGTCCTACCTGAACCGGGGTGGCGGGAAACACCGGTTGACGTCAGAGGTCCTTGCGCCGAACCAGTACACCCAGCACCAGCAGGCCGGGGATCAGCGGCAGCCACACGGTGAGCAGCCGGTAGCCGAGGACGACGGAAGCGGCGGCCGCGGCCGTGGTTCCGGAGGCGGTGAGGGCGAAGACCAAAGCGGCGTCCAGGGACCCGATGCCACCCGGGGTGGGCAGCAGGGCGGCGGCGCTGCTGGCGGCGAGGTACAGGAGCGCCACCCGGGCCGGGGAGAGCGGCAGTTCGACGGCCTGGGTGACACAGATCAGCACCAGGGAGTGCAGCGCGGCGAAGGCCAGCGAGCCGCCCCACAGCGCCGCCGCCCGCTGCGGCCGCGCGTGCACGGCCCGGATGTCGGTCAGCACTGCGGCGAGCGCCCGTCGACACCGGGGCCACAGGGGGCAGTTCAGCAACACGGTCACGAGCACGAGGGCCGCGAGTACGACCCCCACCACGCCAAGGGAGACGCGCGGGACTCGTAGAACTCCCGGACAGGCCATGGCGAGCACCCCGATGAGCACGGTCCGGACGACCACACCGGCGGTCGCCTTGACGGCGAGGGCACTGGCCGAGCGGCCGACCGGCAG
The DNA here is from genome assembly GCF_040605995.1 of Streptomyces sp. NPDC005492. Taxonomy (NCBI): domain Bacteria; kingdom Bacillati; phylum Actinomycetota; class Actinomycetes; order Kitasatosporales; family Streptomycetaceae; genus Streptomyces; species Streptomyces sp. NPDC005492. Next base: position 321,044 of record NZ_JBEXDX010000004.1, read on the forward strand.
CCCGCAGCGCGTCAGGAAACGCAGGTTGACCGCGCCGGCGCCGAGCCCGGCGGGCAGCACGTGGTTGGCGGCCGACGCGGCGAGCTGCGCGGCCACCAGCCGTCCACCGGGCAGCCGTTGAGGCACCGCGCCCTGCTGGGCGACCGCCGAGGACACCCACGTCCCGAGCGCGGCCGTGCCCGCCACCAGCAACCACCCCTGATCGGCGACGGCAAGCCGCCCGGCCCCGCCCGCGACCACGGCCCAGTGCCGCCGCACCAGACAGACCACGCCCACCAGCACACCGAACGTCACCACGGCGTGCCAGCAGGCGCGTCGGCGGGTGGTCGCCGCGGGGAGGGCGAACCGTGTCCTCATCGCCCTCCTCTCATGGCCACCCCACCCCCGTACGGCGCGGCACCCTCCAGCTTGTGGGACTGCGAGGCGGGCGCCAGGGACAACAGGGACAAATTAGCGTGTGAAGGCCGCTGCTTGCTCTCTTCTCATCGCGATGACGACCGTCCAGAGCAGCGAGAACACCGCCGCACCGATCAGGACGGCGAACAGGTCGGACGTGTGCGTTCCGGCGCTGTCCGACGCCCGGGCCACGGGGTTGGACAGGCCGAGGCGGTCGAGGAGCCAGCCCAGTGCGGCGGTGGCCGTCAGGCCCGCGCAGACCCAGCGGACGAAGGAGTTCCCGGGAAGGCGGGTGAGAAGGAGCAGCGTCGGCAGGGCGAGGAGGACCAGGAGGAGTTGCATCGCCTCGATACCCAGGTTGAAGCCGGCCAGACTGAGGGCCAGTTGGGTCGTGGAGAGGTGCATGTCGGCCAGGACGAAGGAGAACGCCAGACCGTGCCCCAGGCCGAAGAACCCGGCCACCACGGCCTCACGGCCCGGGAAGAGTGGACGGATCGCGTGGACCGCTCCGACCAGGATGCTGAACGCGATGAACGCCTCCACCGGTTGGGCCGGGATGTCGAGTCTCCCGAAGGCACTCAGGGCGAGGGCGAGGGAATGGCCGACGGTGAAGGCAAGAGTCGTACGGCCGATCCGGCTCATGGCGGTTCTGGTTCCCACCGTGCCGCGCCAGCGGTGCCGGGCCGCCAGAAGGGGTGCGGGCAGCAGGAGGATCAGCAGGAAGAGCAGGTGGTCGGTACCTTCGAGGATGTGGTCGGCGCCGAGCCGGAACATGGCGTACGTCCCGCTCCAGACGCTCCCCGTCTCCAGGTTGATGGTGAGCGGAGTGACCTTCATGGTGCGGGAGTCGACGCGGATGAGACCGACCTGGGTGGCCGACTCCCCGTCCCCGCCCTCTACTTGGCCGGTGGCCCAGTCCTGACGGATCGACACCAGCACGGTGTGTGTGACGACTTGGTGGACCACGGCGTCGTAGCCGAGGTCGAAGTGGCGGGTGTCGCCTCCGGCGGGCGCGGTGAGCGTGGCCTGGACGATCAGTTCGCGGTAGGGGCCGGTGGACGTCTGCTCCGCCCGGCTCAGCGTGATGCCGCCGAAGGCGACGGTCCATGCCTTGCCGTGGAGAGTGGTGGGGCGCAGGTGGGCGGCGAGGTAGCGGCGGATCACGGCCTTGCGTGCCGCCAACTGCTTCGCGGTGGTCCGGTCGTCGACGCCGATACCGCTCGCCCGGGAGAAGTCGCTTACGGGCAGTTCGAGTTCGGCGGTCACCGTCGTCTCGTGCACGTCGAGCAGGAGTACCGAGTGCGGCGTGGGATGCGCGGCAGCGGGCGGCGCTGCCAGAAGCAGCGCCGCCGTCACCGCCGCCGCGATCCCGGTCACCGTGCGCAGGGCACGTGACAGTGAGATCGGCAGGCGGCTCATGAGAACGTGAACTCCCCTCCGTAGTCGGTGTCGTGGTCGCGGTAGACGGTGTGGTAGTGCACCTGGCTGGTGTAGACGACGCCGTCCTGAACGACGAACTCGATCCAGACGCCCGGTCCGTCGATGCGGACGTAGTCGCCCTGGGTGTCCAGAGCGGTGGTGCCGGAGTAGGAGATGTAGGTGTCGTCGAGATCCGACTCGTAGCCGCTCAGTACGGAGGCGGCGGTGTCGTCGTCGGCCACATCGACCCATGGCTTGATGGCAGCGAGCACCAACGCCTGCTGGTCGTCGGTGAGTTCGCTGACCTGGAGGCCTTCCTTGGTCTCCGGGAAGTCCCCGTCGTCGTCCGGGCCGAGCAGCACGTCACTGAAGGACTCGGACAGTTTCGCGTCCGTCAACTCGTCGTCGCTCAGGCTCTCCAGCATGGACAGCATCGCGTCATGCATGCCGTCCAGGGGCGCGTACGAGGTGCCGTCCTCAGCGAAGGAGGTGGGTTCGACTCCGACGAAGAACGGTGTGGATCCCTCGACCGCGCCGTCCTTGTAGGTGAGGTTCAGTGCGAGGTGGTGGCCGCCGAAGTGCAGTTGCCAGGTGCCGTCCGTGCTCGGGGTGCCGAGGAAGGCCAGGTAGTAATTGCCGCTGCCGTAGCCGGACGCGGTCTCGCCCAGGTAGTCGTCGGCGGCCAGGATCTGGGTGATCTGGTCGTAGCCGGTGTCGGCGCCGGTGCCGGTCGCCGCCTCGATCACCGCCTTGGCGGCGGTCAACTGGTCGTCGGTGAGCGAGCTGAACTCGATGCCGACGCGGCAGGTCGAGCCGCACGGGAGGTTCGACCAGGCGGTGGCGTTGGCCTCGGTGAAGTCCAGGAGGACCTCGGACTGCTGGTCGTCGTCGAGCGTGGCGATGAACGCGTCGGCGGCGGTCACGACGTCCGACACGCTCGCGCTGGTGGCGGTGGTGGAGGTCGTGGAGGTGGAGGAGGCGGAAGAAGTCGTGGACGTGTCCGTCCCGTTCGGCTGACTCGACGGGTTCGACCCGTTCGCCGGAGCGGACGCGGCGGTCGTGCCGCCGGTGGACGCCCCGCCCTCTCCGGGGGCCGCGTTCGCCGTGTACAGCGCTCCGAAGAGAAGCGCCGATCCTGCGGCAAAGGACGCGAGTATCTTCCTCTTTCGCCGCGACGACCTGCGGTGAGCATTTTGATCTTGCAATTCAATACCCCTTCTTCACAGCCACCCGAAAAGAGGCTTTCAGGAAGCTCCCAGGGATTTCCTGGACAAGCTGCATTCGATCGCCGGGCACTGTGATAGGAGCCTGAGAAGACTTTGAGTCCCTCGTGATTTTCTGTCAACGTGCCGGTAAACAAGGGAGTTTGACGGCCAGTCAGGCTGTTATGGAAGGAAGAACTCCAGGTGGGCGGAGTACCGGCTGCCGCCCCGATATTTCAGGTTCGACGTTTCATGTGACGGCCGCGTAAATCCCCACAGGCCACGCATGCCGTCCTCCCATGACGGGCCGCCACAATGCCGAACCATGTTTGACACCCCAGGGACTCACGACGGCGCGATTCGCGTGCTGATCGTCGACGACGAACCCGAACTGACCGAGTTGCTGTCCGCCGCCGTGACCGCGGCCGGCTGGCGTCCCTTCCCGGCGCGGGACGGGCGCAGCGCGCTGCGTATCGCGCACGATCGCGCGCCGCACATCGTCGTCCTCGATCGCATGCTGCCGGGCATGGACGGCGTGCAGGTCCTGCGCCGCCTCCGGAGCGAACACCACCGTCTGCCCGTGCTGATGCTCACCGCTCGCGACGAGTTGGAACACCGGATCGACGGACTGACCGCGGGCGCGGACGACTATGTGACCAAGCCGTTCTCACTGGAGGAGGTCATGCTCCGCCTGCGCGGGCTGCTCCGTCGCGCCGGACACACCGGGATGTCCGGGCACGAACCCGTCCTGGTGCTCGGTGACCTCGTACTGGGTGAGAAGACCCGCGAGGTGCGGCGGGACGGTACCCCGATCCCGCTCACCGCCAAGGAGTTCGACCTCCTCCGGTTCCTCATGGACCACCCGCACCAGGTGCTCAGCAAGACGCGGATCCTCGAACACGTCTGGCACGCCTCCTTCGACGGCGAGGGAAACCTGGTCGAGGTGTACATCCACGGCCTGCGCTCGAAGATCGACAAGGGGCGGGCGCCGATGATCAGCACCGTACGCGGTGTCGGCTACTCGATCAGGGCCGCGGAGGCCAACGCATGAGACGACACAGCGTATGAAAGGCCACCCGCGCCGTACGGACGGCCGGTCCCGCGCCGGTCTGGGAAGCCGCTCGTTACGGTTCCGGCTGGTGCTCTTCGTCTCGGTGGCCCTGGCCTTCGTCTGCGAAGCCATGGCGCTCACCTCGGTGGTCGTCCAGCGGATCTATCTGTACGGGGACCTGGACCAGCGCGTCGCGGACGCCGCCGAGCGAAGCCAGGGCGGGCTGCGGCACGGGCCGGGCGACGCGACGGACCTGGGCTTCCTCAACGAACAGGGACAGCCCACCGGTACGCTCGCGGGCCGGTTCGTCGACGGGCGGATCGTCGCCGCCGAGACGGTGACCGAGGACGGACACCGGCGGACGCTCACCGCCGCCCAGCGTGCGGCCCTCGACGGAATCCTCCCGGACGGATCGCCACACAGCCGTACCCTCCCCGGCCTCGGCACCTACCGCGTGACCGCCATCGGCGGCGACGGGGTTCCCGTGCTGGCCGGGCTTCCGATGGCCGGCATCGAGCGCGTACTCAAGCGGCTGGTCGTCATCGAGTCAGTCATCGCCTCCGTCGGCCTGGTGGCCGCGGCCACCGCCACCACGGCGGTCGTCCGCCGCCAGCTCCGACCTCTCGGCCGGGTCGCCGCCACCGCCGCCGAGCTGGCCCAAGTACCGCTGGATCGCGGCGAGATCGTCGAACTCACCCGTGTGCCGGCGTCGGACACCGATCCCGGTACCGAGGCCGGCCGGATCGGCGCGGTGCTCAACCGTCTCATCGACCACGTCGAGTCCTCGCTCTGCGAGCGGCAACGCACCGAGGAACGCATGCGGAGTTTCCTCGCCGACGCCAGCCACGAACTGCGCACGCCTCTCGCCTCGATCGCCGGATACGCCGAACTCATGAACCACGGGGACCAGCAGATCCCACCGGACCTCGCGTGGCAGCGGGTCACCGCCCAGTCGGCGCGCATGACAGGACTGGTCGAGGACCTTCTCCTCCTCGCCCGTCTCGACGAAGGGCGGCCCCTGCGGTCGGCGGAACTCAACCTCGCGACCCTGGTCGCAGAAGCGGTGTGGGACGCGCGGGCGGCCGGCGCCGACCACGACTGGCGGCTCGCGCTGCGCCTCGCGAACGGCCACGCGTCCGTCGTCGGCGACCGTTCCCGGCTCCACCAGGTGGTGGCCAACCTCCTGGCCAACGCCCGCCTGCACACGCCGGCGGGCACGAAGATCACCGCCAGCGTGGAAACGACCGAGAGGGAATGCGTCATCCGCGTCCGGGACGACGGTCCCGGCATCCCGTCCGACCTCCTCCCCTCGGTCTTCGAACGCTTCACCCGGGCCGACACCTCCCACTCCCGCGCGCCCGGCGCGGAAGGCGGTTCGGGGCTGGGTCTGGCGATCGCGGCGGCTGTCGTCCAGGCGCACGGCGGCCGTATCCACGTCGAGAGCGAGCCGGGACGTACGGAGTTCACGGTGGCACTCCCTTCCCCACTGCTGGGCGTGGGGAAGGTGCGGTAAGAGCGATGAACCTCGCCCTGGCTGTCGGTCTGTACCTCCGACACGTGATCGGATCACTCGCACACTGAGGAGACCATCATGTCTACGGAGCCCATACGTATCGGGCGTTCGCGCAGATGCGGTCGTCTCGACAACACTCGAACGCCCCCTCGACGGGTTGATGGCGGCCGGTCTGGTCGACCGTGTCCAGGTGACGTCCTCCCCGTGATCACCGGTCGGACCGGGCTGGCCCCGATCTTCCAGGGTGCGGCCGACTTCGACCTGGAGCTGATCGAACAACGGGCGCTCGACGGCCGCGTTCAAGAGCTCGTCTACCGGCCCTCGCTGCATGCCTGAGTCCCCCGCCGCGCGAGCATGATCCCGAGGGAACAGGGGCCCGGGGCTCAGAGAGACGAGCGTTCGTGGTCGTCGGCGCGGCGGGTGGTCGTGGTCGGGGCGGGGGCGGCCGATCGGGGGCGGGTCCGGGTTCGCGTGTGCGGGAGGGCCTGGTTGCGTACACCGGAGAGGACCTCGTGGGGGCCCAGGCCCTGCGGATGACGCCTGACGGCCCGCACATATGCGCCGATCAGGAGGGCGCAGACGACGGGAAGCAGCAGCAGGACGAGGCCGAGTTCCGGGTCGGCGGCGAGGCTGTACAGCAGGTTTTTGTGGTTCACCGTGCCCTCCGCGACGTCGGCCGACGCGGACGGCATGGCGAGGGCGACCGCCGCTGCGGCGAGGGCCCCGCCCGCGGCGAGGTACGTGAGTGCCAGGGCCGGGCTCAGGACCAGGGCGCGCAGCGCCAGTCCGGCGAGGCCCGGTCGTTCCCCGTCCGGCGTGGCCAGCCGTAGGAGCAGGACGCGCTTGCCCGGCGTCGTACCCGTCCGCCACGGGACGACGACGAACCACAGGCCGAGGACGGCCACCGGCACGAGAAGGTTCCATCCGTCGCCGGTCGTCATGTGTACGGCGATCACGGCGACCAGGGTCAGCACTACGGCGCCGAACACGTCCAGCAGCAGCGCGACGAGACGGCGGCCGAAGGGGATCCGGCCGGCGGCGAGTCGGGCCAGCGGGCGGCCGTCCAGGGCGTCCAGTTCGGGCAGCGCACGGACCAGCGGTCCGGCGATCGCCCAGCCGAGGGCGGCGCCCGCCGTGTTGACGATGAGGTCGTCGACGGCGAAGAGACGGTACGGGCACGGGTAGAGGCCCCACAGGCCGGTGTACTGGGTCAGTTCGAAGAACAGGGATCCCGTGAACCCGGCCGCCGTGGCCGCGACGGGGCCGCGCCGGAAGTGGGTCCGCACGAACACGCCCAGCGGCACCAGCAGGAGCAGGTTGAACACGGTCTGCCAGAAAGCCGGGTTGTGCAGGACGAGCGCGTCGAGGGTGACGCGGTGGTGTGCCTCCTTCCACAGGTCGGAGAAGGCGACGCCAGGCGTGAACTGCGGTTCGGCGAAGGTCGGATAGGCCTTGCAGACGTTCACCGACCGCCTCGGCAGGGGCACGATGGTCATACAGAAGGCGGTGAGCGCGTAGTACACGCCGCCGTAGAGGGACAGCACCCGCCAGCGCGTCATGACGCCGTGCCGCCGGTACAGGACGATCGCCGTCGGCACGAACATCACGAAGGCCAGGGCGGGGAAGATCAGCGCGGCCGTACGGATCGGCAGGAGGTAGGTCTCTGTCACGGCACCTCACTATACACACTACGTATACATGCCGTGTATAGAGGTTGTGTGCGACCGGACCGGGGGTGCTACCCGTAGCCTGGACCGCGACTCAGACCGCCCTGACGACGGTCCCGGTGTCTTCGAGTGCCGTGATCTCGGCGGAAGGTGCGGCGGTGTCGGTGACGACGGTGTGCAGGAGGGTGGCGGGGCCGACGTAGGCGTAGGCGGTGTGGCCGAGTTTGCTGCCGTCGGTGGCGACGACGACGCGTCGCGAGGAGTCGATGGCGGCCTTCTTCACGGCCGCGTCGTCCAGGTCGTAGGCGGTCAGACCCTGCGCCGCGCTCAGACCGCAGCAGCCCATGACGGCCGTGTCGAAGCGCAGAGCCGCCAGGGACGCGAGGGTGAGGGGGCCGGTGAGGGCGCCCTCGGCGGCCCGGGGCCGGCCTCCGGGCACCATCAACGTGGCCTGGCCCGGGCCCTCTCCGAGTACATGGATGGCCTGCAAGGAAAGGGCCATGACCGTGACCGGCCTCCGGCTCAGCACGTGTGCGATCTCCAGGCAGGTGGTGCCGCTGTCGAGGAGTACGGTCTCGCCGTCGGCGATGAGCGAGGACACCTCGGCCGCGATACGGCGCTTGGCGTCGACGGCCTCGTGGGCACGCAGGGCGAAGGGCGGCTCCTCTCCCCGCAGCAGCAGGGTGCGGGCGCCGCCCCGGACGCGCTCAAGGACACCCTGTGCCGCCAGCGCGTCGAGGTCACGCCGGATGGTCATCTCGGAGGCGCCGGTCAGTTCGGCCAGGACCTGGACCGTGACCCTGCCCGATTCCCTGACGGTCTGTGCGATCAGCCCGTGCCGGTCCGCGTTGCTCATTCCGTGATTGAACACCAGGCGAAACGAACATTCAATGTGTGTGAAGAGACAGTATTCAATCATCGAATGTGTTCGTTACGGTGGTTCGCATGAGCCGTTCCGTACGAGTCGCCCGAGTGGCGACCTTTGTCTACTTCGTCCTCTGCGGCACCACGATGGGCACCTGGGTGGTGCACATCCCCGCCATCGAGGAGCGTGTGGGCATCAGTCACGCCACGCTCGGGGGGCTGCTCGTGCTGCTGGGCCTCGGCGCCTTCGTCGGCATGCAGACGGCCGGGCGTCTGACCGACCGGCTCGGAGCGCGCAGAGTCGTCCCCGCCGCCGGGGCGCTGTGCAGCGCGACCCTGGTGCTGCCCGGTCTCGCCCGGGAACCGTGGACGCTGGGAGCCGCCCTGCTGGTCTTCGGGTTCTGCAACGGCTGCCTGGACGTGGGCATGAATGCCCACGCCGTGCATGTGGAGAGGGCGTACGGGCGTCCGGTCATGTCCGCCTTCCACGCCACGTTCTCGGTCGGCGGTGTCCTCGCCGCGCTCGGCGGAGCGGCCACCGCGAGTGCCGGCCTGAACCCTGCCGCGGGCATGGCCGTCGTGGGAGTCCTGGGCGTCGTGACCGCCCTGGTGCCCGCGCGAGCCCTGATGCCGACCGCGCCCACCACCGTCGATACCGATGCCGTCGTCAAACACCGCGGCACCGGCGGCCGTATCTGGGTCCTCGCCGCCCTGGCGCTGATGGTCATGCTGTGCGAGGGAGCCGCCAACGACTGGAGCGCGTTGCACCTGAAGGACGTCCTCGGCGCGTCCGAGAGCACCGCCGCCTTCGCGTACGGCACCTTCGCGGCGACCATGACCATCGGCCGACTGCTCGCCGACCGCCTGGTCACCCGGTTCGGATCCATGGCGATCCTGCGGTACGGCGCGGTGATCGCGGGCGTCGGCATCACGCTCGTCGCCCTCGCCCCGTGGATGTGGGCCGCGTTCGCCGGGTGGGCGCTGTTCGGTCTGGGGCTGTCCGGCTGTGTCCCGCAGTTGTTCAGCGCGGCCGGGCACGCCGACCCCTCCGCCGCGGGTGCCAACGTCTCCCGGGTCGCCGGGCTCGGCTATGTCGGCATGCTCGCCGGCCCCGCCGTCATCGGCTGGCTGACCCACCTCGTCGCCCTCAACCACGCCTTCGTACTGCTGACCCTGCTGTGTGCGATCACCGCGGTGGCCGCCCGGGTCCTGCGCACCGGATCCGACCGCCCGCGCGAACCGGCGACAAGCAGCAACTGACGACAAGGAACTCACGATCATGCCCGCCGACCGAAGCATCGTCCTGTTCGACCTCTTCGGGGTCATCGCCCGTCCCCAACGCCCCGGCGCCCTGGGCAGGATGGCCGCCCGGTGCCACGCGTCCACCGACGCCTTCACCACGGCGTACTGGTCCTGCCGACCGCCGTACGACGCCGGCCAGCAGTCCGCGACCGAGTACTGGACCGCCGTGCTGCGATGGCTGTCCCGGCCCGCCGACGCCGACACGATCGAGGAACTGCGCCGCACCGACATCGACAGTTGGTCACGTGTGGACGCTCGAATGGTCGCCTACGCCCAGTCCCTCCGCGGCGCCGCCGAGGTCGCCCTGCTGTCCAACATCCCCTCCGACCACGCGGATGTCTTCCTCGCCGCACAGCCCTGGCTGCACGACCTGGACCACGTCGCCCTCTCCGGGAAGATCAAGGTGGCGAAGCCGGACCCGGCCGCCTTCCAGCACTGCGTCGTCGCCATGCGGGCCGCACCGGCCGACTTCCTCTTCGTGGACGACCGCGAGGAGAACGTACGTGCCGCGCGGGCGGCCGGTATGCACGCACACCTCTTCACCGGTCGCGACGAGCTGGAAGCCGCCGTCGGCACCTGGTTGCCGTCCCGCTCAGCCGTGCAGTGAGCGGTAGGCGGTGGCCGCCCCGGGGTGCAGGGGGATGCTGCCCGTGCCGATCAGGCTGCGGACGTCGAGGAACTGGATGCCGACGGCGTGATCGGGAACGAGCGCGGCGGCACGGAGGACCAGCAGGCGGGTGAGCGCGTCGGCCAGGGGCCGGGAGAGGTCGGGGCGGCAGACCAGCAGGTTGGACACACCGATCGTGGCGACTCCGCCCGCCGCCCGGTACGCGCCGTGCGGCAGCGGCACCTCGGCCAGGCCCGAGCCGGCCAGACCGTCCCGTCCACCGAGCCTGGGCAGGAGCCCGGCCAGTGGCAGGAACCGTAGGCCGGGGTCGTCGTCCAGGTCCGACAGGACGGGGATCGGTACCCCGCCGACGACGAGCACGGCGTCGACCGCGCCCGCCCGCATGGCGTGGGCCACCGTGTCCATCTGGAGATGGCGCACGTGCACGTCGCCACCGGGCGAGAGGCCCGCGGCACGCAGGATCCGTTCGCCGAGTACGGCTCCGCCCGATCCGACCGCGCCGAGCCAGACGGTGTGTCCGGCCAGGTCGGAGACGGCCCGCACGGGCAGGTCGGAGCGGACGGCGAACTGGAGGTAGGTCTCGTAGACCCTGCCGATCGCGCGCAGCGGCACCGGGTGCGGGAAGGGCGTGGTGCCCTCGGCGGCGGCCCGCGCGGTGTCGGTGAGGGTGAGGGCGAGGTCGGCGCGACGGTCGCGCAGCATCTCGATGTTCTCCACGCTGGCCGCGGTGGTCAGCACTTGGCAGCGCAGATTCGGATACGCCGCTTCGAGTTCGGCCGCGAGGAGATGCCCGAACGCGGCATGAAGTCCCTCGGGTTCGCCGGTCGCCAGCCGCAGCACACCACTCGGTCCCGAATCCCGGAGCGGTCCGTCACCCGCGAGCGCACCACCCAGCAGGGCGACGGCCGCTGCGCCGAGGGTGGCGCGCAGCGCGGTACGGCGGCCGAACGCGTCCGTACGGGGGTTCATCGCGCACCCTCGTCGGGGACCGCGCGCGGCACGATCGCTCTGGCCCGCAGCCCTCGCGGCCGCGCCTGCTCCAGTTCCAGTCGGCCTCCCCGACCCGCCAACAGACGTTCGGCGATGGCCAGTCCCAGGCCCGTGCCCGACGTCCCGCTCTGCCGGTCCGAACGCCAGAACCTCCTTGTGGCGCGCGGGAGTTCCTCCGTGCTCAGACCGGGCCCGTCGTCCGTGACCGTGAGCACCGCGAGGGAGCCCTCCGTGGTGCAGCGAACTGTGATCTCGGTGTTCCGGCCCGCGTATTTGATGGCGTTGTCCACGAGGATGTCCGCGATCTGGGCGAGTTCGCGGTCCGTGCAGGCGGCCGTGACCGGGCCGGCCGCCTCGCTGGTGAGACGGGCTCCGGCGCGGTGGGCGACCGGTTCCCACAGCCGGTGCCGGGTCCGTGCCACCTCGGCCGCGTCGCAGTGGGCGTCCGAGCCGTCGGTCACGGCCAGTTCGCCGGCCCGGTGTTCCGCGGTCGCGAGGGCCAGCATGTCGTCCAACAGGGTTTCCAGGCGGTCGAGTTCGGTGGTGACCCCGGTGTACGTGCGCTCGGCGGAGGCGGGCAGATGGGTGTGCAGGGCGTCGACCCGCAGTCGGAGCGCCGCCATGGGGTTGCGCATCTGGTGGGAGGTGTCGGTGACGAGTCTGCGCTGCTGCTCCAGGGCCGCCGTGACGGTGCTCGCCATGCGGTTGAACCCGATGGCCAACTGCCGTAGTTCGGGCGGGCCGCCGGCCTCGGTCTGCGCCGGCGGTACCCCGGCGGTGAGTTGGCCGACGGCGCGGTCGAGACGTCGTAGCGGACTGACCACCCATCGGGTCAGCAGTCTGGCGAGGGCCGTGCAGGCGAGGGCGACCAGTGCCGTACCGGCGAGGACGGCGGCCCAGCGCCAGGTGATGTCGTGGGCCGCGGTGCGCACCGAGGCCCGCAGGACGACGGCCCCGGACACATGCGTGCCGGTGCCCGCGGGCTCGGCGAACATGGCGTATCCGCGTGACCAGGGGTGCAGCGAGCCGCCGGGGTGTGTGGTCGTGTTGCGCAGGGCCGCGTCGACCAGCCGGGCGACGGCCGGGTCGGTGGCCAGCATGCCGCCGGTCTGTACGACGGGGGCGCGCCCTGCGTCGACGACGACGAGCGGTTCGCCGTAGAGCTGGGTGTAGCGGCGGGCCTCGGCGATCAGGGAGGAGGTGTCGCCGGTCGCCGCGGCCTGGTCCGTGAGGGAGGCGAAGCGGTCGAGGTCGGCGCTGCGGGCGAGGACCAACTGCTGGGTGCGGTCGGAGGCGGTGAACAGCAGCAGCGGTACGGCGAACGCGGCCACGGCGAGGACGGCGAAGGCGAGGAGCGCCGCTTGGACCCGGGTTCGCACGCGCCGACCCTCAGTCTCCGAAGTCGGTGGCGTCTCCGAACCGGTAGCCGAAGCCGCGGATCGTGGTGAGGAGTTCGGGGCGGCCCAGTTTGGCGCGCAGTTGGGTGAGGTGTACGTCGAGCGAGCGGGAGCGGGACATGGCGTGGTGGGCATGGCCCCACACCTCGTCGAGCAGTTGCTCACGGCTGACCGCGGTGCCCGCCCGGCCCGCCAGCACGGCGAGGACGTCGAACTCCTTGGCGGTCAGCTCGACCTCCGCGCCGGCGACCTGGACCCGGCGCGCTTCGAGGTCGACCTCCACGTCACCGGCGCGGACCGTGCGCACGATACGGGCCCCTGGTGGGCCGGCGGCCCGTCGCGTGACGGCGTCGATACGTGCGAGCAGCTCGGCCAGGCGGACGGGCTTCACGAGGTAGTCGTCGGCCCCCAGCCGCAGCCCTCGCACGACCGAGCGCTCGTCGCCGCGCGCGGTGAGCACCACCACGGACATCGCGCTCACCGCCCGCAGGGCACGGAGCACGTCGAGGCCGTCGGTGTCGGGCAGGCCCAGGTCGAGCAGGAGCAGGTCGGCGCTGCGATGGTAGGTCAGCACATCCCGGCCGTACCGGACGCGCCGGGTGACGTGACCGTGGTCGTACAGGACCTCGACGAGGGCGGCCGCCACCCCGTCGTCGTCCTCGGCCAGCAGTATCTGCACTTTCCCGCACCTTTCTGTACCTTCCCGACCCTCCGTCTCTGTGGACACTTCTGTCAACAGAATTGTTAAGGAGAGGTTAGCTCCGTGTTCGCAGGTATCCGTCGGCCACCCGGAATCGGCCACTCTGCCGCTGACCCACCTCAGGGTTCCCCTCAGGAAGGAGTGGCACTGTGGCCACCAAGGACGCCCCCACGGACGTACCCGTCCTCGCCCGCAGCCCCTGGAAGGCGCTGGTCGGCGGTTCGGTCGGCAACATGATCGAGTGGTACGACTGGTTCGTCTACTCCACGTTCTCCGTCTACTTCGCCTCCGCGTTCTTCCCCGAGGGGAACGCCACGGCCCAACTGCTCAACACGGCGCTGATCTTCGCCGTCGGCTTCTTCATGCGGCCGGTGGGCGGCTGGCTGCTCGGCCGCCTCGGTGACCGCAAGGGACGCAAGGCGGCTCTCACCACGACCGTGACGCTGATGTCGCTGAGCGCCATCCTGATCGCCGTCGCCCCCACCTACGACCAGGTCGGCTACTTCGGCGCGGCCGTGCTGCTGATCGCGCGGCTGCTGCAGGGCCTGTCGGTGGGCGGCGAGTACGCGGCCAGCGCCACCTATCTGACCGAGGCGTCGGCGCCGGGCAAGCGGGGGTTCTTCTCCAGCTTCCAGATGGTGTCGATGAAGATCGGCCAGCTCGTCGGGCTCGGTATGCAGATCGGACTCCAACACACCATGTCGGACGCGACGTTGTCCTCCTGGGGCTGGCGCATCCCGTTCGTGGTCGGGGCCGTGGGCGCGGCGGGCATCTACTGGCTGCGGCGCAATCTGCTGGAGACCGAGGCGTACGAGGAGCTGGACGGGGACCCCGCGACCAGGGCGAAGCGCGGCACCCTGCGCGGGCTGCTCGACTACAAGCGCGAGGTCCTGCTGATCATCGCCTTCAGCATGGGCGGCACGCTGTGCGACTACACGTACTCGACGTACATGACCAAGTACCTCTCCAACACGGCCGGTCTGACAAAGGACACCGCGGCGCTCGTCAGCTTCTGCGCCCTGGTGGTCTTCATGCTGCTCCAGCCGCTGGCCGGCGGGCTGTCGGACCGGATAGGCCGCCGCCCACTGCTCATCGCGTTCGGCGTCAGCGCGATGTTCGGCACCGTGCCGCTGATGACGGCGCTGGGGCATGTGTCGTCGTTCGGCGGGGCGTTCGTGCTGATGCTGACGGGCCTGGTGATCATCACCGGGTACACCTCCATCAGCGCGGTGGTGAAGGTCGAGATGTTCCCCGCCCACATCCGCGCCCTCGGTGTCGCCCTGCCCTACGCACTCGCCAACGCCCTGTTCGGCGGCACCGCGGAATACGTGGCCCTCTGGTTCAAGAACGCCGGGATGGAGTCGGGCTTCTACTGGTACGTCACGGCGTGCGTGGCGATCTCGTTGGTCGTGTTCGTGAGCATGCGCGAGACGCGCGACGCGGTGTTCTTCCGGGACGGGAGCACCGATACGGCGACGGCAGGGACCGGGATCCAACAGGCGGGCGCCACCGCGTAGTTCAGCCCGCGCCTCCTTCATGGCACACCAGCCCATCAGCAACGGATGGTTGAGGAGCACCGGATACGAAAGTCGGGGGTCGGGTCCTCGTTCAGGGCGATGATCGGCTCGTAGCGCCGGCACAGACTGCTTGGGCGACGTCGGAGGGCGTCGCAATCCCCCTGACCAAGGAGTTCTGTGATGAGCGTTGTCGGAAAGATCCTGCTCGGAGTCCTGGGAGTCGTCGTGCTCGCCGGAGTGGGGCTGTGGACCGGCATCAGGCACATCGCGGGCGACATCAGCTCGCACACGATCACCGCGGCCCAGTTCAAGGGTGTGCACGTCGGTGAGGCCCGGGACGACGTGCACGACCGGATCGGCAAGCCCGGTGGTCTTCAGCCGGAGGACAAGCCCAAGGTGCCGGCCGGGACCACCTGTGACTACTACCTGCAGAAGAACGTGTCCCTGGAGAAGAAGCAGACCTTTGAGATCTGCTACCGGGACGGGAAGGTCGCCGCCACCCGGGCCCTGCCGTCCGCCGAGGAGGAGGGCGCCCAGGACAAGGGCAAGAGCAGTGGGAGCACCAAGCCCTGAGTCGCCCGGACTCCGCCTCCCGGTACGACCGACCGAAGGGCCCTTTACGGTGGCACGCGTGTCCGTATCCTCCACGCCGGTCTCGGCAGCGACTCACCGTGCCCGGATCCGGTGGCCCTCCGAGCCGATCGCCTGGGTGCTGGCGGGGTTCATCGCCTCCGGGGGACTCCTTCCGGCCTCCGCATCGCGATCCCTGCTGCCCCTGCCGCTCGCTGTCTCCGCCGTCCTGACCTGCGCCACCGGACTCCTGCTGGCCTGGCGGCGCGATCGGCCCACCCTGGTCGCGGCCGTGATCGCCGGAGTTAGCCTGCTGAGCGTCCAGCCCGCTCTGCCGTTCGCGATGTACTCGCTGGCCAGACGCAGGCCCACGACCCCGCTGCGCTACGGCGTCTACGCCACCGCGGTGCTCAGCCAGTTCACCACGGGCTCTCCGGTGACGGGGGCCGTCACGACAGCCCTGTTCGTGGGCGCGCCCGCCTGGCGCGGCACGGTGATCCGGTACCGGCACGCCAGGCTGGAGGAGTTGGCCGAGCGTGCCGAGCAGGCCGAGCGGGAGGCACTGCTGATCGCCCGCCGGGTCCGCGCGGAGGAACGGGCCGCGCTGGCACGCGAGATGCACGACGTGGTGGCGCACGAGGTCAGCCTGATCACGCTGCACGCGGGCGCGCTGAGCGTGGACCCGCAGGAGTCGGAGCGGGCCCGCGAGACCGGCGAGCTGTTGCGGGTCACCGGCAGGCGCGCGCTGGCTCAACTGCGCCAGATCCTCGATGTGTTGCGCGATCCGGCGACCGTCGAGGGTTCCTTCCGGCCCGGCCCGGCGTTGCGGGATCTGCCGCAGTTGCTGGCCGACTCGGCGAGGGCGGGCGTTCCCGTGGACCTGGCGCCGTGGTCCACGCCGGTGACGGAAGTCCGGTCCGGAGCACGGCCGTTGCCGTCGGCGGTGGAGCACACGGTCTACCGGATCGTCCAGGAGGCGCTGACCAACATCCGCAAACACGCACGCGGTGCTCACGCCACGCTGGGGCTGCGGGTGGTCGGCGAGTACCTGGAGTGCGAGGTGACCAACCCGGCGACCGGCCTGCCCGGCGAAGGGGCCGGCGAGGGCGCTGGCATGGGCCTGCGCGGTCTGCGGGAACGGGCCGCGCTCCTCGGCGGCACCCTGGACACCGGGCACCGGGACGGCGTGTTCCGCGTCCGGCTCCGACTGCCCATCGCGCGGCCCGCACCGAACCCGGCGCGGGAGACGATGGGTGAAGTATCCGCCGGGGAGGCTCAGTGATCCGCGTCCTGCTCGCGGACGACGAAGCCCTGGTCCGCACCGGGTTGCGCCTGCTGCTGCAGACCGCCCCCGACATCACGGTGGTCGCCGAGGCCGACGACGGGCGGGCCGCGGTCGAGGCCTGCGCCCGCCTGACCCCTGATGTGGTGTTGCTGGACGTGCAGATGCCCGGCCTGGACGGCGTGGGAGCCGCCAGGGAACTGTCCGCGTTGCCCGTACCGCCACGGATCCTGATGCTGACCACGTTCGACGCCGAGACCTATCTACTGCCGGCGCTCCGAGCCGGTGCCCAGGGCTTCCTGCTCAAGGACGCCGAGCCGGGCCAGGTCCTCGACGCGGTACGGGACACCGCGGCCGGCCTCCACGCCCTCGCCCCCGAGGCACTGAACCACCTGGTGGCCCGGGCGGCCGCCGAGCCGCCGCCGACCGTACCGCCCCGGCTGCCCCCGCTCACACCCCGCGAACGGGAAGTTCTGGCGGCGATAGCGGACGGGCTGAGCAACGCCCAGATCGGTCGGCGGCTGGGCCTGCGCCTGCCGACCGTGAAGGCCCATGTCTCACGGATCATGGAGAAACTCCACTGCGAGAGCCGGGTGCAGGCCGGGCTGCTCGCGATGCGCGCGGGGCTGGGCGGAGAGACGAGTCCGACGGACGAGGTGTGACCTCGCGCTGCGAAGTCGGCCTGGACGGAAGGCCGTTGCTGTCAGCGGCCGCGAGGCTTGCCGCGCTTGGTTCCCTTGGCGCCGCCGGCGGAACCACGCGGGTTCTTGCCGGTCGCCCTTCCGGGGGCGGGCTTGCGGCGGGCCGGGGTTTCGGTGCGCTTGCCCTTCGTCTTCGGCTGGGCGGGCGGCGGGGTACGGCCCCGGGTGCTGTTGACCGTGCGGCCGCGGACGATGCCGATGAAGTCCTCGACGAGGTCGGTGGTCGCGTCCTCGGGCCAGGACAGGACGACGTCCGACCGGGGGGCGTCCAGGACGGTCCGGTAGGTGAGGTCCTTGCGGTGGTGCAGCCGGGCCAGGGACTGGGGGACGTAGAGGATGCCGATGCCCGCCGCCACGAGTTCGACGGCGTCCTCGGTGGTCGCGGGGCGCTCGAACGCGGGCTCCCCCGGCGGCTGTTCCCAGCCGAGGACGTCGTCGAGGGGGTGGAGGACCACCTCGTCGGCGAGTTCGTCCAGGGACACTTCCTCGGCCGCCGTCACGACGTGGTCCTTGGGGGCCACGACGACGGTCGCCTCGGTGTAGAGGGGGATCGCGCTGAGGACCGTACGGTCGACCGGGAGCCGGACGAGTCCTGCGTCGGCCTCGCCGCGCCGCAACACATCGGATGCCTCGGCGGACGGGACCGGCAGGAGGGTCAGGGGGACGTCGGGCAGGCGCTCGTTCCAGATCCGCACCCACTTGGCGGGCGTCACCCCGGGGACGTACGCGAGCCGGAACGTGGGGGATGCTTCCGAGCCTGTCACCCCGCAAGGTTACCCGCCGTGGTCGGAGGTCTCGTACGCGGTCGATACTCTTGACGGTATGAAGTCGCACCAGACCACCCAGACGATGAAGCCCGCCACGGCGGCGAAGAAGCTGGGTGTGTACCTAGAGGCCACCCCCGCCGAGTTCCAGGAGGGTGATGTCTCCCGCGCCGAGCTGAACGAGTTGCAGGCCAATCCGCCCGAGTGGCTGCGCGAGCTGCGCGCCAACGGCCCGCACCCGCGCCCGGTCGTCGCGGCCCGGCTCGGCGTCTCGATCGCCGGTCTGGCCCGGGGCGGGGTCACCGAGCCCCTCACCACCGAGCAGATCGAGGCACTGCGGAAGAACAGCCCGGAGTGGCTGGAGAAGGAGCGCGCCACCCAGGCCGAGGTCCGCAAGGAAGCCGAGCGGATCAAGAACAAGAAGAACGCCGAGCGCGACTGACGGTCGAAGGACGCAGGCGCTCAGCGGGGACGGGGAAGCCCCCGGCCCCGGACCGGGGCCGGCTGATCTGGGCCGGAGATCGGCGAGAGCCGCCAAGGCTCCGGCGGTCGGCTGCCGACCGCGGGCGAACTCGCCGAGCGGTACGGCGAGTTCGGGGCGCGGTTCGCCAGGCGATGGCCCTCCTGCACACCGAGGGGCTGATCGCCTCACGGCGCGAAACCCGACGGATCGTGATCGAGAAGCCCCGCCCGGACGTGCACCAGGCGGAGGGCGTCGTGGCGCCTCGAAGCCGGCACTGTCGGACCGTAGAACTGCGACGAGTCCATGCTGGGTGACCAGGAAGTCGACAAACAGACTGATCCACTCGCGTAGCGCCGGACGGCCGGTCCACGTCAGTCGTGCGGGAACGAGTGGTGTTCGTGCGCGACCAGCCATCGGCCCCGCTCCTTGCGCAGACCGAAGGTGAGCCGGAGTCGGAGGGCGGGGTGTTCGGCGAAGTCCTCGGGGGTGCCGCACCGGAGCAGAGCGTGGGCGTAGGCGACATCCGTCCCGGCCGTGATGTCGAGGGTGTCGATGTCGAAGCAGGCGCCCTGGGCCTGCCAGTCGAAGAACGGCGGCCAGCTCGCGCGGTAGGCGGCGAGGCCGCGGATGCCCGTGTGCGGCGGCGGCACGTCGTACATGACGAGGTCCTCGGCGTGGTCCGCCATCACGCCGTCGAGGTCACCGCGGTGGACGGCCTCGGCCCAGCCGGTGATCAGGGCGCGGATCTGTGTCACGTCGTCGGGCATGGACGGCTCCTGTTCCTGTCCCCCAGTCCATGGTCTCTCTCCGCTGACGACTTCCCGATCTTCGGCGCGTCATCGCCCCGGCCGGGCGTCCGAGACGGATGGCACACTCTCCGTGTGCCGCTGACTTTCGACGACCTCCTCATCCGTGCCACCGCCCTCGCCACCCCCGGCCGACGTGCCCTCCTCGGCATCACCGGCAGCCCGGGCGCGGGCAAGACGACCCTCGCCGAGCACCTGGTCCGCACGTTGAACGGCACCGGGGAGCCCTGGGTCGCGCATGTCCCCATGGACGGCTTCCACCTCGCCGACGTCGAACTGGACCGGCTCGGCCGCCGCGCTCGCAAGGGCGCGCCCGACACCTTCGACGCGGCCGGTTACGCGGCGCTGCTGCGGCGGTTGCGGGAGGAAACGGACGACGTGGTGTACGCGCCGGGATTCGAGCGGGTGCTGGAACAGCCGATCGCGGGTGCGATCCCGGTGGCGCCGACGGCCCGGCTGGTGGTGACGGAGGGCAACTACCTGCTGTTGGAGACGGGCTCATGGGCGCGGGTACGGCCGTGCCTGGACGAGGTGTGGTTCTGCGAGATCGACGAGGCCGAGCGGGTGCGCCGACTCGTCGCCCGGCACGAGGAGTTCGGCAAGGGGCACGAGGAGGCAGTGGCTTGGGTGGCGGGCACGGACCAGCGCAACGCCCGTCTGATCGCCGGTACCCGGGACCGGGCAGACCTGGTCGTTCCGGATGGGGCGCTGCCCGCGCCGTACGACGCGGGCAGTGATCGCTCGCTGAACTAGCAGGCGGTGAGGGCGAGTTCGGGGTCGCCGTGGTTGTCCTCGGGTCCGATGACGGCCGTGAACGCCTCGGTGCGCACGGTCAGATCGCCCTCGAACGACGGCGTGAAGTCACCGCCGGGTCCGTATCGTACGGCGAACACATGCAGGTGCTCCGGTGCGCCCGGCGCCGGTTCGGCCTCGTACGCCGTGGAGGCGACCAGGTGGCGCCAGCCCTCGTCCGGGTTGCCGTAGCCGCGCGGGTCGGCGGCGAGGGCGAACGCGGCCTGTTCCTGGGTGAGTTCGGAGCGGGCGTCGAAGTGGTCGGTGCCCTCGCCGGACGGGTGGGTGAGGCGCAGGGCGCCCGCGGAGGAGACGTCGCCCTCCGCCGTCCTGCGCACCCGGTCGCCGTCGTCGGCCGCGTAGGGCAGCCCGGCGAGCAAGTACGGTGCTCCGTCGAGCCTTTCGACGGCCACCGTCACCCACAGTCGGGTGCCGTCCGTGACATACAGGGAGCGCACGTGCCGCAGGACGTGGTCGCGGCCGACGACCGGCTTGGTGACCAACTTGGCGGTCAGTCCGTCGGCTTGGACGTCCCGGACCCGTACCTCGCCCATCGGACGGCACAGCAGAAAGCCGTCGAGCACCGGGCCGAAGCCGTGCTGGCGGTTCACGGCCGCGGGCAGGTAGTACGTGCCGTCGGCCTCGACCACGGACGGGGTCATCCTGCTGTCGAAGGCCACCGACACGGTGCCGGCGCGGAGTTGATGGCGGGCCGCCTCCGTCGACGGTGTGCGGTGCCAGGGTGTGGTGTCCTGGATCTGCCAGATCAGCATCCAGGCGAAGTGTCCGTCGACCCCGCCGTCCGGCTTGGCCGCGTGCCGGCCCCAGCGGCCGTCGCCCCGGTAGCGGCCGATGTCGGAGCCGATCCGGGCGCCGAAGTAGCGCAGGCCGAGGACCGATTCGAAGCCGGAGTGCTGCTCGCTGTAGCGGGGGCCGCCGTTGTCGAAGCCGCCGCTCGTGAGGCGGGCGTCGATGTAGCGGGCCAGCGCCTCCCCGTCCTCGGCGAAGACGTCCTCACCGCTGACACGGTGGGCCTGGGCGAGGAAGGAGAGGGAGATCGGGCCGTAGTTGTTGTCGTAGGCGCCGCCGTGCTCGGGCGGGAGCAGTGCGCCGCGGTCGCTCACCCGGTGGGCGCGGATCTCCTCGCGGTACACGGCGAGCGCGCGTCGACGCACCGACTCCCCTTCCTCCGGAGGGAGTTGGCGGGCCAGCATCAGGCCGCCGACGACGCAGCCGATGGCCTGGTTGCCCGCTTCCTGAGGGTTGAAGTAGGTCGCCTCGGTGAGCCATTGCCAGTAGCCGCGCGCCGACTCGACCAGTGCGGTGCGCTGTTCGTCGTCGACGAGTCCGTCCGCCGCGTCGAGGATGTTGACCGCCTGGAGCAGCGCCCACACCGTGCTCGGCCAGTCACCGATGGGGTGCGCGCCCGCCTCCAGGACGTAACGGGCGTACGGGAGACCGGAGTTGCGGATCCTCAGGTTCGGGTAGTCGGGATTGTCCTCGGTGTAGACGCGTTCGCGGAGATGGAAGGCGAGGCTGCGGCGCACCGCCTCCGGGAGCCGGGGGTCCTTGCCCCGCTGCCAGGCGAAGGCCAGCAGGGACGTGATCCCCAGCGAGGTGTCCCCGATGTCGTCGTGGCAGTCGGGGTGTTCGAGGTCGCCCTCCGGTGTGATGCGTCGCAGGGCCTGTTCGACGACGTCGGCGAGGACGGCGTCGTAGGCCTCCTGGGTGTCCGGGAGGTCGTGCAGCGGACCGCGCTGGTGGAGGAGGTGCACGGGTGGGTCAGCCCTTCATGCCAGAGGTGGCCACGGCGTCGGTCGTCGGGGTCAGAGGACGGATGCGGGACGGCGGGCGCGCAGTGCGACGGTCAGTGTCTGCGGGCCCTGTCCACCGAGGTAGACGCGGTTCCCGGTTGTCGCGTCGGTGCCGCCGGCCACCGTGTAGTCCTGGCCCGGGTCGTACCGTAGTACGTCGCTCCGGTCCGGTCCGGCGAGTGGTTCGCCCGCCTCGACGGTGGCCTCGACCCGGATCTCGTCGTCGCCGACGCGGTAGGTCATCGGCTCGGTCGTCAGGCACCAGCGGCCGTCGCCGAGCGGTACGGCGCCCTCCGGCTCGCCGCCCGGCCGGAAGGTGAGTTCGAGGGACCAGGGCACCCGCGGTCCGCTGATGTCGATGCGCAGGTCGGCGCCGTCGTCCCGCAGGTCCACGTCGACGCGGGTCGTGTGCGAGACCTCGTCCCGGGGGCGGTCCGGGAAGGCCATCGAGGCCGAGAAGCGTCCGTCGTCCGTAAGCCGGTAGGCGCCGTCGTCCTGCCGTCGGTCCGGCGGGAGCGGCTGGTAGTAGGCGGCCGTGAGCGTTTCGGTGAGGCGGTAGCGGGTGTCGGCGAGCTGCTGCATGTCGGCGGCGCGGAACGGTCCCAGGTCGAAGAATCCCCGCGAGAGCCGGACCGCGTCGAGGACGGCGTCGCCCGCGAACAGGCGCAGGAAGGTGGGATTGCAGGCGAGGCCCGAGCGGATGCGCCGGTGCTCGGGCACGTCGGAGCCGCCGTACAGGACGCTGTGCGCGGTGGCCGAGGCATGCGAGGCGAGGCGTGCCGTGGTGAAGTACCGGTCGCGGGGCAGGAGTTCCGGCGCGGGTGCCGGCAGCGGGCGGCACAGGTCCGGGGTGAGGAGGGTCTCGGCGAGCAGGTCGGGGTCGTCGACGCCGCCGGCGGCCGCCAGTTGTGCGGCCCGGCTGAAGTCGCCCCGGCCGGTGCGGATCGCGAGCAGCCGGTAGTGCGGCAAGTAGGGCGCCAGCGGGAACGGGTGCTTCTGGTCCTGCCGTCGGGAGTGGACGGTCTCCACCGTGCCGTCCGGCCGGATGAGGTCCAGGGTCGCGGTGAGGTTGCGTTCGACGGCGTCCCGCAGGTCGGTGCGGCCCAGGACGTCGGCCAGCAGGAGCAGTGACGGGTTGGACACGTGGGACGCGTAGACGGCGCTCCGTTCCGAGTACAGGCCCTCCGCGTCGATGTCGACGCCCTCGGCGAGCCACTGCTCGATGCGGTCGAGCAGTCGGTCGTCAGGGAAGGAGCGGTGCAGCCGGGCCAGTGCCGCGCTCAACTCCCAGCGGTGGTTGGGGGTGTGCACCCCGCCGGTCAGGAGACCGTCGGAGGCGGCGCCCGCGATCTCGGCGAGCGCGGCGGTGACGTCGTGCAGTTCCGGGCCCGCGCCGGCGGCGAGGAAGTGCGCGTCGCACACGTCGTTGACGGTGAATCCGGAGTCCGGCGGCGACTGCACGTTGTCGCCGCCGGCGAAGAGGCCGGTGGCGGTCTGCGTGGACCGCAGGGCGCGGAGTTGGGCCATCGCGGCGGCGACGGCCTGCTCGCTGCCGTGCAGTGCCGAGTCCGGGGAGCGGTAGGCCGCGACCAGAGTCCGCACCCGGCGGGCCAGAACGCGGTGGGTGACACCTGCGAGTTCCTCGTCGCGACCGGCCGCCAGCGCGGCGGCAGGCCGGTCGGCGGCACGGGCCGCAGCGCGCACGAACTCGTGGTCGAGCGGGATGGGCAAGGTCAGTCCTTCAGTCCGGCGTTGATGTCGGCGCTCATGACGTACCGCTGGAAGACCAGGAAGATCACGATCAGCGGGATCATGGAGATGACCGAAGCGCCCAGCAGGACCGACCAGTTGATGTTCTGCGCGCCGACGATGCTCTGGATGCCGATCTGCACGGTGAACTTGTTCGGGTCGTTGAGCATCAGCAGCGGCCAGATGTAGTCGTTCCACCGCCACTGGAAGGACAGGATGGCGAGGGTCAGCATGATGGGCCGGGAGAGCGGCACCATGATCCGCAGGAAGATGGCCAGTTCGCGGGCGCCGTCGATGCGGGCGGCCTCGACGAGTTCGTCGGGGACCGTCAGGAAGAACTGGCGGAACATGAAGCAGCCGGTGGCGGTGAGCACGGCCGGGAGGATGATGCCACTGAAGGAGTTGTAGAGGCCGAGGTTGCGGACCACCAGGAACTCGGGGGCGAGCATGACCTCGGACGGCAGCATCGTGGTGGCCAGGATGCAGATGAAGAACGCCTTGAGCCATTTGTTGTCGTACTTGGCCAGCGCGTACCCGGTGCAGCAACTGGCCGCCACCGTGAGGATCGTCGTGATCACGCACACGAGGGTCGTGTTGATGAAGTACTGGGAGAAGTTGGCGCTGCGCCACGCCGTCATGTAGCCGGACAGGGTGGGATTGTGCGGAATCAGCGTCAGCGGATACGAGAACAGGTCCCCGGCCGGCTTGAGGGAGCTGAGAATGAACCACAGCACCGGCAGGCCGTAGAGGCAGGCCAGGACCCAGAGCAGTGTCGTGGCGGACACCGCCCGCCGGAGGCCGCCGCTGGCGGCGCCGCGGGGCCGCTTCTTGGAGACAGTTCGTCCGGGGGCGGGGTCGACCGGGCGGCGTGGCGTGTCTGTGGTTGTCATCGGTTCTCCACCCGCCGGTTGACGATCAGTTGGACGATCGCGACGGCCATCAGGATGAGCATGAGCACGAACGACGCGGCGCTCGCGTAGCCGATCTGGCCCCGTTGGAAGCCGGTTTGGTAGATGTACTGGACCAGCAGGTTGTTCGAGGTGCCGGGTCCGCCGTTGTTGAGGGAGACGAACAGCGGGTACTCCTTCATCGCGTTGATCGTGTTGAGCAGGATCACGATGAACGAGGTGGGCGCGATGCTCGGCAGCGTGATGCTGATGAACTGGCGCCAGGGGCCGGCGCCGTCGAGCGAGGCCGCCTCGTAGTACGACACCGGCACGTTCCTGATCGCCGCGATGAACAGCAGCATCGAGAAGCCGGTCCAGGCCCAGGACGCCGCCATCACCACCACGAGCAGCGACAGGTCCGCGTTCGACTGCCACGGCACGGCGTGGCCGCCGAGCTTCTCGATGATGTAGTTGACGAGTCCGAAGTTCTCGCCGAACAGCCAGCGCCACAGGACACCCACGACGATGGGCGACAGCAGCCACGGGATGAAGAAGAGGACGCGGGCGACCGACGCGCCCTTGGCGTGCTTGCTCACCACCACGTTGGCGACGAGCAGCGAGAGCACGAAGTTCAGCGGGACGAAGAGCACCGTGTACAGCAGCGTCCGCAGCAGCGCGTCGTAGAAGGTCGAGTCCCCGAGCAGGCTGTGGTAGTTGTCCAGTCCGATGAACTGGAACGCCCCCACACCGGTGTAGTTCGTGAAGGAGTAGACGAGCCCGATCACCGCCGGCCAGACGAAGAACAGCGCGAAGAGCACGACGTTCGCGGCGATGAGGACGAGCGGCGCGAGGGTGTAGGTGCTGCGTCGCTTGGGCGGGCTCCCGGACACGTCCGAGGCGCGTTTAGTCATCTTCCTGACTCCGTGCTGGGGGAATGGATTGCTGTGGGCTCACGCCATGAGCCCGGCATCGGGCGGGCGTCCAGGGCCGGGCGGCGGTGTGTCGGCTCCGCCGCCCGGCCCTGTGGCCTACGATCCGCCGCCGACCTGCTGGTTGTAGCCGGCCACGATGTTCTCCAGGGCCTTGTCGGACGACTGCTGCCCGTTGACCGCCTTGCCGATCTCCGTCTTGGTCGGGTCGGTGGTGAGGCTCTTGCCCTTCAGCACCCACTTCGTCTGCGCGCCGTTGAAGTAGCTGGAGATCGGGGCGTACTGCGGGATCTCCTCGTTGTACAGCTTGAACGCCGCCTGTGCCGCCGTGGAGGTGAACGGGTACTTCGGGCTCAGTCCGCTCTCGACGGGCAGGAACCCGGACGCCGCGCACAGCTCGGTGTAGTGGGCCGGCTCGTAGACCCAGGACAGGAACTTCTTCGCGGCGGTGGACGCGGCGCCGTTGTTGTTGAAGCCCACCATCATGCCGCCGCTGTTGACGTCACTGGCCTGCACGGGCTGGGCCGGGGTCGGGACGCTCGCCCAGTCGAACTTCTTGATGCTGTCCGAGAAGGCGGCGACCTGCCACACGCCGGACCAGTAGGCGACCACGTCACCGCTCTGGAACAGGGCCGACGGGTCGGCGCCGCTGGTCCACACCGACTTCGGCATGACCTTGTCGTCGTTGAGCCCGACGAAGTACTTCACGGCCTTCTTGGTCGCCGCGTCCACCGAGAACTTGCCGGAGGAGTCCGCGTGGACGTACTGCCCGCCCATCTCGTACACCATGGCGCGCAGCCGGGAGGGCGACTGGTCGAAGGTCAGGGAGTACTTGGCGCCGGTCTTCTCGCGGACCTTGTTGGCCGCCGCGATGAACTCGGTCCAGGTCCAGGTGTTCGAGGGCGAGGTCGGGACGGCGACGCCGGCCTTCTCGAACAGCGACTTGTTGATGAACAGGCCGGAGGCGGTGACGTCCGAGGGGATGGACAGCACCTTCCCGGACGAGTCCTTGGCGAGGAAGTTGGCGTTGATCTTGTTGCTCTTGTTGTTGGCGATGGAGCTGAGGTCGATCAGCTTGCTCGACCAGATCGGGTCAAGGGCCGGCACGTCCGCCACGTCGGGCAGGGAGTTGGCCTGCGCGGCGTTGTGCAGCTTCGTCGGGTAGCCGTCGTAGGGGATGTTGACGAGCTTGACGTTGACTCCGGTCTCCTTCTTGTACTGCGAGACCAGCTTCTTCCAGCCCGCGTCCTGTCCCGGAACGGTGGAGATCCAGAACGTCAGCGACTTGGAGGTACCGCCCGAGCTGGACCCCGACCCGCAGGCGGAGAGCAGCAGGGCACCTGCCGATGCCGCGGCAGCGAGGGGAACCAGGCGGCGCATGCCGCCGCGGCCGAGCCGGCGAGAGCGCCGCACACCCACATTGGTCATCTTTGATCCCTTGTTTCGTCGTAGGAGACGGAGCACGGCGCCGACGTAGGCGGCACTGGTGCAGTTTGCAAGAAAGGTCGCTTTCCGGGGGCACGGCCTCGCCCGGCCGCGTCGCCTTGAACGGGTGGGATCCCCGGCCATGAAGGCCGTCGCCGCACAAGCACGCCCTCGTGCGGCTGCCGTACCTCGTGTACGGCTGGGTCGCTCACCCTGAGTCGGTGTCCCGACCGACTTAGAAAGCGCTTGTCCGGACATTGGCAGACCGAGTCGGAGGCCGTCAATGCTTCACCCCCGGGGCATCGGTCACGGTTTGGACTCCTCGGGCCACCGCGAGCCGGGCGGCGCCCACCACGGTGCCGAGATCACCGACCGTGCTGCTGACCACCTCGGTGGGCCAGCTCAGCCGCTCCAGTTCGGTCCGCACCCCGGGCAGGAGCTGCGGGTCCGCGCCGGTGCTGCCGCCCAGCACGATCAGGCCCGGATCGAGGACGGCGGTCACGGCCGCGGCCAGTCGGCCCACGTCGACGGCGTGCCGGCCCACGAGGGCGCGGGCGGTGGCCTGTCCCTCACCGGCGAGGGCGAAGAGGCGCTCGGCGGTGCCGGGACACGGCCCGTCCGCGTCCCGCCAGGCCTCGGCGGTCCGGCGCAGCAGTGAGCGGGCGCCGATGTACTCCTCCAGGGCCTCCTGGCGCGGGTCGGCGTGGTCGTCCCAGGGGTAGGGCAGCCGGGCCAGCTCTCCCGCCGCGCCGTTCGCGCCCCGCAGCACCTGGCCGCCGACGACGATGCCGAGGCCGATACCGACGCCGATCCGCAGATAGCCGAAGGTGTGGCGGTCGCGGGCGGCACCCTCGTGCAGCTCGGCGAGCGCGGCGCAGTTGACGTTGTTCTCCAGATGGACGGGCACACCGGGCGGCAGGGCGACCGCCATCGCGTCGAAGACCGGCCCCGCCTTGGCGGTCGCGGGCCGCATGCCGGTGCCCTCCCGGTCGCGCGCCGTGACATCACCCACGGCGACGACCACGGTGCGCAGCGGGGTGCCCGGGGGCAGCGCGTCCAGGGCCTCGCGCACGGCGTCGGCGGCGTTCGCACGGGAGCCGGTCGCCTCGGCCAGCAGGGTGCCGTCGAGGGCGCAGCCGCGCACCCGGGTCAGGGCGGGGCCGAGATCGACGGCGAGTACGGCGCCGGCCGCCGGGCCGAGCCGGTAGACGGCGGCGTTGCGGCCCGTGCCGCCGGAGGCGGTCCCGGAGTGGGCGGCGAGCCCGACGCTCTCCAGTTCCACGACGGCGGAGGACACCGTCGGCTTGGACAGCCGGGCCAGGGTGGCGAGCTGCGGCCGGGTCGCGCTGCCGGCTCTGGCCAGCACCTCGAACACCGCGCTCGCGCTCTCGGTCAGCCGAGACGCCCGCGTCACGACATGTTCCACACTTCCCCCAGTTCACAGGCCGCGCTTCCGCAGGGTGTCCACGGCAGGCGGCGATGGGATGTCCTGGCGTCACGCGGGCCCGGACAGTGGTTCCCGTTGCTCGATACGCGATGCCTCTTGACGCACTGTACTTCGTTAGTTAACTTCCTAACGAACGTCACGGTACTCGCCTGCCGTGGTCCGTCAGAAGCCCGTCCCGAGGCTTCCCTAGTGCGTCAACTTCCGTCCTTCCGGACTCGGTTCGCCCACCGTCGCAGCACCGCGCAACGACGAAAGAGGTTCCGTGCAGGACTTCACGCCCCTCGTGGTCGGCATCGACGTGGGTGGCACCAAGACACATCTGCGCGCCTGCGCTGGCGCGGATGTCGTCGCCGACCACATCCGTGCCAGCGGCGGCTGGCGGCCGCACGACCCCGCGACCGCCGCCGACTGGCTGACCGCGCTGGTCCGTGACGCCCTGCCGGTGGGCACCCGCCCGTCCGCGCTCGCCGTGGGCGGGCACGCCTGCGAGACGCCCCGCCAGTGCGCCGAGATCCGGGCCGCGCTGGAAGAACGTCTCGCCGTGCCCGCACTCGTCGTGGGCGACGCCGAACTGCTCGTCCCCGCGGCCGGGTTGGAAAAGGGCGTCGGCCTGGTGGCCGGCACCGGTTCCGTCGCGGTGGGCCTGCTCGCCGACGGCGGCCGGCTCCAAGTGGGCGGCTGGGGCGCCGTACTCGGCGACGAGGGCGGCGCCGCCGGTCTCGTCCGCGAGGCGGCTCGCGCCGCCTGGGCCGCACACGACCGGGGCGAGGCTCCGGACCCGCTCGCCCTGGGACTGGTCGAGGCCTTCGCGGTGGCCGAAGTGCCCGCACTCGGCGCCGCGTTGGAAAGCGCTTCCGACGTCTCCGCCGAATGGGGGCGCCACGCGCGCGTGGTCTTCGCCGCGGCCGACGCTGGCTCGCTCGTCGCCCGCGAGGTGATAGCCGAGGCAGGCCGTTCCCTGGCCGCACTGGTCGTCCGGCTCGCCGAACGCGGCGTCCCCGTCGACGACGTGGTGGTCGCGGGCGGAACCGTCCTCGCCCAGCCCCGCCTGTACGAAGCCCTCACCGCCGCGCTCGCCGAGCGGGTGCCGCAGGCCCGGGCGCGGCCCATCCAAGTACCGCCCGTCGAGGGCGCGGTGGCGCTGGCACGTTCGATCCTGTGAAGCGCGGGCCCCCGTTCACCCGGGGGCCATGTCATGGACGCCGAACGCGTGCCAACGGGACACTGCCCGCCGTAAATCTTCGCACGTACGCACCAACCGACGTATGCGCTTTCATACGTCCCACGCGCATCTCGCACCACAGCCGATCGCACGACCCTCCCGGTCGCACGACCTCCCCGGTCCCGCGGCCGTAGAACTCAAGAGAGGCACCTCCATGCCGTCACCCGCCGGGCAGCGCACCAACGCCGGTCGACTCGCCGTGAACAGACGTGGTTTCCTCAAGACCTCGCTCGGCGCCTCCGCCGGTGTGGTCGCCGCACCCACGCTGGTCACCTGGCTGACCGCCGCGGACGCCAAGGCCGCCACAGCTCCCCTCGCGTTCGTCGACGACTACAAGACGAACGTCATAGCGAACCTGACGCCCGAGACCAACGCCGTGGTCCGGGTCCTCGGCGGCATGGCCCAGGTGTGGAAGACCGGGGCGGCCTGGAACACGGGCACCGCGCTGCGCCCCGAGATCCTGCGCGCCAACATGCGGTACTGCATCGACCTCACCACCCACCGCACCGAGGCGCAGGCCAAGGAGGCGTTCCTCTACGACCGGCAGCACCAGAGCTACGCGATGATCGCGGGCCTGGGCCCGCTGGCCGACCTCTACAAGTCGGGTGCCCTGGCGGTCACTTCGATCACCAGCGCGCCCGACGGCACACCCGCCACGAAGATCGACGACGCCGTACCCGCCGACGCCCCCGCCGGTTCCGCGCTCGGCGCCGGCTCGCACACCTCCGCACTCGGCAAGGTGGCGGAACTGGTCGACACGGTGCGCGGCAACTACGCGTCGGGCAACCCCTCCAAGTACGCCTACCAGTACCCGCGTCCGTGGCGCATGAACGAGAAGAGCGAGGTCGTCGACACCGGCAAGGTCGACGCGCTCGGCTTCCCGGTCTACGACTCGAAGGTGATCGTCGCCCCGCAGCTCCTGCGCCAGCGCAGCGCATCGCCGGTGGACGACGGCGGCTTCCCCAGCGGCCACACGAACGCCTTCCACCTGGCGGGCCTGGCCTACGCGTACGCCGTACCGGAGCGCTTCCAGGAGCTGGTGACCCGCACCCTCGAACTGAGCCACACCCGGATCATGGCCGGCATGCACTCCACGGTCGACGTCATCGGCGGCCGCATCATGGCCACCGCCCTCGCCGCCGCCACGCTCGCCGACCCCGCCAACGCGGACCTCAAGGCGGCGGCGCGCGCCCAGGCGCTCGCCTACTTCGAGGCGAAGACCGGCACGACGGCGGACACCCTGTACGCGTACGCGCACTCGGCGACCACCGCGACCGACCCGTACGCGGACCGGAGCGCCAACGCCCGCGTCGTGAAGCCCAAGTTCACCTATGTGCTGACCCGCAGCGGCCGCGACAAGGCGCTGACCGTGCCCAAGGGCGCGGAGGTGCTGCTGGAGACCCGGCTGCCGTACCTCGACGCGGACCAGCGCCGCGAGGTGCTGCGCACCACCGCGCTGCCCTCCGGCTACATCCTGCTCGACGGCTTCGAGCAGTGGGGCCGCCTCAACCTCTTCGCGGCGGCCGACGGTTACGGCTCCTTCGACTCCGATGTCACCGTCGCCCTCGACGCGGCGGCCGGGGGCTTCGGCGCGGCCGACGCCTGGCGCAACGACATCGACGGCTGCGGCGGCCTGACCAAGCAGGGCACCGGAACGCTCACGCTGACCGGCCACAACGCGTACACCGGCGGGACCGCCCTCAAGGCCGGTGCGCTGGTCGCCGGTTCGGCGCACGCGCTCGGCCACGGTGACGTGAGTGTGCTCGGCGGCACGCTGCGGATCTCCGAGTCCGTGCAGATCCACGGCGCCTACGCCCAGCAGTCCGCCGCGCTGGAGGTCACGCTGCGCTCGGGCCACCAGCCCGCCGTCGAGGTCACGCGACGCGCGACGCTCGGCAGGGGCAGCACGCTGTCGATCCGGTTCGACGCCGAGCACCCGCCGGCCGCGGGCTCCACGGTGCGGGTCCTGGGCGCGGCCTCGCTGCGCGGCCAGTTCGACAGCATCAAGGTGAACTCGGACAAGCTGCGGGCCGTACCGGTGTATACGGCGGAAGGTCTGTCGGTACGACTCCTGAAGCGGTGACGCCCCTGGTGGCGGGAGCGATGCGACAGTAGGGCCATGACCCGGCTCCGGATCGCTCCCGCCACCGAGCGGCCGGCCTCACCGCAGGGCGGATGATGGCGCGCGAACAGCACTCGGTCCTCGACCCCGGCACGCTCGGCGACGGCAGCGGGGAACCGCTGCCGCGCGCCACGGAGAGCCGGTCGGCACGCCTCCGCGCCGGGTTGCGGCGCCGCAGGCGGTGGCTGTCGCCCCTCCTGGTGGTGCTGCTCCTCGGGCAGATGGCCGCCGTGATGATCACGACCGCCGTCCAGCAGACACCGACCATCGACGAGCCGGTGTACGTGGCCACCGCCACGGTCTATCTGCACGAGCACAGCCTCGACTACAACCCCGAGCATCCGCCCCTCGGGAAGCTGGCGATCGCCGCCGGGATCGCCCTCGCCGACCCGCACTTCGACGCCGCCTACAAAGGCGACCAGGGTCAGTTGGGCCGCCATCTGCTGTACGAGTCGGGCAACGACCCCTGGCGGCTGATGTTCTGGGCCCGGCTGCCGGTGATCGTGCTGACGCTGCTGTTCGGGCTGGTCGTGTTCGCCTTCGCCCGTGAACTCGTGGGCGCGGCAAGAGGGTTGGTGGCCCTCACCCTGTACGCGTTCTCGCCCGATGTCATCGCGCACGGCTCGCTCGCCACGCTCGACGTGCCGGAGGCCGGCTTTCTGCTGACGTCGGTGTGGCTGCTGTGGCGGGCCAGACGACGGCCCCTCCTGTACCTGCCGCTCGCCGGGGTCGCGCTCGGCGCCGCTGTGGCGACGAAGATGGCCGCCCTCCCCGCCGTACCCGTGCTGATGCTCCTCGCCGTGGTGTCGGTGTGGTCCGCCCGCCGCCCGGCCGACCGCGACGCCCGGCTCCGGACGCTGGCGTACGGGGCCGCGAGCGCAGGCGTGTTGGCCCTGGTGAGCGTCGCCGTCGTCTGGGCGTCGTATCTCGCCGTCGATCCGCGGCTGCGGTTCACGCCCACCGAACCGGTGCCCGCCATCCACGGGTTGCGCGGACACCTGGTCCAACTCCTGCCGTTCCCAAGGGCGTTCCTCGACGGGATGCGCATCCAGTTCGGCATGGAGGACTACCCGTGGCAGGGCTTCCTGTTCGGGCACCTCTACACCGGGTCCCACTGGTACTACCTCCCCGCGGCACTCCTGGTGAAGACACCCCTCGGCATGCTCGCGCTGTGGACCGCGGGTGCCGTGGCGGTCGTGGCGGTACGGCGGTTGCGGCCGGCGGCGCCGTATCTGCTCGTCCCCACCGCCGTACTGCTCGCCTCGGCGATGGACGGCTCGCGGGACTTCGGCACGCGCTACGCGATCTTCGTGCCGATGTTCCTGGCGGTGGCGGCCGCCTGTGTGCCGGCGCTGCGGTGGCGGTGGGCCGCGCTGTCCACGGGGCTGCTGGTGGGGTTCGTCGCGGTCAGTTCGCTGCGGACGTTCCCCTTCTATCTGCCGTACTCCAACGAGGCGTTCGGCGGTCCCTCGAAGACCTATCTGCGGCTGCACGACTCCAATGTGGACTGGGGCCAGGACCTGGGCCGCCTCGCCGACCGGCTGCGCGAGCGCTATGCGGGCGAGCGGATCTGGCTCGTCTACAAGGGCAGTGGTGTGCCGTCGTACTACGGCATCGAGTCGTCCGACCCACGCAAGGCGGGGAAGGGCGAGGTGCACGGGCTGCTGGTCGTCTCGGACACCGCGATCGACAAAGCGCAGGGAGAACTGGCCGAGTTGATCGACAGCAGTCGCCCCATCGATCAGGTCGGTCATTCGATCACGATCTACCGTCGCTGATCACTCTCTGCCCACAACGCTCTGTGAGCTATGTTTTGTGGCTGTGGGAGACAAAGGAGGCGCATCGGTGCCATCGCCGCAGCAGGCACGCGCCCAGGCGTTCGCGATCACCTCGGGAAAGACCGACCCGGAAGTCGGGGCTGCGCCGACTTCCCAGCTCAGGGAACTGTTCGACGGGCCACGGCTGTCGCCGGGGCAGCGGCGCATCGCCCAGTACCTGATCGAGCACATCACCGAGGCCGCGTTCCTCTCCATCACCGATCTCGCGGAGCGCGTGGGCGTGAGCCAGCCCTCGGTGACCCGGTTCGCCGCGGCGGTCGGCTTCAGCGGTTACCCGGCGCTACGGGAGCGGCTGCAGGCGATCGCACTGAGCACCCTCGCGGGCGGCCCGGCGGCGGCCGAGGTGAACCGCAGCAACGAACTGCAGGCCGCGGTCGACGCCGAGATCGAGAACCTGGAGAACCTGCGCCGGGACTTCGCCGACCCCGACCGCCTGATCGGCATCGGGCGCGAGTTGTCGGCGTCCACCCCGCTGACCGTCCTCGGGCTGCGCATCTCCGTCTCGCTGGCCGAGTACTTCGCGTACGCCGCACGCCGTATCCACCCCGATGTACGGCTGGTGACCCGGGGCGGCAGCGTGGCGTACGACGCGATCCTCCAGTCGCGCGAGGCGGGCGGCACCTGGCTGCTGGCGTTCGACATGCCCAGGCACGCCCACGAGACGCTCACCGCGCTCCGCGTGGCACGCAGCGCCGGTCTCAAGGTGGCCCTGGTGACCGACCTGGCGCTCGGCGCGCTCGCCGACGAGGCCGACGTCACCTTCGCCATCGGCACCGGCTCCCGCCTGGTCTTCGACTCGTACGCGGCTCCCGGTGTGATGGCCTCCGCCCTGCTCCAGGCCATGACGGACGCCGATCCGGAGCGCACTCAGGCCCGGCTGGAGGACTACGAGCAGATCGCCGAGCAGCACCAGTTCTTCATGCGGGACTGACCCGCCCCTCCCCCACCGAACACCTTCAGACGGGGACATTTCCGCCTATTTCGCGCATGAATGTTTTCATACGCCTTGCAAAGCGGACGGCATATATAAATACTGCTCAC
The DNA here is from genome assembly GCF_040605995.1 of Streptomyces sp. NPDC005492. NCBI lineage: Bacteria > Bacillati > Actinomycetota > Actinomycetes > Kitasatosporales > Streptomycetaceae > Streptomyces > Streptomyces sp. NPDC005492. Next base: position 355,542 of record NZ_JBEXDX010000004.1, read on the forward strand.
GGATCGCACCCGGCCAACTCCGGGCACGTTCCGCACCCGTGAGCCCAGCGCTCGCACCAGCCCCGAGAAAGCACCGGTCCGCCCATGCGCACGCCGCTCCACCCGCCGCGCCGGCGACACCCGTCCCCCGGGGCTCCTGCACGAACACCCTCAGCCGCCGTCTCCTACCCGCGTCGGCGCCAGGGGTGTTCGGTCGGGCATCGCCTGCGCGAGCGCCCAGGGCGGCCCCGGTCATCCCCTAGACCGGGGCCGCCCCACACCGTCGACCCATCCCCCCCGACGCCGCACACCGGGAAGCGATGACATGCAACTGACCACCACGCGCATCAGCCAGGACTGGCCCTGTCAGGTCAAGACCCCGGGCAGCTACGACTGGGAGCGCTCGGCCGCCAAGTGGCTGCGCGAGCTGGTGCCGGCCCGCTACGCCAGCTACCCCGCGTTCATCCGCCACCCCGTGCTGCTCGCCCGCCATGCGCAGATCCAGGTCCAGCACGAGATCCGCGTGGCCCGGACCGCCCTGCAGACCGCGCGGGCCGACCTGCCCGGCATCGGCCTGCCCGAGTCGGTCATCGAGCACACCATCAAGCTGTACGCCGCCGAGGTCCTCCAGCTCCAGCACATCGCGCGCAGCGTGCGGGCAGTGACCGAGGCACTCGTCGGGCACAGCACGGGACGCTGACCGGCGATCCGGCTACTGACCGTCGTCGAGCGTGGTGCGTGACTCCAGGCCCTTGCGGGTGTCGTCGCCGTACACACCGTTCTCGTCGCCCCTGATGCCGTACCAGAGCTGGAAGCGGGCCACCGCCGCCGTCAGGGTCCCGTCGTACTGTCCGCTCGTGGAGCCGTTCTTGTAGACGTCGGGGATACGCAGGAGACGCTGCTCGAGCTCCGTCACCTGAGGCCCGCTGTCCCCCTCGCGGAGGGTGCCGGCCCCGTCGGGGTCGGTCGCCGCGGCGGTGGCGGACGCCACCGGGGTGGGTGTGGTGACCGGCTTGGCGGTGCTCGCCTCTCCCTTGCCCGGCAGCAGGAGGGCGCAGGCGAAGCCGACCAGCGCGGCGGCACTCACTCCGACCGCGATCGCGGCCCTGCGCAGACCCGGACCGAAGACGCCGCCGCTCGGCAGCGGGGGCAACTCGCTCGATACGGGCGGCAGTTCCTGGGTGTCGGACTCGGAGCCGAAGAACGGCCTCGGCACCGGCACGGACTCGAAGACCGAGGAGTCCCGGCGGACCTCCCGCAGCAGCTCCGCGAGATTGTCGGAGCGGCGGGGGCGCAACACCCGGGCGGGTTCCAGGACCCGGCCCTCGGACGACGATCCCGGTTCGGGCGGTGTAGACACACTGCTCTCCTTCCGTTCCGCACGCACGGATCTCCGCCATCCCCCTGGGAAGATACGCGCGCGCGGTCGCGGGAGTTCAGCTCACGCTCGGACGGACCACCTTGACGGTATCGATCGCCTCGCACACAACGGCCGTATCGACCGCGGGGGGACTCGGTTCCCCTCAGGAGCGCACTGAGTGCCATCTGTGCCGACCTGGTGCTACGTTCCCGTCCATGAGCTCCAAGCCGCCCATGCGGGACGCCCTGGTCGCGGCCGCCTTCCAGTTGTTCCTGGAGCGGGGCTACGAACAGACCACCATCGACGACATCGTCACGCTGGCCGGGGTCGGACGGCGGTCGTTCTTCCGCTACTTCCCCTCCAAGGAGGACGTGGTCTTCCCCGACCACGAACGCTGCCTGGCCGACATGACGGCCTTCCTCTCGGTCAGTGGCGACGAGCACGAGCCCGTGCAGCGGGTCTGCGACGCGGCCCGGCTAGTCCTGCGGATGTACAACGAGAACCCGACGTTCTCCGTGCAGCGCTACCGCCTCACCAAGAAGGTGCCGGGGCTGCGCGCGTACGAGCTGTCGGTGGTGTGGCGCTACGAGCGCGCCCTCGCCGCCTATCTGCGCGGGCGCTTCGCCGGGCGCCGCGACGGCACCCTCCAGGCGGATGTGATCGCGGCCGCCGTGGTCGCCGCGCACAACAACGCGCTGCGTTCCTGGCTGCGTTCGGACGGGCAGCGCGATGCGGTCACCGAGGTGGACCACGCCCTGGGGTACGTGCGCTCCGCGTTCGGACAGTCGCCTGCACCCGCGGCTGTCGAGCGACAACAAGAGCGACAGCCCGAGGACGTCGTGGTGGTGGTCTCCCGGCGCGGGGCCCCGATGTGGCGCGTCGTCCAGGAGATCGAGGCCGCGTTCGAGCGCGACTGAGTCACCCCGCCGCAGAAATCAGACAATCCCAAGGGTACGCAGTGTCTTTACGCCTGGCACTGAGTGCCATACCCTGAGGCCGTGCACGGTGGCACGGCGAACCGCGCACATGCGTGCCCGGCTCGGCCGCGCGCGCGGGATTCCGGCCGAGCGCAGGGAGTTGACAGCGTGTACCACCACTCAGGATTCGCGACCCGTCCGGCAGGCGGCTCCCCGGCGGGCGTACTCGATCCGCACACCCCTGACGGGGACACCATCGTCTTCCAGCGCTGCACCTGGTGCGGGACCGCCATGTACCACCGGCTGCTGTGCCCGGTCTGCCAGGGCGGCGACCTGCGCACGGAGCGGAGCGAGGGCACCGGCACGGTCCGCCACTCCACGGTCGTGCACCGCAACACCCCCGCCGCCCGCAATGTGTCGCTGATCGAGATGGCCGAGGGCTTCGTGGTGCGCGGCCGGGTCATCGGCCCGCCCATCGGCATCCACAGCGGCGACCGCGTACGGCTGTCCACGGCCAAGGACCCGGTGCGGGGCGAGCCCGTCTTCCAGCTCCTCGACGAGCCGTACCGCGCCTGGCACTGACGGCCGAAGGGATCGACTCGATCGAGTCCATCGGCACCGGTCGGTGAGCTGTTCCTGAACGGCCGTAGCGCGCGGCCGAGTTCGAACCCGGTCGGTGAAGATCGACCGAATCCTCCTCCACAGGCAACCCACAAGCTCCCCTTCCCGTCCTCCGGGGCGCGAGAGGCTCCCGGGATCGACGGGGTGCCTGAGCCTGGGGTTCTAGGAGGGGAAAACATTGTTCCGTGCCCGGCGAATATGGGTCACGGCCGCGGCGGTGCTCGCGGTGGCGGGAGGGATGTCCGGGTCGGCGCAGGCGGCGCCACCGGCGGATGCCGGACCGTTCACGGCGACGGCGGCAGCCGACAACGGTGGTCTTCCGCCGGGTTGGCGGATCACCGGGAAGGGCTCCGCCCAGCAGTTGGTGTGGCGTTCGGGCACGCGGGTGCCCATCGGTGACGCGCGCGTGGAGTTCCATGCCGGAGGTCGGCTCCTCGGCGTACCGAGAGCGGCGAAGGACGGACGGACGTTCCGGCTCGGCCTCGGTGCCGCTACGCCCAAGAAGCTGACGGGTCTTCAAGTACTGTCCGCAGGGCGTCGGTTGGACGCCGACGACGACAGCTCCGGCTCCGGCAGCGGGCGTTCGCAGGCCGCCGCCCGGCCCTCGGCCCAGCTCCCGGCGGGCGCGGTCGACCCCGGCAAACCGGGTTCGTACCGTACGACGACCGGTGAGTACAAGCTCAACTCCGTTCGTCTGCCCGGGTTTTCGGAGCCGGTCGAGATGCAGGCCGTCGTCGTCGCACCGAAGGGAGCCACCGGCAAGCGCCCGCTCGCGCTCTTCCTGCACGGCCGGCACTCCACCTGCTACACGCCCCACACCGAGAACACCACCATCGACTGGCCCTGCGCCGCAGGCGCAAAGACGGTCCCGAGCTATCGGGGCTATCTGCGCGACCAGCAACTCCTCGCCTCGCAGGGCTACATGACGGTGTCGATCTCCGCGAACGGCGTCAACGGCCAGGACTTCAACGCCGACGACGGTGGCGCGCAGGCCCGTTCCTCACTGATCCGGCAGCACCTGGCCCACTGGGCCGACTGGTCCGCGCACCCGCAGACGGCCCCGCCGGTCGTCCGGAACGCGCCCCGGGCCGACCTCTCCCGCGTCCTGCTGATCGGCCACTCGCGCGGCGGTGAGGGCGTCAACCGGGCGGCGATGGACAGCCTCTATCCGCCGCCGGCCGCCCAGGACGGCTATCACGGTCCCGTGCGCTGGAAGATCCGCGGCACCGTCCTCATCGGCCCGACCATCTTCGGCCAGAACCCGGTGGCCGACGTGCCGTCGGTGACGATCCTGCCCGGGTGCGACGGTGACGTCTCCGACCTCCAGGGCGAGGTCTACGTCGACGGCACGCGCGGAGTCAGCCGGGGCGCCGCCCTGCACAGCGCGGTCTATGTGGAAGGCGCCGACCACAACTTCTTCAACTCCGAATGGACGCCGGGCCAAGCCCAAGCGCCCGCCGAGGACGACTTCTACAACGACCCCGACGAGCGGGACCCGGTGTGCTCGCCGGGCACCGCGACCCGGCTGACCGCCGACCAGCAGCACAAGGCCGGGTCCAGCTACATCGCCACGGCGGCACGGCTGTTCGTCGCCGGGGACGACCGGGCCCGCGAGCTGCTCGACGGCTCCGGCCGCCGGGTGCCCTCGGCGGATCCCGCCCGGGTCCTCACCCACGCGGTGGGCGCGAACCGGGGCGCCGGGTTCCTCCCGGACGGCCAAGTCACCGTCTCCGGCGGCCGGTTGTGCGACGCGGTGGACCCCGACCCGGCCGCCGCCTGCCTGAGCGACGACACCCGGGGCAGCTCGCCGCACTTCGCGCAGTGGGAGGCCGCGAAGGAGGTCGGCCGCCGCGCCGTCGCGCTGCGCTGGTCCACGGCCGGTTCACCGGTGACGGTGCGTCCCGCCAAGCCGCTCTCCCTCGGCGGCGCCAAGGGCCTCGCCCTGCGGGTGATCGTGCCGCCCAACTCCACCGGCACCCAGCTCGACGTGACCCTGACCGACACCGCGGGCCATCGCGCGACCCTCGGCCGGGTCCACGTCGACGGCCTCCCCGGCACCCGGCGCACCGCCTCCTACTGGGCCCGCGAGGTCCGCGTACCACTGACCGCCGCCTCCCACGCCGGGCTCGACCTGCACAGCGTCAAGTCCCTTGAATTGACCCCGCGTTCACGCTCCGGCCAGGCCTGGCTGATGGACGCCTGGGGCTGGCGCCCCGGCACTCCGGCGGTCGCCGCGGCCCCGCTGCCGCGCGTCGACATCGGCCGACTCACCGTCAAGGAAGGGGACTCGGGCGTCAAGACGTACCGGGTGCCCGTCCAGGTCTCCGGCCGGGGCAGCGGCCAGGTGCGCGTCTACGTCACCGACCCGGCCACCGGCCAGAACACATCCCACCTGGTGACCGTGCGACCCGGCGGTCACGACATCGACGTACCGGTCGTGGTGAAGGGCAACACCCGCTTCGACTACGGCGTCCAACACGATGTGTTCGTGAAGGCGGTGCACGGCGCGGTGGTCGGCGCCCACCGTGGCGGGGTGACCACCGAGAACGACGACCCGATGCCCACCTTCACCGTCGCGCCGGTCGCCGACCGGGTCACCGAGGGACAGCCCCTGAGGTGGAAGGCGACGCTGTCGGCGCCGGCCGACGTCGAGATGAACTTCGGCTTCGTCGTGCAACCGGTCACCGCCGGCCCGGAGTTGTCCACCCTGGACGTCGATCCGCAGTGGTTCAAGGAGGCATCCAGTGAGGAACCCGCGCCGGAGCGCCCCCTGTCCAAGGTGTCGAGCCTGTTCATCTGGTCGTCCGTCCCTGCGGGGCAGCTCAGCACGGAGATCAGCGTGCCCACGGTCACCGATCAGGTGACCGAGCAGCCCGAGTCCGTACGCTTCGTGGCCACGGACGACAACGGCGAGCCGCACAGCGGCGGACCGGAACTGACGGGCACGGTGGTGGACGCGCCGTAGGGCCGAACGCCGTACGAGGGATGGGGCCGCGACTGACGAGTCGCGGCCCCATCCCTTGTCATACGGCCGCTCAACTCGGCGTCTGCGAACCGCCGTTCATCTTGGCGCGGTTCTCGGTGAGGAGTTCCTGGACGCGTTGTTCGATCTCGCGGGGGTCGAGACCCAGGGCGGCTCCGATGTGGGCGGACCACACCTCGGAGCGGAGGTTGGTCTCGAAGTCGAGGTCGGCCCGGACGTTCTCGCGGGCCGCCTGGCGGTTCTGGCTCACCATGACGAAGGTCGACAGGAAGATGGCCTCCAGGCTGACGATCATCGTGAGCAGTCCGTACGGGTACGGGTCGAAGATGCCGGCGTGGCCGAGGAGCCCTTCGTTGAGGGCGATCCAGACGGCGAACCACAACGCGTGGAGATAGACGAAGAGCATGGTGCCGGCGAAGGCGGTGATGGCGTCGGCGACCCGGTCCTGGGTGCCGCGCATCCGGGCGAAGACGATCCGCTCCTGCCGCAGCCTCAGGTCGGCCGGGTTCAGTGCGGGGTCCACGGGTGCTCCCTGGGTTCGGTGGGCAAGGGGATCGTCGTCAGGGGGCGAGCGTCACGCGGATGCCGACGGTGCCGTCGAGCCCGCGGCGCAGGCGGCTGCCGAGGAGCGTGAGGCGGCCGGTGAGACCGTACTTGCGGGTGATGAGGGTGCGGTAGCGGGCGGTGGTCTCGGCGTCGACGATCTCGGCGGTGCCGGGGATCTGGCTGCCGGTCGGGTTGCCGCGCAGGTCGCAGGGGCCCACGAGGACGTCGGCGCGAGCCCGGATCCGCTTCACCTTCCAGGAGTCGGCAACCGTCCAGACGCCCAGGGTCTCGCCGTCGCGGACCACCCACACCGGGGTGGCGACCGGGGTGCCGTTCTTGCGGTAGCTGGTGATCAGCAGGTACTGGCCTGCGCCGAGCCGGTCCAGCGGGGTCTCGTCCATGGTCGGCAGTCTAAGCACCGGCGGAGGCCTGGAGGAGGTCGAGATACCGGCGAGCGAAGAGGTAGGCGTCCCCGGGCCAGCGCGCCGACAGATAGCTGCCGTCCTGCACGACGAAGGCATGGGTGTCGTCGCTCGCGGTACCGCGCCGGGTGAGCTCCCTGGGACCGCGTTCGAACTGCTTGCCCGGGTCGTCGAGGGCGCCCCGCACCTCGTCCTCCACATAGGCGGGGTAGGTGCGGTAGTAGCGGCCGAGGCGCCAGGCGGTGGTCAAGTAGGCAGTACGTTCCATGTACTTGGGCAGACAGGTCGTACGGCGTCCGGCGAGAACACTGCGGCCGGTGTCCGGGTCCCGGGTCCGGGCCAGGACGAGGACGCCGTGACAGATGGCACCGACCGGACGGCCCAGCGCCCAGAACTCCCCCACTTTGTCCCGAAGTTGAGCGGATCCCAGGTACTGACGCATGCCGGGCGCGTGTCCGCCGGGCAGCAGCAACCCGTCGAAGCCGGTCACGTCCACACTCGCCCAGGAGATCGTGGCGCCGAACTCCGGTGCGGCGGTGAGCTGTTGATAGAACCCCTTGGGCTCGTCCTCGGCACCGAGCTGCCCGAACAGAACACCGCTCAGCAGCCGAGGATCCGCCGTAGGACGGGTCCCGGCACGCTCAGTGGCGAACACGACCTCATGCCCGGCATCGGTGAGCAGCCGCCAGGGCACGGCGACCTCGGTGACATCGAAGTCGCGGTCGGGGACGGGCATCAGGATGCGCATGGGGGTCATCATGGCAGCAGGGGCGGGTGCTCATGACAGCACGGCCAGTCGGTTCAGTCGGTCGCGAACGCGATCCGCCGCTCGGCTTCGGCTTCGGTTCGGCGATCACACCGGCGCCGGGCCGCCACCACAGCCGACCCGCCACCCATCAGCGCACCGCCGTCCGGCACGCTCCGTCGCCGACGCGATTCCCGGTACGGCTTCCACGAACACGGCCCGCACCGCGCCGACCGCCCATCACGGCACCGCCGTCCGGCGCGCCCCACTACCACCGCATCCGCGGACAGCGGTCATGAACACCACCCGCACCGAGCCGCCATCCCAGCCGGCCCGCGAGGCCATCACCGCACCGCCGTCCGGTGCGCCCGGGCGCCGCCGCCACACCGGACAGCGGTCCTGAACACCATCTGCATCCGCCACCCCGGCCGGTCCCCGCCACCGATCACCGCCCCGCCGCCATCCCCCCTCACCGAACCACCACCGCCATCCGCCGTACCGCCTCCGCAATCACCTCCGGAGACGTCGCCACATTGAGCCGTACGTGTCCGGCACCCCCCGTGCGAAAGTCGATACCGGGGCTCAGCGCGACCCGCCCCCGCCGCAGGAACACGTCCGCCGGATCCTCACCGAGGCCAACGGCGCGGCAGTCGAGCCAAGCGAGGTACGTGGCCTCCCCCGGGTGGTACACCACCTCGGGGAGGTGTTCGGACAGGAGGTCGGACAACAGTCGGCGGTTGTCGTCCAGGCCGGTCAGGAGGGCGTCCAGCCACACCGTGCCGTCGCGTAGGGCGGCGGTGTGGGCGATGACTCCGACGTGGCTCGGGCCGTGGCCGACCTCCTCGGGGAGGCGATTCAGGTCGGTGGCGGAGGCGGGGCCGGCGATGGCCAGGGCGGCCTTGAGGCCGGCCAGGTTCCAGGCCTTTGACGCCGACATCAGGGACAGGCCGTTCTCGCCGCCCTGCATGCTCAGGTAGGGCACGAAGGTCGTACCGCCGGCGACGACCGGGGCGTGGATCTCGTCCGCGACGACCCGTACGCCGTACCGCTCGGCGAGGGCGGCGACGGCGGCCAGTTCCTCGGCGGTGTGCACGGTGCCGGTCGGGTTGTGCGGGCTGCACAGCAGATACGCGGCCCGCCGACCGCCCTCGGCCGCTCGCCGGAACGCGTCCTCCAGGACATCGAGGTCGATGCGGAGATCCACCCCGAGCGGTGCCTCCACCACCTGCCGGTCCATGTGCTCCACGAACTGGAAGAATGGCGGATACACGGGTGGATTCACCACCACCGGATCCCCGGGTCCGGTCACCAGCCGGAGCATCTCCACGACGCCCAGCATCACGTCCGGCACGATCCGGGTGCGGTCCACCGCGAGCCCGTCCCAGCCCCACCGCTTCGCGGCGAACGCGGCCAGCGCCTCGGCGTAGGCCGTACCTGCTGGATAGCCGGTGTCCCCGAGCGCGAGCGCGTCCGTGACCGCGCGGACCACGGGTTCGGCGAGCGGCACGTCCATCTCCGCCACCCACACGGGCAGCACGTCCTCGGGATAGGTGCGCCACTTCATGCTCGTACGACATCGCAGTCGGTCGAGGCTGAGCGCGCGCAAGGGGTTCGGTTCACCGGACGTGGGCTGCGGGTTGCTGGTCATGGGGGTCAAGATAGGGGGATCGCGACTCGTGGGCGACGGGGCCAGCGGGGGCCCAGCGGGGGCCGCCCGCGCCAACTCGGCCGCTCGGGCCGTCTGTTGGCCACGGAAGCCGAAGCCGATCTTCCATCCGGTGAACGGGACGGTGCCGGGCCACGTATGGAGGAAGGGCACTCAAACGACCGGAGAGCCCCGCGGTGTCGTCACCGCACGTTCGGGGTTCGGGAGCCATGCATGAGGCACGCACGACGACGGGTCGTCCGGCGAGTTACACGGCTGGCGGCCGTCGGCGGACTCCTGCTGGGAGGTGCCATGGTCACCCAGGCGGCCATGGCCAGCGACTCCTCCGGCACGTCCGCCACCACGCTCAGCGCGCCACAGACCCCCGCGGACAAGGGTTCCGCCCTGGTGGCGAAGCTCGGTTCGGCCCGTACGGCGGGCAGTTGGGTCGACTCAGGGGGCCGTACGGTCGTCGCGGTGACCGACGAGAAGACGGCGGCCGAGGTGACGCAGGCGGGCGCCGAGGCGAAGGTCGTGCGGTACAGCATGAACGAGCTGAAGTCGGCCGCCGGCACGCTGAGTTCGGCGCCCAAGGTGCCGGGTACGGCGTGGGCGATGGACTACCGCAACAACAGGGTGCTGGTGGAGGCCGACAGCAGCGTCTCCGCCTCCAACTGGACCGCGATGTCGAAGGTCGCGACGAGCATCGGCGCCTCGGTCGAAATGCAGCGCACGCAGGGCAAGTTCACCACCCGGATCAACGGGGCGCAGCCGATCCTGTCGACCGGTGGCCGCTGTTCGGCGGGTTTCAATGTGACCAACGGCCAGAGCGACTTCATCCTCACGGCCGGGCACTGCGGTCCGGTCGGGTCGATCTGGTTCGCCGATAACCAGGGCGACCAGCAGTTGGGCAAGACGGTCTCCGACAACTTCCCCGGCAGCGACTTCTCGTTGGTGCAGTACGCGAGCGGTTCGGCGGGCGACGGTGCGGACGTAGTCGCGATCGGCAACGGCAGCGGGGTGACCATCACCGGCCTGGCCGACGCGGCCGTAGGTCAGAAGGTGTTCCGCAGCGGCAGCACCAGCGGGCTGCACGACGGTGAGGTGACCGCGCTCGACGCGACGGTGAACTACCCCGAAGGCACGGTCACCGGTCTCATCCAGACCACGGTGTGTGCCGAACCGGGCGACAGCGGCGGCCCGTTGTTCGCCAACGGCATCGCGCTGGGCGTCACATCGGGCGGCAGCGGCGACTGCACGGCGGGTGGTACGACGTTCTTCCAGCCGCTGACGAAGGCGCTGTCCGCGCTGAACGTGAAGCTGCTGGTGGCGCCGAAGACGGCCGCCTCGCCGGCTCCGTCCGCCTCGGCCGCGGGCAGCGCGCCGGCCGCCGGTGCGGCCACGCCCGGGACCTCGGCGCCCGCGACGAACACCACGGCGGGGTCGACCACCCTGGCGTCGCGGCTCACGGACCCGAAGAACGTGGGTCCCGGTCTGCTGGTCATCGCGGGCAGTCTGATCGCGCTGGTCGCGACCCGCTGGATCCGCGCGGAACAGGACCGCAAGGCCTTCCAGCGGCACTATTCGGCGATGTGGGGCTGATCACTCAAGAGAGTGCAGTTTGGATTGACGGTCGACGGACTCAGAGGAGCTCGACGGGGGCTCGGCTCGACCGGCTGGGCCGGGTCACGAGGAGGGCCGGGCGACGGGACCGACGACACCGTGTCGCCCGGGCGGCGGCTCTCAGGCCGCCGTGGCCGACTGCGGAGCTGCGGCGGCCCACTCCATCACGAGCTGCCTGTACTCCTCGCGCTGTTCGACGCTCAGTGTCCCGCCCGACCGGAGCCACAGGGCCCTGATCTCCTCGTTGACCTCGGCTGCCGATCGCTCGGTGGCTGATTCAACACTGGTGGACATGGTGTGAAGCATACGGCGCGGCAGGTGAAGGCGATGTGAGTAATCACGAGCTAAACGGACATATCGGACCGTGTTACTGATCACGTCCATCTGTCAAGCCCCGTAACGCATTTCACACTTCAACCACACCCAACACCAGCACCTGGATCGCCAACACCGCCGCTCCACGGGCCCAGTCGTGAAAGTCGGACACCTTCGTCTCGACGTCCAGCGGGACGGCCTGCGGATGCCGGCGGGCGCGCAGTGTGTCGTCCACCACCTTGCCGGCCACGTCCATCAGACCGACGCCCTCTCCGGCGAGCAGGATCTTCTGCGGCAGCACGAAGTTGGCGATCTGCGCGACCAACGTGCCCAGCGCACGGGCCGCTTCGTCGATGACCCGGGAGGCCATGGGCTCGCCCGCGGCGGCCTGGGCGAGAATCTCCTCGTACGTCAGATCCCGGCCGGTGGCGGCCCGGATCTGGTAGCGGATGCTGGGGATGCTCAACAGGGAGACGGCGCTGCCGCGTTCACCGATCGGGGTGAGCGGACCGTGCGAGTCCAGGATCCAGTGGCGTCCGAACTCGCGGTCCTCCTCGGCGTACTGCACCCGCTTGCCGCCGAGAACGAGGCCGTAGCCGATGCCCGCGCCGATGGTGAGGACGACGAAGCGGTCGAGGCCGCGTCCGGCGCCGAACCAGGTCTCGGCCTCGACGAGGGCGGCGACGTCGTTCTCCACGACGACCGGCAACCCGGTGCGTTCCTCGACGAGTTCGGCCAGCGGGACGTCGCTCCACTGCAGGAAGGGCGACTCCCCCACCACGGCACGGTCCTGGACGAGACCGCCGACCCCGATGCCTATACCGGTGAGCGTGGGGAAGCGGGCGGTGAGTTCGGCGGTCATCGCCGCGAGCAGGTCGGCCACTTCGTCGGGGTCGTGGGTGGTGAGCGGCCGGTCCAGACGGGCGACGATCTCGCTCCTGAGGGTGGTGACGACGCCGTAGACCATGTCGTCGGTGACCTTGAAGCCGAGAAACGTACGGGACTCGGCGACCACGTCGAGCGGTTGGGAGGGGCGGCCCTGGCGCACCTCGGCCGGGGCACCGTCGGGGACCTCGACCAGCAGGCCGGATTCGATCAGCGGCTTGGTGAGGCGGGTGAGGCTGCCCGCCGAGAGGTCGAGCCGGCGCGCGAGGTCGGTGCGCGACAGCGGGCCGTGGACGAGCACCTCGATCGCCACGGAGCGCTCGCCGGGGCTCAGCGGCTGCCAACTGGCCGCACGTGTGGTCATGAGCGTCAGACTCCCATACACACTATTTCTTTCACCACGGAAGCAATAAGGTCACTCTATGACCAGAATCCCGCACAGAAAAGATCCCTGCACGACTCTTGACGCCTGGATTCTTTCGCGGCAAAAGTAAGTGGCCCGAGGGTGAGCCGTCACAGACAAGGGAGTCTCCAGATGACCATCGCGTCCAGCAGTCCCCCGACCCGCCCGCCGCGGGCCCATGAAGCCGGGGGCGACGGCAAGCTGGCGGCGGTCTTCATCGCCCCGGCCCTGCTGGGTTTCCTGGTCTTCCTGCTCTGGCCGACCCTGCGGGGCATCTACCTGAGCTTCACCCGCTTCAATCTGCTGACGCCGGCGAAGTGGGTGGGCCTCGACAACTACGACCGGATGGTCCACGACCCGATCTTCTGGTCCTCGTTGAAGGTCACCGTCGAGTACGTGATCATCAACATCGGCGTTCAGACGGTGGCGGCCCTCGCCATCGCCGTCCTGCTCCAACGGCTCACGCAGTCCGCCCTGTTGCGCGGGATCGTGCTGACGCCGTACCTGATGTCGAACGTGGTCGCCGGCATCGTCTGGCTGTGGATCCTCGACACCCAGCTCGGCATCGGCAACCAGATCATCGGGGGCCTCGGCTTCGACCACATCCCCTTCCTCGCCGACAAGACCTGGGCGATCCCGACGATCGCCCTGATCAACGTGTGGCGGCACGTCGGCTACACCGCGCTGCTGCTGTTCGCCGGGCTCCAGGCCATCCCGAACGACATGTACGAGGCCGCGAAGGTGGACGGCGCGAGCGAGTGGCGCATGTTCTGGCGGATCACGATGCCGTTGCTGCGGCCGGTGCTGGCGGTCGTGCTGATCATGACGGTGATCGGTTCGTTCCAGGTGTTCGACACGGTCGCGGTGACCACCGCGGGCGGACCGGCGAACGCGACGAACGTCCTCCAGTACTACATCTACGGCTCCGCCTTCGGGCGCTTCCAGTTCGGCTACGCGTCCGCGATGTCCGTGGCCCTGCTGATCGTGCTGAGCGCGATCACCATCCTCCAGTACCGGCTCACCCGCGCCGGCCAGACCGACCTCGGCTGAGCGGAAGGAGTCGACATGGCCACCCTGACCACCACACCCGATACACCCACTACGCCGACCCGACAGGCGATCGTCCGGCCGCCCCGGCGCCGGCTCTCCGTCGGCAAGGTCGCCGCCTGGGCCGCGATGACCGCGATCATGCTGATCACCCTGCTGCCCTTCTTCTGGATCCTGCGCACCGCGCTCTCCACGAACACCGGCCTCGCCGCCCACCCCTCGGACCCGCTGCCGGTCGACTTCACCACCGGCGGCTTCGAGCGGGCCCTCGGTCTCCAGTCGACCAAGGAGGCGATCGCACAGGGCGGTTCGGGCGGTGGCCTCACGTTCTGGCGCTATCTGCTCAACTCGGTGATCGTCTCGACGATGGTCACCGTCTGCCAGGTGTTCTTCTCCGCGATGGCCGCCTACGCCTTCGCCCGGCTGCGCTGGCGCGGCCGGGACCGGATGTTCGGGCTGTTCCTGGCCGGGCTGATGGTGCCGGCCATCTTCACCCTGCTCCCGAACTTCGTCCTCATCAAGCAACTCGGCCTGGTGGACACCCTGTTGGGGATCGCGCTGCCGACGATGTTCATGACGCCGTTCGCGGTGTTCTTCCTCCGGCAGTTCTTCATGAACGTGCCCCGCGAGGTCGAGGAGGCGGCCCTGCTCGACGGCGCGGGCAAGATCCGCGTCTTCTTCCGGGTCCTGCTGCCGATGGCGTCCACGCCGATCCTGACGCTGGGCGTGCTGACGTACATCACGTCCTGGAACGACTACTTCTGGCCGCTGATGGTGTCCTACAGCGACAGCTCCCGCGTGCTGTCGGTGGCGCTGGCCATCTTCCGCTCGCAGACCCCGCAGACCGGCTACGACTGGTCGGGCCTGATGGCGGCGACCCTCATCGCCGCGCTCCCGATGCTCGTCCTCTTCGGAGTGTTCGCGCGTCGCATCGTCAGTTCCATCAGCTTCACCGGAATCAAGTAAGGGGCAGGGCATGCGATTTCGTACGGTCATGGCACTGACCGGGGCGCTCGCGCTCTCCCTGACGGCGGGCTGCGCCAAGGGCGACTCCGTCGGGTCGGCCTCGAACACGGTGACCTACTGGCTGTGGGACTCCAACCAACTCCCCGCCTACCAGGCCTGCGCGAAGGGTTTCGAGCAGCAGAATCCCGGACTCAAGGTAAAGATCACCCAGTTGGGCTGGGCCGACTACTGGACCAAGCTCACCGCGAGCTTCATCGCGGGCACCCAGCCGGACGTGTTCACCGACCACATCCAGAAGTTCGGCCAGTTCGCCGACCTCAAGGTGCTGGAGCCGCTCGACGACCTCGGCATCAGCGACGCCGCCTACCAGCCGGGGCTGGCCGCCAACTGGGTGGGCCAGGACGGCCATCGCTACGGCGCCCCGAAGGACTGGGACACGGTGGCCCTCTTCTACAACCAGAAGATGGCCAAGTCGGCGGGTCTGAGCGCCGATCAGCTGGGCAGCCTGTCCTGGAACCCCGAGGACGGCGGCACCTTCGAGAAGGCCATCGCCCACCTCACGATCGACCGGAACGGCAAGCGCGGCGACGAACCCGGCTTCGACAAGCACCACGTCAAGACGTACGGCCTCGCCAGCGGCGGCGCGGGCGACGCCGACGGTCAGACGACCTGGAGTCCCTTCACCGGCTCGGCCGGCTGGAACTACACGGACAAGAAGCGCTGGGGCACCGAGTACCAGTACGACAGCAAGACCTTCCAGTCCGTGGTCAAGTGGTACTTCGGGCTGGCGAAGAAGGGCTATCTCGCGCCGTACACGGACTACAGCGACGGCGCCAACCCCGCCAACGCACAGGTCGCCTCGGGCAAGGCGGCCACCGCCTTCGACGGAGCGTGGATGATCTCCACGTACTACGGCGCCAAGGGAATCAAGGTCGGCACCGCGTACACGCCGACCGGTCCGAGCGGTGACCGGGCGACCATGATGAACGGTCTCGCCGACTCGATCACCAAGAACGCCCACAACAAGGCGGGCGCCGAGAAGTGGGTCAAGTACCTCTCCTCCGACGCCTGCCAGAAGACGGTCGGCGGTTACGGAATCGTGTTCCCCGCGACCCCCGACGGCACGGACACCGCCGTCGCCGCCTACAAGAAGAAGGGCATCGACGTCACGGCCTTCACCAGGCCGGTCGTCGACAAGAAGGACTTCACCACCTTCTCGTACCCGATCACCAACTACGCGGCGGACGTCTACGCGTTGATGCACCCCGCCATGCAGGACATCTACGCCAACGGCGCACCGGTCGGCGGACTGGGTAAGACCAACAAGCAGATCAACTTCATCCTCGGTCAGTGAAATCCTCGGTCAGTGAAGGACACGCACCCATGACGTTCTCCCTCGGCATCGTCGGAGCAGGCCAGTTCTCCGGCCAGTTCGCCCGACTGTTCCAGGCCCACCCGGGCGTGAGCGAGGTCTACGTGACCGACCTCCTGCCGGAGCGGGCGGAGCAACTGGCCGCCGCCGAAGGGCTGGCGGGCACCTTCCCCTCGTACGAGGCGATGCTGGAGTCGAAGGCCGTCGACGCCGTCGCGATCTTCACCCAGCGCTGGACGCACGGCCCCCTGGTCCTGAAGGGGCTCGGCGCCGGCAAGCACGTGTACTCCGCGGTCCCCATGGCGATCAGCACGGAGGAGATCGCGGCGATCATCGACGCGGTCCGGGCGACCGGACTGACGTACATGATGGGCGAGACCAGCCAGTACAACCCGGCGACCGTGCACGCCCGCAACCAGATCGCGGAGGGCGCCTTCGGGCGGATCTTCTACGCCGAGGGCGACTACGTCCACGACATGGACCTGGGGTTCTACGAGGCGTACCAGTACAGCGGCGGCGAGGACTGGAAGGCGACGGCCAGCTATCCCCCGCTCCTCTATCCGACGCACTCGGTGGGCGGGGTGCTCGGCGCCTGGCAGACGCACGCGGTGAGTGTGTCGGCGATCGGGGTGGTCGACGAGCGCGGGGACGGTGTCTTCGACAAGGAGGTCAGTCAGTTCGGCAACGACTTCTCCAACGCGACCGCGCTGTTCGAGGTGGCGGGCGGCGGTTCGTTCCGTACGAACGAGTTCCGGCGGGTGGGCTATCCCTCGCAGATACGGGAGTCGCGTTTCCGCTTCTTCGGGACCGACGCGAGCATGGAGCAGCTCGCCACGGTGGCCTTCTGGCAGGACAAGAAGGGCGTGAAGGACATCAGCGAACTGCTGGAGCCCAAGCCCACCATGTCTCCTGACGACCCGTCACTCCAGCACATCGCGCCCGACCTTCGGGCCGCCTTCACCTCCGGCTCGGCGCCGGTGCACGACCGGTCGCGGCTGCCGCGGGAGTTCGACAACCTGCACAACGGCCACGAGGGCAGCCATCACTTCCTGGCGGACGACTTCGTGACCGCGGTCAACTCCCGTACGCTGCCGCCGGTGAACGCGTGGGTGGCGGCCCGCTACACCCTGCCGGGCATCGTCGCGCACGACTCGGCACGGCAGGGCGGGGCGAGGCTGGAGATCCCGGACTTCGGGGACGCGCCCGCGTAACGGCCTTGATACGCAAGCCGGGTGACTGTCTGTCAGGTACCCGGCTTGCGGCCGTAGACGAAGACGTCGTCGCCGTTCTTCAGCAGCGACCAGTACTTCTTGGCGGTGGCCGGCGTCATGTTGACGCAGCCGTGCGAGCCCGGCGGGTTCCACATGCTGAGGTTGACCGAGTGGAAGGCCTGGCCGCCGTCGAAGAACTGGCTGTAGGGCATCGGCACGTTGTAGATGTTCGAGACGTGGTCGATGTCCCGCCAGTAGATCTTCTTCAGCCCGGTGCGGGTCTCGTAGCCGTTGCGCCCGGTGCGCACCGGGACCGGGCCGTAGACGAGCCGGCTGCCGTCCTGGATCCAGCTGATCTGGAGCGTGAGGTTCACGCAGGCGATACGGCCCTTGTTGGTCGGGCACTTGCCGGCCGCGTTGGGCTTGTTGCCCACGGCCTTCTGCTTGTTCATGAGGTCCATCACGCCCCAGGTGACGGACCCGGCGTAGCCGATGTTCGGCGTGATGCCGTGCTTGGTCTGGAAGGCCCGGATGGCCTTGCAGTCGGCGGCGGACTGCTTCCCGTCGACCGGCCGGCCGAGGAACTTCTCGACCTGCTTCTGGTACGGCCCCGCCTGCGTCGTACAGCTCGCCGCCTGCGCCGGTGTGCTGCCCAGCGCGAGTGTGAGCGGTGCCACCAGCCCGGTGACGCCGAGCACCAAAGCACCTCGTCTGCGTATGTCCCCCATGTCGGACCCTCCCCCTTAGCCGGAACTGCGATCTCTGCCAACTAGACCGGTGCCCGGGCGACAGGGTTGTGGCCAGGGCCGGACCGCGACGGAACGGTGACATTTCTTTCCCCGCGCGGCAAGGGCGCACGGTGGTCAGGTGTATATCGCGTACAGGAAATCGCTCTCGCCGTCCTCCTCGTCGCTGCCGACATACACGGTCCCGTCCGCCACCACGGGTGTCGAATGCTCCTCCCCACCTGTTTCCAGACGCCAGCGTTCCTCGCCCGTGGCGGCGTCCACCGCCCAGAGCGACATGTCCTCGCTGCCGATGTACACGGTCCCGTCCGCCACAGCCGCCGACGAGTCGTACGCGGCTCCGGTCTCCCGCCTCCAGCGTTCCTCGCCCGTGGCCGCGTCCACGGCGTACAGGTACCAGCCGTTGGTGCCCATGTACACGGTCCCGTCGGCGACCGTGGGCGTGCACCAGGTCGTTTTGTCGAGGGGGCACTGCCACCGCTGTTCACCGCTGACGGGGTCCATGGCGAGCAGGCCGTGGTCATCGGCCGCGTAGAGGGTGCCGTCGACGACCACCGGTGAGGTGTACGCGGAGGAGCGGGTCCTCACCTCCCAGAGCGTGCTTCCCGTGGTGGCGTCCACCGCCCACAGGGACTCGCGCGGGAAGGAGACGTAGACCCGGCCGTCGGCCACCGCGGGGGAGCTGAACCCCCCTCGGGTGCGCGGGCGGCGCGGCCTGAGCCGCTGCTTCCACTGCATCCGGCCGGTGGCCGCGTCCACGGCCCGGAGGCATCCGTCGCTTCCGGCCGCGTAGACCGTGCCGTCGGCCACCGCCGGTCGTGTGTCTCGCGCGTATCTGGTCGCGCGCTTCCACAGCCTGCGGCCGGTTGCCGCCTCCATGGCCCACAACTGCCCGCCGCTGCCGCCGACGTAGACGATTCCGTCGACGACCGCCGGTGGCGAGTTGCCCTGGTAGGCGGACTTCAGTCGCCACCGTTCCTGGCCGGTGGCGGCGTCCAGCGCCAGCAGTCCGAGGTACGTGGCCTGGTATACGACGCCGTCGGCGACGACCGCCGTGAAGTGGTCCGCCCCCGGGGCCTCCACTCGCCAGCGCACGGTGCCCGCGACCGGAACGGAACCCCGATCGGCGCTCGCCCGTACCGGCTGGGCGGATGCGGCGCGGTGGTCCTCGGCGGGCGCTTCACCGGGCCGGTGGGCCCGCACGGCGTAGAGATGCTCGTCGAGGCTGTCGACGTACACAGTGCCGTTGCTCACCAGCGGCGTGGAGTGCACCGGCTCGGTGGTCCTGACCTTCCACCGTGGCTCACCGGTGGCCGCGTCCACCGCCCACAGGCGTCCGTCGTGGCTGCCCGCGTACACGGTGCCGTCGGCGATCGCCGGCGTCTCGTGGATCTCGCCGCGGGTCTTCAGCCGCCATCTCTCGCGACCGGTCTCGGCGTCCACCGCGACCAGGTAGCAGCCGTAGACACCGACGACGACGATGCCCTCGGCCACCGCGGGGCTCGCCCACACCCCGTGTCCGTAGGGCAGGCGCCAGCGTTCCGCGCCCGTCGCCGCGTCCAGCGCGACCAGGCCGGAGTGATTGCCCACGTACACGCCTCCGCCGGCCGCCGTGGGCGTGTATCCGAAACTGAAGCCCCCGTGGGGGAAGACGTTCCATCGCCTGTCTCCGGTGGCCGTGTCCAGGGCCAGCAGATGGCCGAGCTCGGCCGCGTAGAGCACACCGTGGGCCACTGTCGGCGGTGGGTTGCGGAAGGTGCGGTCGTCCTCCACCTTGACGTTCCACACCGGCCGGCCGGTGAGCCCGTCCATCGCCCACATCCTGCCGCGGTGCGCTGCGTACACGATGCCGTCGGCCGCCGTCGGCCTCGACATCCTCGACTTGCGCGATCTCCACTTCCACCGCACGTCGCCGGTCGCGGCATCCACCGCCGTCAGATAGCCGACGCTGTCGGCGACGTACACGACGCCGGTGTCGGCCACCGGCGACGAATTGATCCAGCAGTCGTGTTCCCGTGCCCAGCGGCGCTGCCCGGTGTCCGCGTCGATCGCCACCAGATCGAAGGAGTCGTTGATGACATAGACGGCGCCGTCGGCCATCGCGGGCGTCTGGTAGAGCTCGCCTCCGCCGGGCACCCTCCAGAGCGTTCTGTCATCTACGTCGACAGCAGTCATGGATTCCCCCTCCCCTCACAGCACCGAGCGGCCCCACCGCGGAAGCCGACAATGCACGGAACCCTGACATGTCGTGTTTGAGTGGCGCAACCACGAATTCACCTGATCCCAGGGCCCGTTGGCCGCACCTCGGCAGCGTGGCGCGTGAGCGGGAGAGTGAGGACTCCACGGTCGTGTCCGACGATCAGGTCCAGACCCGCGGCGGCGAGACAGGTGGGCGCCACATCCAGGGCGATGTGCCGCACCGCGCCGGTATCCGGTTCCCATATCCGCAGTCGGTGACCGTGTCGGGTGCCGACGACCAGGACCGTGCGGCCGCCGTCCGGGGTGGTGGCGGTGATGACCGGCAGGCCGGCGGTGCCGGTGGAGAAGGGCAGACCGTCGCCGATCGGTGCACCGGTGGCGGGGTCCCACAGCATGACCACGCCCTGGTTGTCGGCCGTGGCCAGCAGGGTTCGGTCGGCTGTGGGCACAGCCGCCACAGCGGCCACACGATGGTCGGCATCGGTGAGCGCACCTGCGTTCAACTGCACGGCCGCGCCTCGTTCCCAGGGGTCGTCGACGGCCGGATCCCACATATGAAGGCGGCCCGAGGTGTCCGAGGCCGCGATCAGCGTGTGGCTGTCGGAGATCGGGACGGCGGCGATCGACTGGATCGGACTGCCGTAGGGGTTGAGGCGCCCGACGCACTCGCCGGTCTCCGGATCCCACAGCCGGACTGCGCCCCGGGGCGTGGCGGTGACGAGCAGGGTGCGGCCGTCCGGGACGGTCGCGGTGCACATTCCGGTCACCCCACCGGGCCAGTCTCCGGCCGGTTCGCGCACCGGCTGCCCGGTGATGGGGGCCCACACGGCGATCGTCCCGGTGTCGCCCCCGCTCGCCAGCAGGACGCGGCCGTCAGCCAGAGGCAGGGCGGTCATCGAGCGGACACGGTCGGGATGTCCTGGCAGCGGGTCATGGACGAGTCGCCCGTCGGCCACGTCCCACAGGCACACCACACCGCTGTCCCCGGCACCGGCCACGAGCGTCGACCGACCCGAACGGGACACCACCGCCAGTGAGTTGACACCCCCGGACGAACCAGGCGCGGAATCGGCGAACACCCGTATACGGCCCCAGGGCGTGCCGTCGGCCGCGAGTACCGCGTTCCCGTCCTGCCGGAACCGGGTCGCCGCTTCACCTGTGGGTACGATCGCGGCCGACTCCGGCGTGGCGGCCGGCTCGTCGGAGTCCGTCCGCGCCTCCGCCGGTCGGTGCCGGGGTTGCGTACCGTCCGGGTTCTCCGCGAGGCCGTCGGCGATCGTCCACGTCTGTTCGCAGTCCCAGCAGCGGAAGTCCCCGGTGAGCGACGTCAGTTGGCCGGCCCATTCCTTGGCGGCCTCTTGCGGGGTGCTCCTGACCGCGACCATGCCGGCGACCAGACACAGGACAGCCTCCCCCGGTGTTTCGGGCGGTACCCCGGCCACCGCGACTTCGCGTGCCACCCGCAGGAAGGGCTCCCAGCCCTCCCCCAGTGCCTCCTCCTGCAATGCCGCGGCGACCTCGTCCCAGGGATGCTCCCCGTCCCGGACAGGGGCGGGATCAGGCAGCCCCGGAGCCCCGGAGGGCGTACCCACCGGGTCCGCGAAGAACTCGGGGATCTCGGTGTCGCTCTCGCACTCAGGGCACACCAGCAGGAGGCCGCTCCCCTGGAGATCGACGCATCGCCCCAACGCCGCGCCCGTGTGGTGGCCGGCCAAGGCCACGCAGGAGAGCGCGAGTTGGAGGCAGATCTGTGGAGGCACATGGGCGGCAAGGAGGCTTCGGGTGGCCGCCTGCTCGGCCAGCCGCAGTGCGGCGTCGAACCCGGCCTCCAGGTCGGCCGGGACGGGGGGTCTGTAGTCGGCGGTCACGATGAATCCCAGGTCCACCCAGAAGTCCACGCTCTGCCCCGGAGGCAGGGCCGCAGCCGCCTCGACAAGATGCGGCAGGGCCGCATAGGCGCCGTCGGAGACGACTCCGTCGTCCATCAGGCCACCGGCAAGGTACGTCCAGGCCTGCTTCCATTCGTCGCCGCTTCCCGCACCAGCGGCGGAGCCCATCTGCTCCAGGAGCGTCTTCACCTCCTCGGCCTTCACACCGTCGAGATCACGCCAACGAGGGCTCTGCAAGGGCAGCTTCGGAATCATGGAACGAGTCTCGCAGTCGGCACTGACAGTCAGGGGCGGGGCGGACGAGGTGACGTACGGTTCGGCAGGACGTCGTCCCCCGCCACGGACCCGCTCACCATCAGGTCGGCGACCACTGCCACCGAACGGGGCGCGATCCGCTCCAGGGCCGGCAGAACAGGGGCCCAGCCGTCGAGAACCACGGCCTGCGCGGCGAGTCTGCGGGCGTGGGACTGCCCTGACAGCACTGCCTGCTCGGACTGCTCCACGAGTGCGGCCAGTGCGCGGGCCCGTGTCGCGCGGTAGACGATGGAGCGGGTGAGTGTCTCGGCCCGGCCGGGTTCGCCGTGCCAGGCTGTCTCCCGGGCGACCGCGACGAGTGCCTCGCCCTGGGCCCAGGGGTCGTTGATCGAGTGGACGAGGGCCTCGGCCTGGCCGGTCTCACCTCGCCGGGCCAGTTCCCCGACCACTTCGATCAGCGCTCTGGCCTGCGCCCGCCAGTCGGTGATCGCGTGGGCGAGAGTCTCGGCGCGGCCCGTATCACCGGAGCGGGCCAGCTCCCCGACGATCTCCGCGTGCCGTGCCACGGACAGATCAGGGTCCAGCCGGTCGGCGAGGGCCATGGCTCGGTCTACCTGCCCATGCCGGGCCAGCAGGAGGGTCACGGATCTCAGCAGAATGTCGTGATCACGGCTGATGCCGGTCTCCAGGAGAGCCTCGGCGCGGTCGGCCAAGGCCGGGACCAGGGCCAGGTCCTGGTGGGCGGTTTCGGCGACCGCGTCCAACACGCATGCCATGTCCCAGGCATCGAGCGGGGATCTGGGAAAGAACGGGCGAGCGGCGACCTCGTCCGGGTCTTCTTCCGGGTCTCCCTCCAGGTCTCCGCCCGGATCTCCTTCCAGGGCCATGCCCCCGGATCTCGGTGCAGGACGCAGGAGCGCATCGAGCCTGTCGAAGTCTCCCGCAAGCACTTCGCGGGCCAACACCCTTGCCAGGGGCCGAGGTTGGGACCACCCAGTCGCGCCACGCGATCGTGTGAAGTCCGCCAAGCGGTCGGCGAGCGCGGCGGCCCGGTCGTGGTCGCCGGTGGTGACAGCCACCTCCACGAGAAGGGCGAGCACCTGTTCCGTCCCCTCGACGGGGTAGGAACTCACCTCGTCCTCGGCGCGAGCGGCGAACCTGAGCGCCTCGTCGATATCGCCGCTGTCCGCCACCTCCTTCGCCAACAGGGCCCAGGCCCACCCCCAGTTGTGCGGGTAGCGGACCCGATCCGCCAGCGCGACAGCCTTGTCCCGCTCACCGGCACGGGCCCACGCCGGCACGAGGGCGACCAGTGCCTGGTCGCGCAGTTGCCGTAGGGGAATCGACTCGGCCAGCGCCTGAGCGCCGCACAGGTCTCCCGCGCTCGCCGCGGCCTTCACCAGTTCCAGCAGCTCCGTACCCTGCTTGAACTCGTCATCGATCGTGTACGCGGACTCGGCCGCGCGGGCGAGGTGGCCGGTGCGAGCGAGCGCTGTCGGCAACCACCCACTGGCGAGACGGGCGTCCCGTTCGCGGCCCACAGTCAGCCGTAGAAGGGCCAACAGGCAGGGCTCGAACCCCCCTTGAAGGAAGCCCCTTCCCACGTCTCCCACATCGTTCTGCGGTGCCGGGCCGCGACGCCGCTCCCGTTCCCGCGTCAGGAAAAGCTCTGGGCCCCACTGGGCCAATCCCTCTGACATGCCTGGCCCCCCTCGGTGAAGCTCCCCACCGCATACCCCTACAGGTCCGACTGGACAACGTTCTCCGGTGTCGAACGCGCCCAGCGGAACCCGGTGTTGACCGCCGTAACTCCTCCGTCGACGGTAAGAGTCGTGCCGGTGATCCACGACGCGTCGCGCGAGGCGAGGAAGGCGACGGCCGCGGCGATGTCCTCTGGCTCGCCGACCCGGCCGAGCGGATACAGTCCGCTCAGCGCGTCCAACTCGTCGTCCCGGCCCTCCCACGCGGAGGTGCGGACCGTGCCCGGCACCACCAGGTTGACGCGCACGCCCCGCCCGGCGGCGTGTCCGGCGAGGGTGCGGGTCAGGGAGATGAGTCCGGCCTTGGCGGCGCTGTAGGCGTGGTTGCCGAAGTCCTGGGCGCCGTTGACGGAACCGATGCTGACGATGGCTCCGCGTCCGGAGGTGACCAGGTGCGGGAGTGCGGCACGGCAGCAGCGGTACGTTCCCGTCAGCGTGATGTCGAGGTCGCGCCCCCACTCGTCGTCGGGCTCGTCCTCGAAGAGCGGGAGGTCGGGGGTGCAGTGGGCGGCGCTGTTGACGAGGACGTCGAGCGCCCCGAAGGAGTCGACGGCCCGGGCGACGGCCCGTTCCACCGACTCCCGGTCCCCCACGTCACAGCCGAACGCCTCGGCCGCCAGCCCGAGTTCACGCAGCGCCGCTGCCGTCCTCTCCGCCTCGGGGAGATCGACGTCGGTCACCAGGACCCGCGCGCCCTCCTCGCCGAGCCGCCGGGAGACGGCGGCACCGATGCCGCGGGCCGCGCCGGTGACGAGAACTCCGTACCCCTCGAAGCGCTTTGTGTCGGTCATGGGCCCGACCGTACTGCCGGAACGATCAACTCGGCAGATACCGTGCGGACATGCACGCGTTCATACAGCAACTTCCCGCGCTGATCGGTGTCGTGATCGGTGCGCTCGGCTCGTACATGGCGATCGTGCGAGGTGAGCGGGTGAGGTTCCAGCGGGAGCGGGAGGCCCGTTGGGAGGAGCGGCGGCTCGCCGTGTACGCCGAGTACGCGCGGACGCTGAAGAAGTCGGTGACTCTGACGTACCGGGTCGAGTCCCACCTGGGCAACGACCCGCATCCGCACCCGCTGACCCCGGCGGAGGCCGAACCCCTGCTGGCCGAGGCGACCGTGGAGCGCGATCCGTCCGGGGAGGCGCTGATCCTGCTGGGCAGCCCGGAGGTGGTGGAGAAGGCCCGGGCCTGGGTCGGCGCGGTGATGGAGATGGAGCGGTTCATGCGCGCCGGGACCCAAGACCCGGCCGCCTGGCAGGAGTTGCTGGAGCGGCAGCGCGCCGGTCGAGAGGGCTACTACGTGGCCGTACGGGACGATCTGGCGCTGCCGCCCGGTCACTCGGCACGCTGGCCGGTGACTGAAGTCTGATCCCCCACCTCACCGATAGCCAGTGACGTCCGCCGGTCTCCCCACGTCCTGCACCTCCACCAGATACCGCCACGCGTCCGGGCGGCTGCCGTCGAGGTCCGTGAAGCCGTACACCGGGGCAAGTCCGCCGCTCGACAGTGACTGCCCGTTCCAGCGCGCCACTTGGGGGTCGATCGCGAGGGCGGTGACGGCGCGGCCGACGTAGCGCGGGGTCTCCGAGATGGCGAAGTGGGGTACGCGGTCCAGGGCGTCGCGCCAGTTGTCCTCGCGTACCCCGAACTGGTCGAGCATGATCTCCGAGCGCAGCCAGCCCGGGGTCAGCGCCACGGCGGTGGCGCCGCGTGGGCCGAGTTCGTGGCCGAGGGCGAAGGCCATGCGCAGGACGGAGGACTTGGCGAGGTCGTAGAAGAAGGAGACGCGATAGGTGTCGCGGTTGTACTCGGCGGTCCCGTCGGTCATTTCGACGACCAGACCGCCGGGGCGGCGCAGGAGTAGAGGCAGGGCGTGGTGGCTGGTGATCGCGTGTGTCTCCACCGCCAGTCTGAGGAGGCGGAGCCCCTTGTCGAGGTCGTGTTCCCACACGGGGGTGTCCCAGGCGAAGAGGTGCTCGCCGCCCCAGATGTCGTTGACGAGGAGGTCGAGGTAGCCCTGTTCGTCGTCGATGCGGTCGACGAGGTCCTGTACGGCCGACGGTTCCAGGTGGTCGGTGGGGACGGCGATGCCCTGACCGCCGGCCGCGGTGACGAGGTCGGCGGTGTCCTCGATGGTCTCGGGCCGGTCGTACTCGGAGCGCCGGGCACGGGTGGTGCGACCGGTCACGTAGACGGTGGCTCCGGCCGCGCCCAGTTCCACCGCGATCCCGCGTCCCGCGCCGCGTGTCGCCCCCGCGACCAACGCGACCCTGCCTTCCAGTGGGCCAGGCATGTCCGACCTCCCGTGCTCGTTCGACCTGTGTCCTGTCGATCGTGCGGGAGAAGCCGGACATCCTCTGTCGTGTTTTGCCCGGCGGGGTTCAGTGCCCCCGCGCGATCCACTCCTCCAGGTGGCCGGCCTCCGCGCCGATGGTCGTCGAGTCGCCGTGTCCCGTGCGCACTGACGTCTCGGGCGGCAGGGTCAGCAGGCGGTCGCGGATGGAATCGATGATGGTCGGGAAGTGGGAGTACGACCGTCCCGTGGCGCCCGGTCCGCCGTGGAAGAGGGTGTCGCCGGTGAAGACCGTGCCGAGCCCGGGGTCGTACAGGCATACGGCGCCGGGCGCGTGGCCGGGCGTGTGCAGGACCTTCAGGTCGGCGCCCGCGGCCTCGATCACCTGGCCGTCGGCGAGATGGGCGTCGGGGTCGCGGTCGGGGTGGGTCTGCTTCCACAGCGGTAGGTCGGCGGGGTGCAGCCAGATAGTGGCGCCGGTACGGTCGGCCAGCTCCGGCGCGGCGTCGATGTGGTCGTTGTGGGCGTGGGTGCAGATGATCGCGGTCAGTCGCCGGTCGCCGATCGCCCGCAGGATGGCGTCGGCGTCGTGGGCGGCGTCGATCACCACGACCTCCCGGTCGTCGCCGACGATCCACACGTTGTTGTCGACGTCCCAGGTGCCGCCGTCGAGGGTGAACTGCCCTGACGTGACGAGGTGTTCGATGCGCGCGGTCATCACAGCACCACCACCGAACGCAGCACGTCGCCGTCGTGCATCCGCTCGAAGGCCTTCTCGATCTCGTCGAGTTGGATCGTCTCCGTCACGAACGCGGCGAGATCCAGGCGCCCTTGCTGGTGCAGGTCGATGAGCATCGGGAAGTCGCGGGAGGGCAGGCAGTCGCCGTACCAACTCGACTTGAGGGCTCCGCCGCGTCCGAAGACGTCCAGGAGCGGGAGTTCGAGCTTCATCTCGGGGGTGGGCACGCCGACGAGGACGACCGTGCCCGCCAGGTCGCGGGCGTAGAAGGCCTGCTGGTACGTCTCCGGGCGGCCGACCGCCTCGATCACCACATCGGCACCGAAACCGCCCGTCAGCTCGCGGATCGCCTCGACGGGGTCCGCAGCCTTCGAGTTCACGGTGTGCGTGGCGCCCATCGAGCGGGCCTTCTCCAGCTTCCGGTCGTCGATGTCCACCGCGATGATCCGCGCCGCACCCGCCAACCGCGCCCCGGCGATCGCAGCGTCACCGACCCCACCACAGCCGATGACGGCGACACTGTCACCGCGCCCGACGTTGCCGGTGTTGATCGCCGCACCGATACCGGCCATCACCCCGCATCCCAGCAGCCCGGCGACCGCCGGGGAGACGGCCGGGTCGACCTTGGTGCACTGGCCGGCGGCCACGAGGGTCTTGTCGGCGAAGGCTCCGATACCGAGAGCCGGGGAGAGTTCCTGGCCGGTCGAGGCGAGGGTCATCTTCTGCTGGGCGTTGTGGGTGTTGAAGCAGTACCAGGGGCGGCCGCGCAGACAGGCGCGGCAATTGCCGCACACCGCACGCCAGTTGAGGATCACGAAGTCGCCGGGGGCCACGTCGGTGACGCCCTCGCCGACCGACTCCACGATGCCGGAGGCCTCATGGCCGAGCAGGAAGGGGAAGTCGTCGCTGATGCCGCCCTGTTTGTAGTGCAGGTCGGTGTGGCAGACCCCGCAGGCCTGCACCTTGACCACGGCCTCACCGGGACCGGGATCCGGCACGACGATCGTCTCGACCCGGACCGGTTCGTTCTTGCCCGGTGCGATCACGCCGCGTACTTCCTGCGCCATGGTCCTGAACCCTTTCGTCGGCCGTTGTCCCTGCCTACGACCCTACGCGTGACTGATCGGTAAGGGCACGACGGAGTCCACGCCGCCCCGCCGGTCGTCACCTCAGGAAAGCGCGGACCGCACGCCCCACGTTCCCTTCGTCCAGTGCCTCCGCGCCGCCCAGTGCCAGGAGCCGGTGCGGTACGTGGACGAGGGTCCCGGCGGCCTCCCGGGCCGAGGTGCCGGGCAGGCCCGGCTCGACCAGGATCACGTCCGCGTGGTCGGCGGCGAGTACGGCGGTACGCAGGCCGATCTCGTCGAAGGGGCGGACGGTGGCCGCGTAGAGGACGGCGAGGTCGAGCCCGGCCGTGGCGCGCAGGATCGGGTCCAGGGTGGCGCCGACCGCGAGCACCACGCCGCCGAGGCCTTCGCGAACGACCTCGAAGCCGCCCTTCACGACGCGTGGCTCGGCGTTGGACTCGCCGGAGACATGGATGTAGGCCTGCCCGCCGTTGTGCAGGGCGCCGAGGATGGCGCGGCGGACTTCCACGGGATGCCCGGGGACGTGCACGGTCCAGCCCGGGGTGGCGGCGAACCTGGTCAGCTCCTCCACCGCGCCGTACCCGACCAGGACGGCGCCCCTGGCCTCGGGCCCGTCCTCCTTCGGCTCGGGGCGGGTCTCGGCGACGGCGAGCAGCATGTCGGATTCCATGGAACTGCCTCCTGTGAAGTGCTTTCTTCAAACGGAGCAAGAATTGGTTAAGAATCCCCGAGGATCCTCGCGGTGCTTTCTCATATCGCCCTGGTTTCCCGACCGAAGGGCCTTCCATGCCCGGGGCATGGACTTTTAACAACCTCACAGGAAAGTGGCGAGGTCTTTGCCCTGCCGAGGCGAACACCTGGTTCGTGATCACAACCCTCGTGCGTAGGTTGACGCTCGTATTTCCCTCTAGGCGTACCGGAAGGGACACGTGTCATGGCCGAAAAGGAAACGCTTCCCGCCGCACGTCCGTTCGTCCATCTGATCGCGGGACCTACCGGGGTCGGGAAAAGCGCGGCGGCGACCGAACTGGCCCGGGCGGCCGGGGCCCCGATCGTCGTCGCCGACCGCTTACAGTGCTTCACCGACCTGGCCACGACGAGCGCCCGGGCGGGCGCCGAGGTGCCGGATGTGCGTCGGCACTGGCTCGGTGACCGGACCTTCGCCGACGGCGATCTGTCCGCGGCGGCGGCCACCGACGCCCTGGTCGGGCTGGTGACGAGGCTTGGTCCGCGGCCGGTGATCGTGGAGGGCGGCTCGATCTCGCTGCTGCGGGAGCTGGCCGCGCGCGGTGCCGGCCTTCCCTGGCGGCTGACGGTCCGCCTGCTGCCCCTTCCCGACCGTGCCGTGTACGTCGCCGCGCTCACCCGGCGGGCCCGCGAGATGCTCGCCCCGACCACGCCCGGCCGGAGTCTGTTGGACGAGTTGGCAGCGCTCTGGCGCGATCCCGGTCATCGGCTGCTCGCCGCCTCGGTCAACGGGTTCGAGGCCGTTCTCGAATGCTGTGCGAAATACACGCTCGATGTGGAGACCATCGACAAGCAGGATCTCCCCGCACACATCCTGAACCGGATGGCCGCCCTGATCGCCGAACGCCATGCTGAGCACGGCATTCTCCAGCATCGCGCGTTCACGGAGATATTCGGGGAATGGACGACGGGGCCCGGAATCGACTTCGGTCCGCTGGAGCGTGCAGCATGAAAGGATCCTCGGATCTCCTTCAGTCGCCGGGCGTCCGCGCCGAGGATCTGGCACGTGCCGCGGACGATTTCGGCCATATCGTGGGGTCCCGTCCGCTCGGCGTTCTGGCCGCGCGTTCCGCCGACGCGGTCCGGGACCTGGTCGCCTTCGCCGGACCGCACGGACTGCCGGTGTCGGCGCGCGGCGGCGGCCAGGCGCTGTACGGGCAGGGGCAGGCGGACGGCGGCTATGTCGTCGACATGGGCGCGCTGAACGAGGTGCGCTGTGTTCCCGAGGACCGGACGCTGGTCGCCGGGGCGGGCGCCCCGTGGCGCGAGGTCGTACGCGCCGCACTCGCCGAGGGGCTCGCGCCACCGGTGCTCCCCGACCATCTCGGCTCCAGCGTCGGCGGGGTGCTGAGCACCGGGGGCTTCGGGGCCGCCAGCCACCGCTACGGGGCGGTCACCGACTGGGTGCGGGAGGTGGAGGTCGTCACCGGCACCGGCGAGCTGCTGACGTGTTCGCCCGAGCGGCAACCGGACCTGTTCTACGCCGTCCTCGCCGGTCTCGGCCAGTGCGCCCTGATCGTCGGCGCCACCCTGCGGCTGGTGCCCGCGCCGGACCGGGTGCGCCGCTACCGCCTCTACCACCACTCCCCCGGTGGCTACTTCACCGACCAGCGGCGACTGGCCCGGGACGCCCGCTTCAGCCAGGTCGCGGGCCAGGCCCGGCCGGTACTGGGCGGCACCTGGGACTACATGATCGAGGCGGTGGCCCCACACCGCGGCCAACCGCCGTACGAGGACGAACTGTTGATCGGCGACCTGGACCACGACCGGGACACGGAGGAGATCGAGGACCTCTCCTACGCCGAGTATCTGCACCGCATGGACCGCGACGAACGGATGCTGCGCGCCACCGGCGAGTGGCACCGCCCGCACCCGTGGCTGACCCTACTGCTGCCGGAGGAGGCCGCCGTCTCTTTCGTCCCGCCGCTGCTCGCCGAGGAGGCCCAACAGGGCTTGCGCGCCTGCGGAACGGTCCAGCTCCGCCCGCTCGCGGGCCACACCCTGCGCACCCCGCTGCTGCGCAGGCCGCCGGGCGAACTCCTCTGCCTGCTCTCCCTGATGCGCACGGCACCACCCGAACACCCCGACGCCGTACGGCGGTTGGTGGCCGCCAACCGCGCACTGTACGAGCGGGCCACGGCCGTCGGCGGGGTGCTGCACCCGGGCGGCGCCCTGCCGATGACACCCGCCGACTGGCGCGCCCACTTCGGCCCCACATGGTCCCAACTGGCTCGCGCCAAGGACCGGTTCGACCCGTACTCCGTCCTGACCAGGGGGTACCGGCTGTGGCCGTGACCTCGGTGACCGTCTTCTGCGGGGCGTCCCCCGGCCGCGACCCCGGTCACTCCCGGACGGCCGCCGACCTCGGCCGCGCCCTCGCGGAGTCCGGCCTGCATCTCGTCTACGGCGGTGCCGGCATCGGCCTCATGGGCACGCTCGCGGACGCGGCCCTGGCCGCCGGCGGCCCGGTGACCGGGGTCGTACCGCGCCGCATGCTGCCGTACGAGATCGCGCACACCGGACTGACCTCGCTCGAAGTGGTCGCCGACATGCACGAGCGCAAGGCGCGGATGGCGGCGGCCGGCGACGCGTTCGTGGCGCTGCCCGGCGGGCTCGGCACGGCGGAGGAGCTGTTCGAGGTGCTGTCGTGGGCGCAGTTGCGGGTCCACCGCAAACCGGTGCTGCTCCTGGACCCGTTCGGCTTCTACGACCCGCTGCTTGCTTTCCTGGAGCATGCGCGGGCCGAGGGCTTCCTGCGGCCGGGGGACCTGGAGCGGATCGTGGTGTGCGCGTCGGCGGCGGAGGTGGTGGCGCGGCTGGTCGACAGGCCTGCGGAGACGGCTCGTTCGACTGCTCCGGTCCGGCCGCCCGCCGGACGGACCGCGTTCCTGTTCTCCGGCGCCGGCTCGCAGCAGCCCGGCATGGGGCGCGAACTCCACGCGCTGTTCCCGGTGTTCGCGGACGCCCTCGACGAGGTCTGCGAACTGCTGGACCCGTACCTCGACGTCCCGCTCCAGGACGTGATGTTCGCCGAGCGGGAGACGCGCACGGCGGGACTCCTGGACCGCATCGCCTATGCCGGCCCCGCGATCTTCGCGCTCCAGGTCGCGCAGTACCGCCTGTTGCGCACTTGGGGAGTCCGTCCGGACGTCGTCTTCGGGTATTCGGCGGGGCGTATGGCCGCCGCCCATGTCGCGGGCGTGTTCTCGCTGGCGGACGCCTGCCGTGCCGTGGGCACGCTGTCCCGGCTGATGGGCGCACTGTCCGGGGCGGGCGGCATGGCGGCGGTGGAGGCGTCGGAGGAGGAACTGCGACCGCTGCCCGGAGTGGTGATCGCGGCGGTCAACGGGCCCCGGTCCGTAGTGGTTTCGGGTGACCGACGGGCGGTCTCGGAGATCCACGCCGAGTGGACCGCCCGGGGCCGCCGGTCGCATGTGCTCCGGGTCGACGTGGCACCCCACTCCCCCCAACTCGACCCGCTGCTCGACGACTTCCGCCGCGCCCTGCTCCCGATGGACCTGCGCGCCCCGAGCATCCCGCTCGTCTCCGACATGACCGCGAAGCCAGTGGGTGCCGAGGCCGCGACACCGGAGTTCTGGGTACGGGAGCTGCGCGACCCGGTCCGTTTCGCGGACGCCGTCGAGACGATGTGCGCGGACGGTGTCACGGACTGGCTCGAACTCGGGCCCGGCGACGTCCTGTTGGGCATGCTGGAGGCCTGCGGTCCCGGCACGGCGGGTGCGCTGTCGATGGCCCGGGACTGGCGGATGCTGCGGCCGGTGACCGACGTAGCCTGAATGCTCCGACCGCTTCCCTCCCAAGGAGCACCGTGAGCAACGCAGGGACTCGGAGCGGCCCGCCTGCCTGGCGTCTGCTCCTCGACTACGTACGACCGCACCGCTGGGCCCTGTTGGCGGGCGCGCTGCTCTCGCTGGTCACCGGGGGCACCGGGCTGCTGCTGCCGCTGGTGGCGCGCGGGCTCATCGACGATCTGTCGCACCACCGGACCATCACCGGGGCGCTGCTCGCGATGTCGGCGCTGGTGGTCGCCAACGCGGCGTTGGGCGCGCTGGGTTCGTATGTGCTGCGGCGCACCGCCGAGTCGGTGGTGCTCGGCGCGCGGCGCGCCCTGTCGTCGTATCTGCTGCGGCTGCGGATCACCGCCGTGGACCGCAGCGAGCCCGGCGACCTGATGGCGCGGATCACCTCGGACACCACCCTGCTGCGCGAGGTCACCACCGACTCGCTCGTCGGCTTCGGCACCGAAGGGCTCATCCTCGTGGCGACGATCGTCATGATGAGCCTGGTCGACCCCGTGCTGCTGGCTGTCACCCTCGGGGTGATCGCGGGCGCGGGCACTGTCCTCAGCGTGATCGTGCCGCGCATCAACCGGGCCAGCCGGCAGGCGCAGGACGCGGTCGGCGTGATGGGCGCCTCGCTGGAGCGGATCCTCGGCGCCCTGCGCACGGTGAAGGCGTCCGGCGCCGAGGACCGTGAGGAGCGCACCCTGCACGCGGCCGCCGAGGAGTCGTGGCGGCAGAGCGTGCGCGCCGCCAAGTGGACGGCGGCGGCGGGCAATACGGCCGGTCTGTCGATGCAGATCGCGTTCATCACCGTCCTCGCGGTGGGCGGCGCACGGGTGGCGACGGGCGCGATCGACGTCGGCACCCTGGTCGCCTTCCTGCTCTACGTCTTCTATCTGATGCAGCCGATCCAGCAGGTCGTCGGCGCGATCACGCAGTACCAGACGGGCGCCGCGGCCCTCTCCCGCATCCAGGAGGCGCTCCACCTCCCCGCCGAACCCCCGTCCCCGCAAGCACAGTTGCCCTCCCCCGGCGCCGCGCCCGCGTCCCTCGCCTTCGACGACGTCCGCTTCCGTTACGGCGACGACCTGCCCTACGCCCACCACGGCGTGACGTTCGAGGTACCGGCCCAGGGCATGACGGCGTTCGTCGGCCCGTCCGGCGCGGGCAAGACCACCGTGTTCTCCCTCATCGAACGCTTCTACGACCCCGAGTCCGGCGCCATCACCGTCGACGGCCGGGACCTCGCCGACTGGGAGCTGTCCGGGCTGCGGTCCGCCATCGGCTATGTGGAGCAGGACGCGCCGGTCCTGTCGGGTTCCCT
The DNA here is from genome assembly GCF_040605995.1 of Streptomyces sp. NPDC005492. Classification (NCBI taxonomy): domain Bacteria; kingdom Bacillati; phylum Actinomycetota; class Actinomycetes; order Kitasatosporales; family Streptomycetaceae; genus Streptomyces; species Streptomyces sp. NPDC005492. Next base: position 389,425 of record NZ_JBEXDX010000004.1, read on the forward strand.
GCGCGACAACCTGCTGCTGGGCAACCCGGACGCGAACGACGACGACGTCACCCGGGTCCTGAAGACGACGCGGCTCGACGGCCTGGTCGCCCGGCTGCCGAAGGGCGTCGACACTCTGGTCGGCCATCGCGGCACCCGGCTCTCCGGGGGCGAGCGCCAGCGTGTCGCGATCGCCCGCGCCCTGCTGCGCCGCCCCCGACTGCTGCTCCTGGACGAGGCGACCTCGCAGCTCGACGCGGTCAACGAGGCGGCCCTGCGCGACACCGTCGCCGATGTGGCCCGCACGACGACGGTCCTGGTCGTCGCGCACCGGCTGTCCACGGTGACGATGGCCGACCGGATCGTCGTCATGGACGCGGGCCGCGTGCGCGCGGTGGGGACGCACCGGGAGCTGGTGAGTGCCGACCCGCTCTACGCGGAGCTGGCGGCCACGCAGTTCCTGGCCACGCCCGGCTGACCCGGGGCACGCCTGAGGGCCGCCCGTTTCCGGACGGCCCTCGAGGTCTGTGTGGAGCGCCGGGTCAGGACTCGATGCCGGGGACGAGATTCGTGACCGGCGCGACGAGGTCGGTGACCTGGTGGAGCTGCTGGAGCTGCTGGAGGTCGTTCAGGCGGTTCAGCGCCTTCATCTGGTCCGCGACCCGCGGGACCCGCGCCTGGTACTCGGCGGGGATCTCACTCACCGCGAGCGAGTCCAGCAGGGCGACCGGGTTGATCTTGCCGTCCTTGAAGGCGGGGGCGTCGGCGGCGTTCGCCATCGGCGCGGCGAGGGCGGTGACCCCGACGGCGAGACCAACGGCGGCGACAATACGTCGTGTTGAGATCATGCTTTCAGCAACGCGGCCGGTCCTCGCGCGGACACGGGCGCCGGGCGCCGCTCACCCGTCAGGCGGAGCGCGCCGTTCGGTTTGCCGAGCCCGGCGCGGCGGAGGAGTCTCGTAGGAGAGGCGCTTCGCGGCTCGCTCCTGTTCGGGTCGCGGCCCTCCGAGGAGGTCACCATGGGTACCGCGGCAGGCCCCGGCTTCGACACCGAAGCCCTGCGCCGGGGCATTGAGGATCACACAGCGGCGACACTTCTGTCGCTCTACGCGGACGACGCCGAGATCCACGTCGTCGACCACCAGACCCAGCCCAGCAACCCCAAAGTCCTGCACGGCCGGGACGAGATCGGCGCCATGCTCGCCGATGTCTACAGCCGCGACATGACGCACAAGCTGGAGGAGTGCGTCGTTCAAGGGGACCGGGTCGCCTACAGCGAGTCGTGTCAGTACCCGGACGGGGCCAGGGTCCTCGCCGAGTCGATGCTTCTGCTGAACGACGGCAAGATCACCCGGCAGACGATGATCCAGGCATGGGACGGATAGCGAGGCTGGTGCCGAGGGTCCGGGTCAACACCCGTCTGACCTGGACCTTTTCGGCGAGTACGGTACCCGGGGCGGCTACCGGGACTCGACGGCGAGCACCAGTTTCCGCAGCAGGTCTGCGAGCGTCCGCCGCTCTGCTGGGCTCAGTGCTGCGAGCAGTGCGAGCTCGCCCGCTTCCTCCGCCGCCATGTGCTGCTCGAACACGGCGTGCCCGGCGTCGGTGAGCCGCACCCGCACGCGCCGCCGGTCCGCCGTCTCATGGGTCCGTGCGATCAGCCCCGCGTCCTCGATCGGCCCCAGCCGCGCGGACAGCGCGCCACGGGTCAGCCCGAGCAGCTCGGCGAGCTGGGAGGGACTCGTCTCGTACGGCGGCCCGAGCCTGCGCAGCACGAGGAGCACCTTGTACTGCCACTGTTTGAGCCCGTCGGAGTCGAGCGTGTCCCGTCGCGCCCGACCGGCGTGGCGGGCCAGGATCGCCAGCCGGAAGAAGATCGCCTCCTTCACCGGGTCCATCCAGGCCAGTTCCTTCGCCCAGAGCGCCACGTGCCGGTCGACCGAGTCCTCCACCAGTTTCCTCCCGCAGTAGTTTTCTTGTGGATGGTTTTTCGCGTAACTACCTTCCCCGTCATGACATCCTCAGCGAACACGGTCGTCCCTGTCGAAGAACTCGTGGCGGCAGCACAGGAGTTGAGCGTGACGGGGCGATGGGAGCGCGCCTCCCGCCTCCTGGACTCGTGCGGCACGGACGACTCGGAATCCCGTGCGCAGATCGCCCGTGCCGCCGCCCAAGTGGCCCTGGAACAGGACTGGTTCGCCGGTACGGACACCGCGGGGGCGCGCATCGAAGCGGCCGCGAAGGAGTTCCCGGACGGGGACTGGGACCTGGACTTCGCCCGGCTGCGGAACACCTACCGCCGACTCCTCGTCGTCGACGGCCGGCTCCGGCTGGGTCCCGTCGGCAAGGCCCCGGAGGCCCTCGCGTCCCTGCTCCGCGAGGCGGAGGCGCTGCGGGACAGCGCGCCGGACGAGGGGCGCCGGGGCTGGGCGGAGATGTACCTGGGCCTGATCACGGACAACCACTTCGCCGACCTGCCGGGCGCACCCCCGCACTACGCGTCCGCGCTGCGCGCCGCCGAGTCGGGCGACGATCCCCTGCTCGCCCGCGAGGCCCTGCGCCATCTCGGCGACCACGACCACGACGCCGGTGACCACGCTCGCGCCCTGGACCGCTGGCGCCGGGCGACCACGCTGGGCGCCGCCGCCGGCATGGTCCCCGGCACCCTCTCCCAGCTACTGCTGCTGTCCGTACTGGCCCGGGACTCCGGCGACGAGGCCGGGGCGAGGGCGCTCGCGACGGAGGTCGCCCGCTGGGCGGAAGCCATCGGAGCCGTACGGCTGGCGGCTCAGGCCCGCGGCTTCCTGGCCGGCGTCGACCCGACGGCACCGCCCTCGGAGAGCGGGTCCTGACGGCCCTGGAGCCCTCGGTTAGGCCTTCGTGGGTCGTGACTGGCGCTGAGGTGGAGCACCACCGTGGAGCGGCCCACGCGGAGTCGATGCCGTGCGCCTGGGCGATTGGTCAACCAGCTCAGGAGTGGATCATGTCTCAGGCACGACTCATGGACGGCACCGCGCTCGCCCGGCGTATCGTCGAGGACACCGCGAAGAGGGCCGCCGACCTCACGGAGCGCACCGGTACGGCGCCCTGTCTGGCGACGGTCCTGGTCGGCGCGGACCCGGCCTCCGTCACCTACGTACGGATGAAGCAGAACCGTTGCCGCAAGGCCGGTATCGAGTCCCGGCACGTGGAACTGCCCGCCGCCACGACCACCGCCGAACTGGTCGCCACCCTCACCGCGCTCTCCGCCGACCCGACCGTGCACGGCATCCTGCTCCAGCACCCGATGGGTGAACACATCGACGAGCGGGCCGCGTTCGAGTCGATCGCGGCGGAGAAGGACGTGGACGGCGTCACCTTCGCGTCCTTCGCGACGATGAGCTTCGGGCTGCCGGGCTTCGTGTCCTGCACGCCCGGCGGCATCATGCGGCTGCTCGACGAGTACGACGTCGACCCGTCCGGCAAGCGGGCCGTCGTCGTCGGCCGCAGCGCGATCCTCGGCAAGCCGGCCGGCATGCTGCTCCTGGCCCGGGACGCGACGGTCACCTACTGCCACTCCCGCACCCGCGATCTGTCGGCGGCGGTCCGCGAGGCGGACATCGTGGTCGCCGCCGTGGGACGGCCCCGGCTGATCCGCGGCGAGGACATCAAGCCGGGCGCGGTGGTGCTCGACGCGGGGTACAACGCGGGCAACGTCGGCGACGTCGACTTCGAGTCCGCCGCCGAACGCGCCTCGCTGATCACGCCGGTGCCGGGCGGCGTCGGCCCGATGACGATCGCCACGCTCCTCGAACAGACGGTGGACGCCGCCGTCCGGCAACTCGGAGTGTGATCAGCGCAGCCACGCGCTGTAGTCCATGACGTCCCCGGCCTTGACGCCGTACTCGGGCTGGTCCTTCGTGAAGGTGGTCTCCAGCCCGAGGACGGCGCCGGTGGCGGGGTCCATGATCAGCATCCGGCGGGTCGCGGACTGCTGATACACGTACGCCTCCCCGTGCCGCCCGAGCCGGTCGGTCACCTCCCCCACGGGCCGCAGCCCGTCCACGCCCGCGAGCAGTCGCGCCAACGCCGCCGACTCACGCGCGCCGAGCGTCCAGTGGTCCAGCAACTCCTGTACGGCGTCGAGGAGTTCGGGGGTGGTCAGCGGCGTCTTGCTGTTCGCCGTCTCCTGGAGGTACGAGCGGAGTCCCGCGACGTCGTGCGGCGGCGACGACTCCGGCGGGACGTCGCTCCAACTCGGCGGATACGTCGTGTCCTTGAGGACATGCCCGTCCTCGACGATCCGTTCGGTATGAGTGTCGTCCGCCTTCCACCGCACGATCCTCTCCTCCGGGAAGGTGACCGGCGGCTTGTCGTCGGACATGCCGAGGCTCCAGGAGTGCACGTGAGTTCCCTTGCGCAGTACGGGAGTTCCGTCGGCCGCGGTCGCCGCCGCGAGTGCGGCGAGCTGGTTCAGGGACACGGGGGTGGAGTGGGCCTGCACCACGAGTGGGCGGGGGGCCGCGACGGCAGGAGTGCTGCTCGGTCCGCTCAGCAACAGCGCGCACACGGCCGTCACGACGGAGACTCCGGCCATGAGGCTCCAGAGCAGTCGGCGACGCCCGGTCCGACGTTCGTGGAGCAACTGGTTGAGCCGGCGCTCTGGGTGATGGTCGAGCGGCCCGTCGCCGTAGAGGGGGCCGTCGGCCGTGAACGGGTTGGCGCTGCGCAGGAGTTCGAGTTCGTCAGTCATGCCGGTGGTCCTTGGATGGGGTAAGTACGGTGATCCGAAGGGGCGTGGAGAGCTGGGCGAGCAGCCACGACGGCGCCGCGGAACACGTGATCATCGCCCCGCCCCTCCCAGCACCGCGAGCCGGTCGATCTCCGCTCTCAATCTCCGCCGCGCCCGGTGCAACCGCATGGCCGCGGCCCGCTCCCCGCACCCGAGGACGACGGCGACCTCCTCCACACCCAGCTCCTCCCAGGCGGTCAGCCGCAGCACCTCCTGGTCGGCCGGCGACAACCGTGCGAGCGCCTCGTGCACCCAGGAGCCGGGCGTCTCCGCCTCGGGACCGGCCGCGACCTGCCGCCCGTGCGCGCTCTCGTCGTTGCCGAGCCGATCGACGAGCCTACGGCGGCGGCCGTAGCCGCGTACCGCGTTGGCCAGGCAGTTGCGGGCCACGCCGTACAACCAGGGCAGCGGGGACGTTGGCAGGTCGGCGCGGCGGCGCCAGGCGACGGTGAAGACCTCCGCCACCACTTCCTCGACCTCGCTGTTCCGCCCGTCCAGTCGCCGGGCAACGTAGCGGCTGACCGCCCAGTAGTGCTCGCGATAGGCAGCGGCGAAGATCTCGTCGTTGCTCATGTTCCGTTCATGTCCGGCACTCGGGCGATCGTCACACCCGGTTTCGTGATTCTCGTCGCGCGTGTCGAGTGTGACCGGCGGCCGGGGCGCGGACACAGGCGGGGTGTGAGAGACCTCAAGAGCATCAAGTGGCTGACGACCACGGACCACAAGACGATCGGCACGCTGTATCTGGTCACGTCGTTCGCGTTCTTCCTGATCGGTGGCGTGATGGCGCT
>NZ_JBEXDX010000005.1:0-356032 GCF_040605995.1 Streptomyces sp. NPDC005492
TGCTTTGCGGAAACGCGGCGGCCAGGACCGTGCCGGGGATCGCTCAGGCGAGCCTTCGTGATCCGGTCGTGGTGGGCGGGTTGTCCCGCCGGACCGGCGCACCCGCGGGTTCACGTCGGGGGAGGACCGAGCTCGTCCGCGTTGGTGAAGCGGTGGAAGTCCCCGTCCGCGGCCGGCAGGGTGACCGCGGTCATCGCGGCGACCCTGGGGACGGTCATCAAGCGCCGCGCGACCGGGTCGTCCAACGCCTCGGCGGCCGGCCGCCGTTCCACCTCGGCGAGTTCGGCATCGTAGAGGTCGAGCTACCGCATCAGGGCACCCACGGTCTGCCGCTCGTCGGCGGACAGCGTCTGATGCTCCAGCCAGGCCATGCTGCGAGTGCCGAAGAGATCGGTCACCGGCGGTCGCTCCAGCATGTTGCGGTGCAGCACTGCCTGGACCTGGCTCGTCACCCGGATCCGCCCGCGCACGAGCTGAGTTCGGTGCGCGGACCTGCGCTGCAGCATCCTGATCCGCTCGTCCGGCGGCCAGGTACCCGGTAGGAAGTCAGCGGGCAGAACCTGGGCCGGGTTACGGGCGTCGACCTTGCCGGTCTTGCCCTGCTGGTGGCCTCCAGTGCCACTTGGTCGTCCGGGCGCAGCCCGGCGGCGAACCGATGAACCGCCCCACGGTCTGCTTCCGACACCTACGGACTCGCGCTCACGACGCAACCAGGCAGGTCGCAGGGGTGGCCATCATTCGCATCCTCGGTGAGATTGAGATTGAGATCGAGGAGTGGAAATGTCTCGGGGAATTGATCGTCAATGCCTTTGGCGACTTTCAATTCCTTCGCTATTGTTGTCGCCGCGTACCCCCTGTTGGCGCTGCTGTAGTCAGTCGGACTGCTCAACCGTGCTTTGAAACGGAATTGCTTCCAAGCTGCCACATTTCATAGTTCCCGCATTCTGCCGTGATCTCGGCCGTCGCTTGAGCGGCGGTGATGAAGTCGTCGACCACTGGCGAGGTGTGCGATGCCGCCACCGCGAGGCACACCTGGTCGGGCGCCAGATCCGGGATGGGTACATAGACGATGTTCGGATGTGAGTAGAACACGGTCGCCGAACGGGCCAGGAACGAGATGCCCCGGCCGGCCGCGACATGCTCGAGCGTTTCGTCCACCCCGCGCACCAGGTACCCGGCATTGGGGTGCGGGCGCCTGGTGGGCTGTGTGCTCGGGTCGGTGTGCCAGACCAGCGGTTCGCCGGTCAGGTCTGCCTCGGTGACCTCCTCCTTGCCGGCCAACCGGTGGCCGACGGGCAGCACCGCCACCCGCGGCTCGGTGTACAGCGGGGTGACGTGCAGGCCGGCCTCGTCGATGGGCAGCCGCACATAGCCGACGTCGATGCGGCCGTCGAGCAGCATCGGGGCTTGGTCGTCCCCTTCGATCCGCTGCACGTCCACGACCACGTCCGGGTGCTGGGCCTCGAACGCCCGCGCCGCCGGGATGACCGGGATGCCGGCCCGGAAACCGACCATCAGCCGCCGGCTGCCGCGGGCGGCCACGGACACCCTGCGGCGGACCGCGTGGGCGGAGGCGAGGAGCGGACCGGCGTCGGTCAGCAATTGTCGGCCCGCGTCGGTCAGCTCTACGCCGTGGCGATCCCTGGTGAACAGCGAGGCGCCGAGATCCTGCTCGAGTGCACGGATCTGCCGGCTGAGCACTGGCTGCGCGATATGTAGCTCTTCGGCGGCGCGGCCGAAGTGCAACTGGTCGGCCACGGCGGCGAAGTAACGCAATTTGCGCAGGTCCAGATCCATGACGTCTCCCAGTCCGGTGATGCCTTCAGGGTATCACCACGGCCAAAAGAAGTCTTGGACACGCACTCAGGTCAATGGCAACCTGAAAAGGTGCCTATCGGGGCCGAATTGAGTTCGGCACAAGAATTCGACATCGAAACTTGACAGCAGGGTCCAGGCCCAGAATGAGCACGCTGTTTCGGATACCTATTTAATTCAACGGAGTGATCGTGGGAAAGCTCGATGGCAAGGTGGCGGTGATCACCGGCGGATCCACCGGCATGGCACTGGCCGGAGCCAAACGGTTCGTCGAGGAAGGAGCGCACGTCTTCATTCAGGCCCGGCGGCAGGAAGCACTGGACGACGCCGTCAGGCTGATCGGCCGCAACGTCACCGCCGTCCAGGGTGACGCGGCCGAACTGGACGACCTGGACCGCTTGTACGACACCGTCAAGCGGGAAAAGGGCTCGATCGACGTGCTGTGGGCCAGCGCCGGGACGGGCGAACCCGCCGTCCTCGGCGAGATCACCGAGGAACAGTTCCACCGCGCCTTCTGGCTCAACGCGCGCGGCACCCTGTTCACCGTGCAGAAGGCGCTGCCGCTGATCAACGACAACGGCTCGATCCTCATGACCGGATCCAACGCCTCCCTCGGCGCCTTCCCCGGCTGGAGCCTCTACGCGGGAAGCAAAGCCGTCCAGCAGGCCTGGGCCCGCGTCTGGCTCAACGAACTGCGCGACCGCAGGATCCGGGTCAACGTCCTGACCCCCGGCCAGGTCTCCACCGCCAAACAGGAAGAACTGTTCGACGAGGCGACCAAGGCCGCATTCGAGTCCCTCATCCCCCGCGGAGAGATGGGCCGCCCCGAAGAAATCGCCACCGTCGCCCTGTTCCTCGCCTCCGACGACTCCAGCTACGTCAACGGCCTGGAACTGGTCGCCGACGGCGGCACCACCGCCATCTGAACCACACACCAGGAATGCCGCGGGCACACCCCACGCGAACGCCGAATTCGCTTGCCGACGAGCCGGAGGTGCCGGGAAAAGCACGGCAGTCGGCCCGGAACGCCGCGGCCGACGCCCTGCGGCCTGACCCGGCACGAGCGAGACAGAGCGACATCCCGAGAACAGGAAGAGAGCGCACCTCATGAGCAGCATCACCCTCATCGGTACGGGGAACATGGCCCGTACCATCGGCACGCTCGCGGTGGCGGGCGGCAACACCGTCGAGGTCATGGGACGCGATCAGTCCAAGGCCGATGACCTGGCCAAGGCTCTGGGCGGCGGCGCTACGACGGGCAGTTGGGGCGCCGTCCCGGCAGGGGACATCGTCATCACGGCCCTGTTGTACGACGGTGTCGTTCCGGTCGTAGCCGAGTACGGAGACGCCCTCGCGGGCAAGGTCGTCGTCGACATCAGCAACCCCTTCAACGCCACGTTCGACGGACTGGCCCACAGCGAGGAGACCTCGATCGCGCTGGAAGTCGCCAAGGTGGCCCCGGCCGGCGCCAGCGTGGTGAAGGCGTTCAACACCATCTTCCGCAATGTCCTGGAGAAGGGCCGGCCCAACGTCTTCATCGCCGGCGACAACGCGCAGGCCAAGGCCCGCGTGGCGGCATTCATCGAAAGCCTCGGGCTGCGCCCGCTGGACGTCGGCGGCCTGAAAATGGCGCACTGGCTGGAAGGAGTGGGCGTGGTGACGATGGGTCTCGCCGGCAACGGGGTCGGCCACGGGGACTTCGCCCTCGGCGTCCACGAGTTCACCGGCTGAGCCCCGGGGCCGAGCAGCCGGCGAGCAGGGCGCCGTGCGCCCTGACCATGGTTGACCCGGGCGGGGACAGCCGGGCCTTTTGCCCGCTCCGTCAACACACCGACTTCTTCCTCGGCGCCGGCATTCTCGGCTGAGCGCACCCGCACCACCACTTCTCGCGCCACATCACGCCAGTGGATCTGCGGCACGGGGAGAAGCGGCCCCTCCACCTACTCTCACAAGGACAGCGGTATGCGTGTTTTCGTCACGGGCGGGACCGGCCATTCCGGTTCGTACATCATCCCCGAGCTCATCGCCGCCGGACATGAGGTCACCGGCCTTGCCCGGTCGGACACGGCCGCGGCGGCGGTGTCCGCGCTCGGCGCGAAGGTGCGTCGCGGCGACCTCGAGGATCTCGACGGGCTCAAGGAGGCGGCCGCGGACTCCGACGGCGTCATCCACGTCGCGCACAGGCAGGACCTGCTTCCCTCCGGCGGGATCGACGCCGTGGCCGCTGCGGAGCTCCCCATCATGCTCGCGTACGGCGAGGCACTGGCGGGAACCGGAAAGCCGCTGGTCGCGGCGGGGAGCATAGGCTCGCCAGGGGATCTGGGCCGGCCGGCCACCGAGGAGGACCCGGCACTTCCCGGCGGCGATGAGTACCGGGGCACCCTACGGGTTCGCAACGTCGTGGAAACCGCCGTGGTCGGCCTCGCCGAGCGGGGAGTGCGGTCTTCGGTCGTGCGGATCGCCAACATCGCGCACAGCACGACCGATCGTGCCGGCTTCCTCGTGCAGTTGATCGCGCTCGCGCAGGAGAAGGGTTACGTCGGCTACCCCGGAGACGGCGCGAACCTGTGGAACGCCGTGCACGTCCGCGATGTCGCCTCCGTGTTTCGCCTGGCGCTGGAGAAGGGGCCGGCCGGCAAGTACTGGCACGCGGTCGGAGACGGGGGCATCCCGTTCCGCGAGATTGCCGAGGCCTTGGGCAGCCGTCTGGGCCTGCCCGTCGTGAGTGTTCCCGCGGACGTGCTGATGGTGCCGGGATACTTCGGGTTCCTCGCGAACGTGGTCACGCAGAGCTACCCGGCGTCCAACCTCATCACCCGCCGGACCCTCGGCTGGGAACCCGCTGAGCTCGGCCTGCTCGCCGATCTGGACAACGGCCATTACTTCTCCGCCGGTTGACGGCAGGGACCCGAATCGTAATGAGCCCGGCACGTGACAGGGGTTCGGCTCTTCTGGAAGGACGCTGAAAATATGACGACTGTGGGATTCATCGGAAGCGGCAACATCGGCAGTGCCGTCGCGCGGCTCGCCATCGAGGCCGGGCACCAGGTCGTGCTCAGCAACTCGCGCCGTCCCGAAACGCTCGCGGACACGGTCGCGGACCTGGGGCCGCGGGCATCCGCGGCGACGAGCGGGGAGGCCGCGGCGGTCGGCGACATCGTCGTGGTCACGGTGCCGGTCAAGGCCTTCCCCAACCTGCCGGCCGCGTCACTGGCCGGGAAGACGGTCATCGACACGTGCAACTACGGCCCCGAGCGTGACGGGCACATCCCCGAGCTCGACAGCGAGTCGCTCACTTCGAGCGAGCTGCTGCTGCGGTACATCCCGGACGCCGTGCTCGTGAAAGCGTTCAACAACATCTTCTTCAAGCACCTGCTGTCACTCGCCCGCCCGGCGGGGGCGGCCGACCGCTCGTACCTGCCGATCGCCGGGGACTCCGTGCCGGCGAAGGCGGCGGTGACCGAATTCATCGAATCCGTCGGGTACGGCGTGGTGGACGCGGGACCGCTGGCCGACAGCTGGCGGCAGGCGACGGGCACGCCGGTGTGGGGGACCCCGTATGGGCCGTACTCGGACGAGAAGGGTCGGCCGGTCGACGAGGACGCCATCCGCGCGGCACTGGCCGCCGCAACGCGGTAACCGTAAGTTGGCGCGGGCCGCGGTACAGCCGGACCGTGTCAGGGCCCGTCCGGTAGAGAGGCACCGGGCGGGGCCATGACGCAGAACTCGTTACCGTCCGGGTCCGCCGGATGCCATGTCCTGCCATGCTCGCGGACCGGACGCCCGTGAGCGCGGCCGCTTGCAGGTCGGTGACCTGGCGGACCTCGGCGGTCAGGTCCCGGGTACGCAAGTCCAGGGGAAGACGGTTCTCCCGCTTCCTGAGCCGGGGATCAGATGGGCGCGCGTGCATGGCTTGGCAGTTCGTCGTGGTCGAGCCAGCACTGTCGTGGCCGCCGGCTGGTGGACACGATCAAGGGCTCGGCAGGGCCACGGAGGTGCGGTCGTTGTTCGTGTTCGACCCGTACCGCCAGGCCGTGATCCTGGTCGGTGGTGACAAGGCCTCCTGTATGACATGACACGCGAGTCGGGCACCGAGTCGAGGGCGGGGCGGAGAGGTGAGACGGCTCTGGAGAGCATGGACCAACTGCTGGCTGACGTGGGCCGCAGGACGCTGTCGTGGAACGTCACACGCCAGGCGCTGCTGGCGCTGGCCCGGCACACCCCTTTCGACCAGTCCTACATCAGCGAGCACCTCCGCGATGTCGCTGTCTACTTGAAGCGTGGCCGCGAACAGGTCCTGGCCGTCGTACGGGAGAGCGTTCCGGCGACCGGTTCCCTGGTCATCGTCTCGCACAGCCGTCCAGCGAAACCTGAGGCACCCAGGCCCACACGCCATGGGCGTCGACTGGCTCACGGCCCACGACCCCGAGGACATCGTCGCACTGGGCCATCCCCTCCCGACCCGGTCCGCTTCGCTGGGTCGCCCTGCCTGGGGAGACGTACAGAACATCGCGGTCGACAACGGCGACAAGCCGCACGCCATCGACCGCTACCTCGCCCACCCGGACGTCGCTCAGCACATCGGGAGGGCGGCGACGCTGTGACGGCGTGCCAGGGGTACGGATCGTGGACCTCGGCTACCGGTATCCCACCCTCCACGCCGGGCCGCGCTCGTTCGGGCTCGACCCCGTACCGCTGGAGCACGAGGTGTGCAAGGCCAGGGGTTCCACCGGTGAACGCCCGTCACGGCACACCCGTACCCCCTGTCGTGACAGACCAGACACAGCAGCCGCACCGACGCCCCACAACCCGCCTGCGCCACGGCGCCGCCCTCGCCCTGCTCCCGCTGGCCGTGGCCTGCGGCGGAGGCGAGGACGACGGCGCGGCGGAACGCAAGCGCGCGTCCGTGACCGCCGCGCCCGAAGCCGGTGTCGTGGCGCCGGCGAAGGTCGAGGTGATCGCCGGGCTCACCGGCTGTACGGCCGAGATCCGGATCGACGCGGAGGAGTTGCGCGAGGGTGTGTGCCGGACGAAGCGGGGCGAGTACCGGATCACCACGTTCCCCGAGGACCGGTTCCAGGTGACCTGGCTCGACAGCGCCGCCGTCTACGGCGGCAAGTACCTCGTCGGCACCCGCTGGGTCGTCAGCGCGCGGCCGGAGCTGCTGGACGGCTTCCGCTCCCGGCTCGGCGGCACCGTGCGGGAACTGCGCGGGATCGGGCCCACCACGGCGCCCTGAGTCAAGGCTTCGCCATATGGCCCAGGTGAGTGAGAGGGCGGGAGTCTCCCGACGTATCCACAGGGGCAAGTGGTACGCCCGGCGAAGGGAAGCTCCGTGATCCAGCAGCGCATCGTCCTCCTCTCGGCCGCGGGCCTCGCCGCCACGTTCCTGCTGGCGGCGTGCGACAGCTCGATGGACAACACCTCTTCCGCACCGGCAGCCGTGACCTCCGTACCCGCGACCTCCGTGCCCGCCACACCCGCCACCGCGAGCAGCGCGCCGTCGGGCGCGACCACCGGCCTCGTGGCCGAGGCGGTCAAGGGCGGGGGTGATGTGGTGACCGACGACAAGGGGATGACCCTCTACCGCTACGACAAGGACGAGCCGTCTCCGTCCAAGTGGACGTGTTCCGGGGAGTGCACGAAGACCTGGATCCCCGTCATCGTGCGGAACTCCGTACAGACCACGGGAGTTGAGAAGAGTCTCCTCGGCACGGTCCACCGGTCCGGTCAGACGCAGCTCACCCTCGGCGGCTGGCCGTTGTACCGGTACGTGGGCGACACGGCGGCGGGTCAGCTCAACGGGCAGGCCAAGGACCGGATGTGGTATGCCGTCACCCCGTCCGGGCAGAAGCTGACCGCCGCGGGTTGAACCGGACGGCGCACAGGCCCAGTTCAGTGGAGGTGGGCCAGCACCTCCTCCAGCGGCAGGTCGAAACGGTCCTTGTCGTCGGTCCAGCGGCGCAGCACCGTTGCCGCTCCCTCCGCCAGGTCCGGCGGCAGTCCCGCCGTGCGCAGGGTGGCCGCGATCTCCTCCAACTCCGGTGCCCACCGCCACGCACGGGCGGCGACGCTCGGCAGTTGCTCCGTCTCCGCGAGGATGTTGGACGTCAACGCGCTTGCCTCCAAGGCCAGTTCGGCGCCCACTCCGTGGCTCGCGGCCAGGGCGTGCGACACGGCGGCCAGGACGCGGGCCGACTTCTGGTAGGAGGCGTACGACATCTTCAGCGCCGAGGCCGCGCCGACCCCGGCGTCGAGCGGGCGGGCCAGGACCCGGGTGTCCTCGAACACCGCCGCCACCCCGGCCACCGCCTCCCCGTCGCCGCTCAGATAGAGGCGCGGGGCGCTGTCCGGTCCTGGTGGGCCGCCCAAAATCGAGCCGTCGACCAGGAGCACCCCGCGCTCGGCGCAGGCCGCGGCGATACGCCGGGTGCGGTCCGGGCTGATGGCGTTGGCCTCGACGTACACGCCCCGGAAGGGGTGCGCGAGGACCTCGTGCGCCACGTCCTCCGCCGCGTGCGGCGGGCAGACCGACAGCACGAAGTCGCTTGCGGCCAGGGCGGATTCGAGGGACTCGGCCGCCTCCAGGCCTGCCTGCCGGGCCCGTTCGAGACTGGCGGGGCTCCGGCCGGTGGGGACGTACAGAACCCGGGTACCCGCAAGGGCCGCCTGGCCGCCGACTTTCGCGCCCATGGCGCCGGGATGCAGAAGCGTGAACGTGGTGGTCATGAGGCCACGTTACGAGGGTGCCGTGACAGCGCCGATGTTCTTGAGCGTCGAGAGGAAGAGTGTGGGGCATAGGAGAGGGGCATAGGAGTTATGAGCCTCGGGAGGGCGCCATGAACCGACAGATCCGTGTTCGCGTCAGTCGCCGGCCCGCCACGCCTCGTGACGACACCATCGACCGCAGGACGCCCTCGGGCCGACTCCTGCCGTACTGACGAGGCCCTGCCCCTCACAGAGGCGACCGCCAGTCCACCGTCGTGCCGGTGTCGCCGCCGTCGTCGTACACCGTCAGGCGTACGGCGTCCCGGCCGTCCGGCAGCGGGGTCGTCACGTCGAGTGTGATCTCCAGGCGGGAGGCGCCGGGGCGGCGGGACGCGGTGGTGAGGGCGCGGCGCAGGGCGGTGAGGAGTTGGGCCGCCACCTGGTCGGGGACGAGGGTGTCCACCGGGCCGGTGAAGTGCGTGGAGGGCTGGAAGCCCAGGGCGGCCGACGCGCTCGCCGTCTCCCGAAGTACCTTGCCGCGCAGGGTGGTTGGTGCTTCGGCCGGTGGTTGTTGCAGGGCGAAGATCGCCGTGCGGACCTCCTGGATCGTCGACTGGAGTTCGTCGACGGCACGACCGAGGACCTCATGGGCCGGGTCGGCAGGGCCGCCCCTGCGCTGGGCGGACTCCAGCAACATGCCGGTGGCGAACAGGCGTTGGACCACCAGGTCGTGCAGATCGCGGGCGATACGGTCGCGGTCCTCGTAGACCGCGAGGCGTTCGCGGTGGTGCTGGGCGTCGGCGAGGACCAGGGCGAGGGCGGCCTGCGAGGCGAACTGCGTCGCCAGCGACCGCTCCACGACCGTGTAGGGGCGGTCGGCCGGGCGGCGGGGGAGCGCGAGGGTGCCGATGAGATGGCCGTCCGCCTGGAGCGGCAGCATCATGCTGGGGCCGAACCGGTGCCGTACATGCGTCGTCATGCGCGGGTCGGTCGCCGAGTCGTCGATGAACACCGGTTCGCCGCCCAGGAGTTGGACGAGGACGGGGCTGCCGGGCGCGATGGTCGTACCGACGATGTCGCCCGGGTCCTCGAAGGTGGAGGCGGTGACGATCTCCATGCCGCCCGCCTCGGTGGGCTGGAGGATCACGCCCGCGGCGGCGTCGGCGAGCGCCCGGGCGCCCTCCGCGACGGTCATCAGCGCGTCGGCCGCGCTCTCGCCGGTGAGCAGCGCGGTGGTGACGGCCGCCGCGCCCTCGATCCAGCGCTCGCGCTGCCGGGCCGTCTCGTACAGGCGGGCGTTGCCGATCGCGATGCCGGCCTGCGCGGCGAGGACGTGCAGGAGTTGTTCGTCCTCGGCGGTGAAGGGGGCGTCGTGCCGTTTCCCGGCGAGGTGGAGATGGCCGAACGCCTCGTCCTGGACGTGGATCGGCACGCTGAGGGCGCCGGGGGACGGGGGCGCGACCGCACCGGTGCGGATCTCGGTGAGCCCGTCCTGGCCGGGGTCCGTGGTGCCGAGCGCCGCGTACCGTGCGCCGGTCAGCTCGGCCGCGCCGTCCACGATGTGCTGGAGCGTGGTGCGCAGTTCGAGCTCGGAACCCACGCTCAGGACGGCTTCGAGGAGCGGCGAGAGAGCGGGGACGGGCTCGCTCACCTCAGGTCGCCAGCGGGTCCAGGACCAGCGGCTCGATCTTGCCCTCCAGCATGTAGCCCAGGCCCTGTACGGCACATACGTCCGGCCGCTCGGCGATGTGCACCGGCATCCCGGTCGCCGCGCGCAGCATCTGGTCGAGGCCGGGGAGCAGGGCGCTGCCGCCGACCATCATGATCCCGCGGTCGACGAGGTCGGCCACCAGGTCGGGCGGGCAGTTGCGCAGCACCCTGCCGATGCCGTCCAGCACCGCGGTCAGCGGGGTCTCGATCGCGTCCCGTACGGCGGCGGTGTCGACCTGCACGGAACGGGCAAGACCGGTCGCCACGTCCCGCCCGTGGATCTCGGTCAGGGCCGGGCCGTGCGGGGTGAGACCGTTGCCGGACAGGGCGAGCTGGAGCGGACGTACGGACTGGCTCGGGAGCATCAACTCGTGCTCGTGGCGCAGGTGTTGGACGATCGCGTGGTCGACGGCCTCGCCACCCACCGGGATGCGCTCGGCGGTGACGATGGAGCCCAGGGAGAGCACGGCGACCTGGGTCGCGGCCGCCCCGCACACCATGATCATGGTCGCCTCGGGCCGCTCGACGGGGAGCCCGCAGCCGACGGCCGCGGCGATGAGCGTGTCGACCAGTTCCACCCGGCGCGCCCCGAGCCCGACCAGCGTCTCGATCGCGGCCCGCTGCGCCAGCGGGTCGGCGTCGTGCGGGGTGCAGGCGGCGGCCCGCAGCCGGGGCTTGCGGCGCAGCGCGCGGCGGACCTTGTCGCCGATCAGGTGCCGCAACATGCGCTGCGCCATCTCGATGTCGACGACGGTCCCGCCGGAGACCGGCCGGACCACCCGGATGTAGT
Source organism: Streptomyces sp. NPDC005492 (assembly GCF_040605995.1). NCBI lineage: Bacteria > Bacillati > Actinomycetota > Actinomycetes > Kitasatosporales > Streptomycetaceae > Streptomyces > Streptomyces sp. NPDC005492. Next base: position 11,024 of record NZ_JBEXDX010000005.1, read on the forward strand.
CGGGCGTACGGCCCGTCATCTTCTCCGCGAACTCTCCTACGGCGATCAGCGCGCCGGTCCGCGTGTTCACGGCGGCGGCGGACGGCTGGTCGACGATGAGCCCGGCGCCCTTGACGTAGACGCGGGTGCGGGCCGCGCCCAGGTCGACGGCGAAGTGACAGCGTCGCAACTGCTCCAGACTGACGGTCATGGCAGGTTCTCCCGAGAGCGCGGACCGGGCGTCGCCGGGCGGCGGGCCTCCTTCGCATCGTGCGGGGGCGGGGGAGCGGGCGCGTCTTGTGGTGGGCCGGGTGGGGCGCGACTGAATGGGGGTATTTATCTGCAATGTCGGAGTTAAAGAACGGCTAAAGGGAAGTGGCGGTCATTCGGTTCGGTCCTGGGCCAGGGAGCGTTTCAGGAGCTTGCCCATGTCGTTGCGGGGGAGCGTGGGGAGGTGGTGGACGACGCGGGGGCGCTTGTGCGGGGCGAGGCGTGCCGCCACATGGTCGGCCAACTCCGTTAGTTGTGGCGGGGATTGAGGATCCGTCGGGACGATCCAGGCCACGATCCGTTCGCCCAGGTCGGGGTCCGCTTCGCCGGTGACGGCGGCCTCGCGGACCCCGGGGTGTTCCAGGAGCGCGTTCTCGATCTCGCCCGCGCCGATCTTGTAACCCCCGCTCTTGATCAGGTCGGTGGCCTTCCGGCCGACGATCCGTACATAACCGTCGGGGTCACGTACGGCCATGTCTCCGGTGCGGAACCAGCCGTCGGCGGTGAACGCGGCGGCCGTCGCGTCGGGCCGGTTGAGGTACTCGGTGAAGAGGTTCGGCCCGCGCACCTGGATCTCGCCCACGCTCTCGCCGTCGTACGAAGGGAGGGGGGTGCCGTCCTCCTCGACGAGCCGTAGCTCCACACCGGGCAACGGGACCCCCACCGTCCCGGCGCGCGGCTCACCGTCCGCCCGCACACTGGTGTTCATCAGGGTCTCCGTCATGCCGTAGCGCTCGATCACCCGGCGGCCGGTCGCCGACGTGATCCGCTCGTGGTCGTGGACCGGCAGCGCCGCCGAGCCGGAGACCAGCAGGCGGGCCCGGCCGAGGGCCTTGGCCAGCCCGGGGTCGTCGGGCAGGGTCTCCGCGATGCGGTGGTACATCGTCGGTACGCCGAACAGCATGGTCGCCCCGTCGTTCAGCTCCCGCGTCACACCCTCCGTGCTGAACCTGCCCAGGTGCCGTACCGAGCCGCCGCGCCGCAGCGGGCCCAGGATGCCCAGCACCAGACCGTGCACATGGAACAACGGCAGCCCGTGCACGAGCACGTCCTCGCCGGTCCACTGCCAGGCGTCGGCGAGCGCGTCCAGCGTCGCCGCGAGCGCCCGGCGCGGGATGACGGCGCCCTTCGGCGGGCCGGTGGTGCCGGAGGTGTAGACGACGAGGGCGGGGTCCTCGTCGCCGGGGGAGACGGCCCGGCCCGCGCCGCCCCCGACCGCCCGCACCTCGACATCGACGCGCTCCAACTCACCTAGCGCGGAAGGCAGTTCGTCGCCCGGAGCCGCCAGTACCACCGTCGGCGCGCTGTCCGCCAGGATGTGCCCCAGTTCCTTGTCGCCCGACTTCGGATTGAGTGGCACCGCGGCCACCCCGACCCGGAGCGCCGCCACCACGGCGACGGCCGTCTCCAGCGAGGGGGTGGCCCACACGGCGACCCGGCCGGCGCCCGCGCACCGCACCGCGAGGACGTCCGCAGCCGCGCCCAGCTCCGCGTACGTCAGGGACCGGTCACCGAACCTGAGCGCGGGCCGCTCGCCCGGATTCACCAGGGCCGGAAAGAGGATGGACACGCGGCGCACTCCTAAGCCGTCGGGGTCACGGATCCCCAGACCTCGGGGACACCCCCGTTCCTACACCACGTCCGCCACCACACAGGCGAGGAGGGCGCGGATCCGGTTGCCGTGGTTGCGGGGCGGCCGGTTAGCCTGCGGATCTGTCCGTAGTCCGTAGTCCGTACGACGAGGGAGATCCCCGTGCCCCGCATCGCGCTCGCCACCTACGACCCCGGACCCAAGCCCAGCAAGGACCGTGACCTTCCGGTACTGGTGGAGGCCTTGCGCGCGGCCGGCGCCGAGGCCGTCGCCGTGCCGTGGGACGACGAGGGGACCGACTGGGGCGCCTACGACCTCGTGGTCATCCGGTCGACCTGGGACTACAGCTGGCGGGCCGCCGAATTCGTGGCCTGGGCGGAGCGGGTCGGCAAGGCGACGCGGCTCGCGAACCCGGTGCAGGTCGTGCGGTGGAACACCGACAAGCGCTACCTCGGCGAGCTCGCGGCGGCCGGCGTGCCCGTCGTACCGACCCGCTATCTCGCCGCCGACGACCCGGTCGACCTCCCCGACGACCACGAGTACGTGGTCAAGCCGACGTCCGGCGCGGGCGCGCGCTTCGCCGCCCGCTACACGCCCGACGAACACGAGACGGCCGTACGGCAGTTGGAGCGGATGCACGCGGAGGGGTTCACCGCGATGGTGCAGCCGTATCTGACGAACGTGGACGTCACCGGGGAGCGGGCGCTGCTGTTCTTCGGGGGGCGTCATGTGCACGCCTCGCGCAAGGGGGCGGTGCTGGCGCGGGGCACGGCCTACGACGACGACAAGGTGTCCCACCCCGACCTCGAACCGTGGACCGCGACGGCGGCCGAACTCTCCGTCGCCGAGCGGGCGTTGGCCGCCGTACCGGACGCGCCGGAGTTGCTGTACGCCCGCGTGGACCTCGTGGACGGGCCCGACGGGGAGCCGTGTGTGATGGAACTGGAACTCGTCGAGCCGAACCTCTTCCTCGATCTGCATCCGGGGTCGCTCGCGGTCGTCGTCGAGGCGATCGTGGGGGCCGCTACTCGCTGACCGCCGTCCGCTGGAGCAGCCCCCAGGTGAACTCGGCCGCGCACCGGTGTCGTACGCCCCGGGCGTCCGGCGCGGTGAAGGCGAGGCCCCAGCGGGTGGGGGCCGTGCCCTCCAGGGGGCGGGCGGGGGCGAAGGCGCGGGCCGCCTCGTCGACCGTGCAGGACCAGGGGGTCAGGTCGTCGAGGGTGTGGAGGGGAGGGGCCTCCGCGCCCGGGGCGCGGACCAGCCATTCGTTCCACACCACGCCGTTCGGAGCGGTGAGCACCTCGAAGCGGAGGTCGGGCCAGAGCGGGACCGGCCACTGCCGGGCCTCGCACTCCAGATCGCCGATCTTCCGGTTCACCGTCGACTCGGGGGTGCCCAGGATCGAGCGGTACCGGGAGGCGGCGGCCCTCCCGCGCGGGGAGTGCAGCATGGCCTGCCAACGCTTGTTGGCCTCGCGCATGTCGGCGATCGAGACGCCCAGCTCATGACGGGCGTCCTCGACCAGGTCCGGATTGTGGTCCGCCATGCGGCGCAGCAGGACGAGTTGGAAGTCGAGGGGGCTGAACGGGGTCGCGGGGCGTTTCGCTTCGGGCATGCGATCCATCGTCGCGCACGCCACTGACACCCGGGCGTCGGCCGTCGGGGAGGAACAGGACCGAGTTGACGTACCGCGGACCGCGCGCGAAGGGCAGGACGCGGCGCAGCAGGCCCTGGGAGACGACGTACGAGGTCCGGGCCTGGTGCTCCTCCAGGGGGAAGGCCGACAGTCTCACCCAGGTTGTGTCCGGCAGAACCCAGCCCTCGTAGCCGAGCAGGGACAGGTAGGTCACCACAGGGGCGATCGGCTGGATGCGCGACTCCAGTTCGACGAAGAGCGCGGGGCGGTCGCGGGTCAGGAGGCCGGTCGCGCCGTGCAGGACGGCAAGTTCGTTGCCGTCCACGTCGATCTTGATGAAGTCGACCTCCTTGAGGCCCAGGCCGTCGAGGGTGACGCAGGGCACGTGCAGGGCGCGGGCGTGGATGTCCCGGCGGACCAGCGAGGACACGCCCCGGTCGCCCTCGTCGTCCGGCGGCAGCCACAGGCGGGCCGTGCCGGGGCGGTCGGAGGCGGCGGCCGGGACGACGCTCGCGTTCGCCGGGGCGGCCGAGGCGAGCAGCCGCGCCAGATGGGGGACCGGTTCGACGGTCACCACCCGACGCGCGTGTCTCCACAGGCGGTACGTCCAGGGGCCGTACCAGCCGCCCACGTCGACCGCCGTACCGCAGTCGGGCGGCAACAGGTCGCCCAGGCGGGCCAGTTCGGGTTCGAAGCGGGGGTAGACGGCGCGGGCGGTGGCGGCGACCAGACGGGTGGGGAGGAGGGGTGCGAGGCGGGCGGTGAGGGTGCGGGGCGTGGGGATGCGGGGCGCGGGGGTCATGGTGCCATCCGTTTGAGGAGTTCCTCGTGTTCGTCGTCGTCGGTCACTTGCTCTCCGGAGGAGGGCAGCAGTTGCGGGATGCCGTCGACGACCGGATAGCGGCGGCGCAGACGCGGGTTGTACAGGGCGCCGGTGGGCAGCAGATGCAGCGGGCCCTTGTCGAGCGGGCAGGCCAGGATCTTCAGCAGCGGGTCGTCCGGGTTCATGGGGGCGTCAACTCCTTCGCCTCGACCGGAGGTTGAGGCGCGTTGTCGTGCTTCGGCATGGTCAGCAGGACGGCGACCGCCAGTACGGTGCCCCCGATCCGCAGAGCCAGCCGCACCGGATCGTGCGGCAGGGCCTCGCCGAACGAGAGCGTGCCGAGCACCGCCGTGAACAGGCTGGTCACCGTCGTACAGACCGGCACGATCAGCGAGGCCCGGCAGCGTTGCAGCGCCGCCTGCGACATGACCAGCCCCAACGCGCCCGTGCAGAGCAGGAGATACGGGTACGGGGACCGCAGCAGGCCAACCACCGCCCCGCCCAGGTCACTTGTGGTCAGATAGCTCGACACCCCTTTGATGGCGAGCGAGCTGACCCCGTACAACAGCCCCACCGCGACGCCGTATTCGACACCCGTGGTGGGCAGCCGGTGCCGGTGGGCCGCGCTGCGCTCGGTCGACCGGTACAGCCAGACGCCGGCCGCCAGCGAGGGCACGCACACCAGCAGGATCAGCGGATAGGGCGCGGCGCGGCTCACATGGTCCGAGCCCTCCTTCAGTGACAGCACCACCATCAGCAGCGCGACGAGGATCGCGCCCAGCGCGTACCGTTCGCGGCCGGTGGTCTCCTCGCCGAGCATGCGCGCGGACAGCAGCACCAGCAGGACCAGCCCCGACACGAAGATGCCCTGCGCGGCGGCGATCGGCAGCGTCCGGTACACGGCGAGTTGCGCACCGAACCCGGCCGCGAGCGCCAGCGACCCCCCGATCCACAACGGACTGCCCAGCACCAGCCGCAGCAGCCGCCATGGTTGACGGACCGTCACCTCGGGCAGGGCCGCCAACGCCCTTTTCTCCAGCACGAATCCGGTGCTGTACAGCACGTTCGCCACCAGGGCCGCCGCCACTCCCCACCACACGGGCCGCGCCCCTACGTCTTCCGCGCGTGCAGCAACAGGATCGACGCCAACTGCGGTCTGGCACAGGCCAGTCGGTCCAGCGCGCGCAGCGGTCGCGGCACCCCGTGGAAGGGAGCGCCTTTGAGTCCTACGACCGTGAAGCCGGCCGCCGCCACGAACTCCCGCAGCGCGCGCGGGGTGTAGAGCCGCAGATGTCCTACGACCTCCTTTCCCGGGCGGCCGTGGATCGCGCGCAGGCTCACCTCCGAGAACACCGGCTGCACACCGGCGAGCAGCAGAGCGCGGTTGTACCAGGCGGCCAAGTTCGGTGTGGACAGCATGAGATGGCCTCCCGGACGCAGCACCCGACGGATCTCCGCGAGGGCCGTGTCCGGGTCGACGAGATGCTCGACCACCTCGCTGAACAGCACGGCGTCCGCGACGGCCGACCGCAGCGGCAGCGCGGTGAGTTCACCGCGGACGGCATACGGCAGGTGGGTGCGGGCGCGGGTGAGGGCGTCCTGGGACCAGTCGACGCCGACGATCCGGTGCCCGGTGAGGAGGGGCGCGGCGGTGGCGGCCGCGCTGCCGTCGCCGCAGCCGATGTCGAGGACGGTACGGGGACCCCCGGTGGCCGGGCCCAGCGCGGCGGCCAGGGCGCGGGCCTGGCGGAGGGTGCGGGAGGGGCCCGAGGCGACCGGCACGGCGGGGTTCTCGTAGAAGTCGCGGAGGCCGGACTGGTGCGGGGCGGTGGTCGTCATGCCTGGTGCTCCTCCGTCGTGTGCAGATAGTGCTCGAACAGGTCGCGGAGGTGGGCGCCGTCGCCGGGGCCGAGGAGGGTGCGGGACCAGCGCAGGGCCACGTGGAGCCGTCCGGCGGTGGACGCGGTCGTCACGGTGAGGCCGCGCGGCATACGGGCCGGGGCCGAGAACCACACGGCGTGCGCGCGGCCGGCGGTGTCGCCGAAGTCCAGGGGGTACGGGATACGGCCGATGTTGCTCAGGAGTGTCGTCGAGGTCCAGGGCGCGGCCGCCCTGCGCAGACCCCGGGTGAGGGTGGCGCGCCAGGCCACGGGGACGAGGGGGGCGGTCAACAGGGCTGCGCCGTGGCCGAGTTGGGGGCGGGGGAGGGACTTGAGGGCGCGGGTTCGGGTCGCTGTGCGGTGGAGGAGTTCGCCCATGCGGTGGTCGGGGGCGGCGGCGTTGGCCAACTCCTCGGGGGAGAAGGTGACTTCGACCAGTCGGGTGCCGTTGCCTATGGGCATGTCCGTGCCTCGGGAGCGGTCGTCCACGGGCATCGTGATGCGCATCGGGCGGGGGCGCTGGCCGTGTTCGCGGTTCCAGCGGGCGATCATCAGGGCCGTCGTGACCATGAGTTGGTCGTTCACCGTGTACGGGGACCCCTTGGGGCGGTGCGGGACGGGGAGTTCGGCGAGGGCCATGCCGTTGCCGCCGGGGGAGTGGTCCGGGGTGCCGGGGGCCACTCGGGCGGGCGGAGTCCATACGGAGGGGGTGTCGGTGGGGGGTTCCGGTGGGTCCGGGGGGCGGGTCGGTGGAGCGGTCGGGGCGTTGGCGTGACCGCTGTACAGCTCCGCCGCGGTGGCGAGGATGCGGAGGCAGGCGGGGCCGTCGAGGGCGGTGTGGTTGACGGTGAGGACCAGGACCGTTCCGGTGCCGGGGGATGTGTCGTGGGGGAGGCTGATCGCTTCGAGGCGGATGGGTGGGGAGGCGGTGAGGGGCGGGGTCTGGTCCAGGGCGCGGGTGCGGGCTTGTTTCAGGGCGTCCTGGGTCGGGGGTGGGAAGGTCACCACCTCCACGTCCGGGGACTCGGTCAGCTCCCATTCGTAGCGGCGGCGGTACCAGGGGCCGGGGGCCTCGCGCATGAGGATGCGGGGGTGGTGGTGCAGGGCTTCTGCGAAGGCTGAGCGGAGTCGTCCCGGGTTGAGCGGGCCTGGGAGGTGGACCTCTATGTGGACTGTTTCCGGCTCGGTGGACTGGTGGCAGTGGCGGGCTATTTCGTCGACTGTGGGAAAAGGGATGCGGCGGCGGGCGGGGCTGTGGGGTTGCGCGGGGTGGGCTAGGGCGGTCATTGGGTTTCGGTCCTTGGGTGCGGTTGGGTGGGGGGTTGTTGCGCAGTTCCCCGCGCCCCTAGGGAGTTGGCGTTGGGCGGTGTTGGGTCGTTGCCGTGGGCTGGGCGTGCCCGCGCGGCGGAGCCGTTTGCGTCATGGCCCCGCGCCTCTGGGCCCCGTGCGGAGATCGTGGGGCCGGACTCCGGTGCCACGGGCCTTTCGCCCATCGCGCTTGTGCCTCGCTCCCGGCGAGGCAAGTCCGGAACGTCTGGATCCGGGTCCTGCCACTCCCTCACGCTCACCAAGCCCGCGAACAGACCGATCAGTGCCAGGAGTTGAGCCGCGTGGCTGAAGGCGCCCTCGCCTTCGCTCACCGGGGTGCCCGCGCCCGTCGCCGCCACGATCCCCGCGCCCGCCAATGCTGTGAACGCGATCGGTACCAGTAGTGCGTGGCGGCGGTAGGCCAGCAGTGCCAGGGCCGGGACCAGGAGGGCGAGCCAGCCCGCGATCACCGCGCCGACCAGTGTCAGCGCCACCGTGCCCAGCCACAGTCCCGGCGGTGGTGGGGGCGGTTGCAGCTCGTCGGGGTTGGGTTCGTGGCGGCGCCAGATCACCAGGGCCAGGAGGACGGCCAGGGCCGCTCCGCTGCCGATGAGGCCGGCCTCGTAGGTCGTCGCCGGGGTGTAGGAGAGCTTGATCGTGCCGCCCGCGCCCGCGGGGACGCGCCAGCCCTGTTGCCAGCCGTCGAGGCGGACCGGTGACAACTCCTTGCCGTTCAGGGTGGCTTTCCAGCCGTCGTTGTAGTTCTCGTAGGTGGTGAGGTAGGAAGCCGCGCCCGCGCCCACCTCCACCTCTCGGCGGTCGCCCAGCCAGTCCTGGATCGTCAACTTGCGGGTCACGGTGGTGGGTTCGGTGACTGTGCCTCGGGTCAGCGTGATGTCCGTGAGTTGCAGGGGGCCCGCGTCCCCGGCCTCCACCCGGTGCGTTCCCGACGTCAGCTCCAATGCCGGGTCGCCTTTGCCTTCCTGACAGAGGGTCACCTCAACGCCTCGGCGCTCGGCCAGGTCCCTCACCGTTCCCGTCACGCTCGTCCGGTACAACTCGCCGTCCACCGAAACCACCGGGCCCTTTCCGCAGGGCAGCGTGAAGGTGCGGGTGGGGTCCGGTTGGGGGGTGCGGTACTGGTCGAGGGCCGGGATGTATGCCTCGGTCAGGCCCACCGGGAGTTGGAGGTTCTCGTCCGCCACCGGGTTGTGGAGGGTGAGCGGGGCGGTCTTCGTGATCGTGATGTCGAGGTGGTCCGTGGTGATGGGGTCGAAGCGGACCACGCCGTTCTCGTCCACGCCGGCGATCGTCGAGCCGTCGGGTGAGGTGATGTCGACCTCGGTCGGACGCGTCGACAGACCGCCTGCCGCCGCCAACACCACTTCGCCCACCGCCTGTTTACCGGTCCAGGAGAGGTGGATCGTCGGGCGGTCGCCCGCCACCCAGCCCGTCGTCAGGTCTCCGTCCGTGAGATTGCGGGCCGAGAGGCCGGCCCCCAGCGCGGCCGTGGAGTCCGCCGTCGCCGTGATGCGATGCTGCTGGCCGGGGGCCACCTCGTAGAGGAGCTTGTCGAGTTGCTCGCCGGGGATCGCCACCGCGCTCGCCTTCATCTCGTACGTTCCCGCCGTCGACGTCGAGAACGTGCGGTGCAGGCCCGCCTCCGTGCCGGTGGGGGAGAGGCCGGTCGGGTCGGCCGTGCGGTGCAGGGCGATGATCTCGGCGGCCGCGTCGGAGTCGTTGGCGTCGGTGGGGAGCTTGAGGAGCCGGGTGACCTGGACGTGCGGCAGGGTGATCTCGGAGAAGCCCGCGCCGGTGAGTCCGGTACGGCGGGCCACCGAGTCGACGATCGTCAGTTTCATCCAACTCGTGTCGCCCGGTGGGGCCTTGACGGTCTGGGTCGTGCCGTTCGGCTGGAGGTAGCTGGTCGCCGTTCCCCTCGCCGTCTGCACCCGTACCTCCGTGGCCGCCGCCCGCACGCTCTCCTGGGGGAGCGGGGTGACCTTGAAGGAACTCGGCATGTCGTAGGACCCGCCTGCGAAGCCGATGCGCAGCCACTGCCCGTTCGCCGAGCCCGCCGCGCCCTCCGCCCACGCGGTGCCGGGGTCGCCGTCGAAGGCGTTCACCGGGTCGTACTGGGGGAGTTGGAACAGCCAGTTGCCGCTGGAGGACGCGGTCACCGAGCGGGCTCCGCGCAACTGGGCCACCGTCTGGTGGGCGATGCCCTCCGTCGGCAGGATCTGCTTCGGTTTCTCGCCCGCGTCCTGGACCGCGTCCGGCGCGTTGCGTTCGTCGGGGGTGTACGTGTACGAGGTGTTGGCGTCGACCAGGCCGAAGCGGGTGTCCGCGCGGCGCAGTCCGTCGCCGACGATCTGGAGCGGAGCGGAGCCGAGGCCCGGGTGGTTGTCGCCCGTCAACACCGTTGCTCTGCCCCGGAGTTCGGTCGCGAGGGGGAGCAGGGACTCGGGGCCGCCGGAGAGCACCGCCGTGTCGGCCACCGGAGTCAGGCCCGCCTGGCCGGGGCGTAGGACGTCCTTGCTCGTCGGCTCGTAGATCTCCACCGCGCGCTGGCGCGGGTACAGGCCCTCGACCTGGAGCGGGGTGTCGTTCGCGATCCGGCCGCCGGTCATGACCGGGCCGAGGCCGGTCACCCGCTGGTAGCCGGACTGTTCGAGGGTGCGTTTGACGGTGGTGGACGGGACGTAGCCGATCTGGTCCGGGTCGAGGTCGTTGCGGACGACGACGTAGTAGACGCCCGCCCGGCTCAAGTAGTCGGCCAGGCCCGGGACTTCGCCGCCGCTGTCCAGTGCCTGCTCGACCGCGTCCATCGCGCGCCGGTTGCCGGCGGTGCCCATCGGGACGTAGTCCCGTTCCGCCCAGCGGGAGTCGGCGAGGACGTCGAGGGGTTCGTCGATGGGGGAGCCCCAGGTGTAGATGCCGTGCGCGGTCGCCGGGACGACCAGGGCGCGGGAGTCGGGGGAGTACTTGTGCAGCCAGTCCGCCGTGGACTGCCAGTACTTCGGGAGCTGCTGGAACGAACCCGGGTTCAGGATCGACCCGTTGAGGTACGGCCAGGCCAGGCCGGGCAGGACGAGGATCACCGCGATCAGCGGGACCAGCCGGCGGCCCCTGACCCGGCGGGCTCCGTGTGGCTCGGCGGCCACACCCACCAGGTGGGTCAGGCCCAGCACGAGGGCGAGGGCGAGGCCCGCCTGGAACTTGTAGATGTTGCGGAAGGGGACGAGCGGGCCGTTCAGCCAGTCCTGCACCAGACCGTGGAACGGCGCCCCGAACGCGCCGCCGTAGCCGGCGAACAGGATCAGCGAGACCGACACCGCGATCAGTACCAGCCAGCGCCGCTCCGGCATGTCCCGGCGGGCCAGTCCGGCGAGGCCCAGCCCGGCCGCCAGGGCCGAGCAGACGATCACGAGCACCGAGGAGGCGACGGTCCAGCCGGCCGGTATCCAGGCCTCGCCCAGGTGCAGATAGGCGACCCAGTCGCCGGCTCCGCGCAGGCCCTCCGTCGCGGACATGGTGTCGGTCGTCGTCTGTGAAGTCTCCACGTACGGAAGGAAGTTCTCGCCGTAGACGCCGAGCATCAGCAGCGGGATCCACCACCACGCCGTCGCCAGGATCACCCCGGGCACCCACCAGGCGATCAGCTTGCGCTGCCGTGGTCCGGGTGTACGGGAGAGGAGGTAGAGGCCGACCGGGAACAGGGACGCGAGGGTCGCCGCCGCGTTGACTCCGCCCATGAAGGGGACGATCAGCGCCGAGCGGAGGGCCGCGACCCGGGCCGTGTAGCGCTCGTTGGTGAGCGGCAGCAGGACCCAGGGGAGGAAGGCGCCGGGGAGTGCGGCGGCCGAGGTGGAGCCCACGACGATCGTGAACACCGGCCACAGCGCGTAGGTCACGGCACCGAGAAGGCGGGAGGCGGGGCTGCCGACGCGCAGCCGTTCGGCCAGGCGCAGCGCGCCCCAGAAGGCGACCGAGACGATCAGCGACAGCCAGAGGCGTTCCGCCAGCCACACCGGCAGATGCACGGCGTGGGCCAGCCAGTAGAAGGGGAGCATCGGCCACAGGTAGCCGGCGTACTGGTCCTGGATACCGCCGAAGGAACCCCGGTCGTGCCACAACTGGCCCAGATCCGAGAGGAATTGGCCGGGGTCCACGGTGACGCCGAGCTTGGTGTCGAAGGTCTGGCGGCCCGGGTGCACGGCGAGGAACAGCACGAACATCACGGCCCAGAACCCCAGTAGCCAGCGCCACGACCTCGGGCCCTCCGGGGGCCCCGTCAGGGGCGTGGTGGTGGGGTCGGCCGCCGGGGGCGGTGCCTGGACCGTGGTCGCCGTCATGGTGGACACCGCCGGAGGATGAGGAGGAGGTTCCAGGTGGCCAACTCCCTTATCCCGGGCGCCTTGACGACGGCTCGGTCCAGGAAGGGCCAGTAGCGGGAGCGCGCCGCTACGACCGTGACGTCGTCGCGGGCGCGGACCTGCCGCAGGGTGGTGCCGATGTGCACGGCGAACAGGTTCTCGCCGAGGGTGTGTTTGGCGGCCCTGCCGGTACGTCGCCGGTAGCGGGCGCGGGCCCGTTCGGCGCCGAGATAGTGCCAGGGCGCCCACTCGTGACCGCCCCACGGGGACAGCCAGTTGGTGAACGACACGTAGATCAGTCCGCCGGGTCTGGTCACCCGCGCCAGCTCGCTGAGGAATGTCTGCGGATCGGCCACGTGCTCAAGGACGTTGGAGGAGAAGGTCACATCGGCGACCCCGTCGGAGAGGGGGAGGAGATAGCCGTCCGCGATGACCGTTCCGGCGGGCGGTTTCTGCCCCAACTCCCTTGTGTCCGGCTCGAAGAGGTAGGCGTGGGCGCCGCGCCGCCGGAACTCCTCGGTGAAGTAGCCGCTGCCGCCGCCGACATCGACGACGGTCCGGCCGACGACCGGGCCGTGGTAGGCCTCGACCTGGTTGACGGCGTCGGTCGCCAGGAGCGAGTAGCAGGACTCGGGGTCGTCCTGTTCGTGCAGGAAGGCTCGGAAGAGGGCCAGCGACCTGCGTATCGAGGGGTCCTTGAGCCCGGTCACGGGGCCCAGCTCCTCACCGCCTCGGCGGCGACCGCTCGGAACTGTCTGACAGTCCGGTGCCAGCGGTAGCGGGCCGCCCGGTCACGCGCCGCCTTGCCCATGGCCTCGCGGCGATGCCCGGACAGGGCCAAGGTGCACCAGGCCGCCGCGAAGGAGGACTCCCCGCGGGCCAGCACACCCGTCTCGCCGTCCACGACCGAGTCGCGTAGTCCGGGTACGTCGAAGGCGATCGTCGGGGTCTCGCGGGCCGCCGCCTCCGTCACCACCAGGCCCCAGCCCTCCAGCGCGGAGGGGTGCAGCAACAGCCAGGCGGCGCAGAGCAGTTCGTGTTTCCGCGCCTCCGGGACATGGCCGGTGAACTCCACACCGGGCCCGGCGAGTCGCTCAAGGCGCTCGCGCTCGGGGCCGTCGCCGACGATCAGGAGTCGGCCGCCGGTGACCGGGCGTACCCGCTCCCACAGCCGCAGCAGCAGATCGATCCGCTTGTACTCGACGAGCCGTCCCACCGCCACGAAGAGCGGCTCGGTGGAGCGGTCGGCGCGGGGGCCCGGCTCCTCGACCCCGTTGTGGACGACCCGGATGCGGTCCCGTTCGACGCCGATGCCGCGCAGCGCGTGGGCGGTCGAGGGGGAGACCGCGACCAGCAGGCTCTGTTGCCGCACACCGGTCAGCGCCCAGTGTTCGAGGCGGCGTCCGATTCTCGCGGCCGGGGCCATCGGGCCGCTGAACCGCATCGTCCACAGGTCCGTGTGGACATGGTTGACCAGGCGCAGGGTCGGGCCGTGGTGCCAGACCGGAGCGAAGTAGGGCATGCCGTTGCACACCTCGACCAGCAGGTCGCAGTCGCCGATCCGCCGGGTGAAGGCCGTACGGGCGCGCAGGAAGTGGCCGTAGGCGCCGCCCGCCGACACGACTCTGTAGTCGCGGTAGGAGGCGGGGCCGCCGCACAGCAGGGTGACCTGGTGACCGAGTCCGGTCAGGCCGTCGGCCAGTCTGTCCACGAGGAGTTCGGAGCCGCCGGCCGAGGGGTTGTCGAGGTCCCGGTGGGCGAGGAAGACGATGCGGCGCGGCTGCGGCACGAGCGCCGGGGGATGCAGCGCGACCTGCGGATACGGGGGGCGATGGGGATCCCCCCGCCCGAGTGGATTCGAGGGCGGGGGAGAGTAGGGCACGTGCTGGGGCATGGGTGCTCCAACTCGTCTCGGGGTGCGGAAATCTGTGGGGGTGAAGGGCGGGCTCGGTGGGGGGTTCTGTGGGCGGGCTGTGCTCGGGTGGGGTGGACAGTTTTCGCCCCGGCGTTCCTGACGGCTACTCACCCGCATGACAATTTCCGGGGTTATTAGAACTGACGTCACGTCACATCGTGGGCGGATACTCGGATGAAGCGGGCGATTCCGGGCGACGCCGCCCACGGAGGACCAGAACGCCGCCGAGCACGGCCAGGACGCTTCCGGCCACAGCGGCACCGATGGGCAACGACTGTCCCACCAGCCTCAGTTGACCGCTCTCCCGCTTCGCCAGTTTCACCTGCTCCCGCTGGGTGGCGGTGGTGAAGGCGAGCTTGTCGGCGTCCAGGAGCAGCACCGCGTCGTAGGCGTGACCGGGGGCGCGCAGGGTGCGCCGGGGCCCGGTCCGGGCGTAGATCACCCGGCCGGTGCGCTGGTCGACGACCAGCTCGATGCCGTGGTTGGAGTACCACTCCTCGGCCAGAATCTGGGGGGATTTGGGCTGGTCGACGAGGCTGCCGGGGACCAGCCGGGTGCCGATCTTCGTGGGCGGGACCGTGCCCTTGAAGACATAACCCGAGTAGCCCTGCACCTTCTTGGTGCCCGAGTAACGCAGAGTCACCGTGTCGCCGAGGGAGTTGTCCCACCACTGGTACGGCTGTTTCCGCACGTCGAACGGGAACTTCAGATAGGCGTCGCCCTCGAAGTACGGGTTCTCGTGACAGCAGTGCACGGGCTTGTTCGTCCTACGGTCCGTGACCCACCGGTTGGGGAAGAACTCCAGCGCGTCGTGCGGATCGGCGGCCGGCAGCGACTTGTCGGTGTCGACGGTCGTGGTCACGTCCCACACCGCGTCCCCGCTCTTCTCGCTGTCCGCGACATCGCCCCGCACCTGCTGGGTGACGGTGATCCGCTTGTCGTCGACGGTCTTCAACTCGCCGGTGTCGAAGTAGCTTCCGATGCCCCGGTAGACCGCGGTGGTGTCGATGTCGATCGGGGTCACGGCGGCCCGCGGCTCGACGTACCACGCCAGCATCGGCGCCAGGACCAGCAGAAACGTGCCAAGTCCCAGCAGGATCAAGGAAAATGGAGAGGCTGTACGGCGCATCCGGACACTCCAGTGGGATGTGGTGACGGAGTTCGGCCGGCCCTTGGGCCGGGAACCGTAGGCGCCCCTTGACGGAGTGTCAATGTCTGCCGACACTGGGGCCGACGGGCAGGGGCGGGACCACCTCGGGACAGAACCTCCGGACAGAGAGGCCGACCCTGCGATGTCCAGACTGCTCGCCGCCGCGCTCACCATGGCCCTGGCCGCCGCCCTCGCCGTGGGTGCCGCGTTCGGCATCGTCGCGCTGCTCGACGCCAGGCCCGACCAGCCGAACACCCCGCTGATCACGTACGAGCAAGCAGGCCAGGGGAGTTGATCCCGTGGCCGCTCGACCGGCGACCGTGACCCAGCGCTCGGCGTGGTTCGACGTGCCCCGGCTCCAGGTGCGCGAGTTCGCCGCGATCGCCATGGCCGAGGCGCCCGCGCTCGCCGAGGAGATCCTGCGCGAGATCCGCCGTGAGCACCCTCAACTGCCCCTGGTCCTCGACGACTCGGGCGAACCCATGGCCCTGGTCGGGATCCGCCGCGCCATCGAGGTCTTCGTCCAGCACCTGGAGACCGCCGAGGGCCGCCCGACCGTACCGCCCGGCGTCTTCCAGGAGTTCGGGCGCGGCGAGGGCCTGCACGGCCGTAGCCTCGACTCGCTCCAGGCGATCTACCGGATGGGCGTACGGCTCGCCTGGCGGCGGTTCGCCGAGATCGGCCAGCGTGTCGAGATCCCGCCGCCCGCGATGTACGAACTGGTCGACGCGGGCTACGAGTACCTCGACGGCCTGGTCGACCAGTCCGTGCGCGGCTACGCGGAGGCCGCCGCCCGGCAGGCGGGCGAGCGGCTGCGGCTCCAGCGGCGGCTCATGGAGCTGCTGCTCGCCGAGCACCACCGCGGCGACCCGGCCGAGGCCCTCGCCGAACGCGCCGCCCGCATCGGCTGGCCGCTGCCCGAGAAGGTCTCCGTCGGCGTCCTGCTGCGGCCCGCCCCCGAGGCGGTCGCCCCGGCCGTGGGGCAGGAGGTGCTGCTCGACATGGAGTACGAGCTGCCCCGCATGGTCGTCCCCGAACCGGACGCGGGCGGCCGCCCCGAACTGCTGCACCGGGCGCTGACCGGCTGGTCCGGCGCGATCGGGCCCCCGGTGCCGCTGGCCGACGCGGCGAAGTCGGCGCGCTGGGCCGAGGCTGCCGTAGGACTGATGGAGCGGGGGCTGCTGCCGGCGGGCGGTGTTCTGTACTGCACCGAGCACACCGAGGCGCTGGTCCTGCTCCAGCCCGAGGAGCTGATCGACGATCTCGCGCTGCGGATTCTGGCCCCGCTGGAGCTCTGCGGGCCGACGCACGGGCGGCGGCTCGCCGAAACGTTACTGGCCTGGCTGGAGACGCGGGGCGGGGCGCCGGAGGTGGCCGCCAGACTCGGTGTGCACCCGCAGACCGTGCGTTACCGGCTGCGTCAGATCCGTGAACTCTGGGGCGACGAGATCGACGATCCCGACCGGCGCTTCGAGCTCGAACTCGTGCTGCGGGCCAAGCGGTTGCGCGGCGAACTGGGCGATCCGAGCGCCGGCCGGTAGTCGAGCGCTCACCCGACCATTGCCCGTGCACCCCGCTATGGCTAGCCTGTGTTCGTTATCCCGATCGCCAGTTGAAATTTCGAACACAGCCATCCACAGACACCTAGAAGGGGGCCGGTTGTGGGACGCCTCGTACCTGCCGTGACCCGGGCTCTCGACATTCTCGAGCTCTTCCTCGACGGGGACGGGACGCTCTCCGCCCCCGACATCGTGCGCAAGCTGCAACTGCCGCGCACCACCGTGCACGAACTGGTCACCACGCTCTCGGCCCGCTCGTACATCGTGCCCGTGCCCGGACAACCCGGACGTTACCGGCTCGGTGTCCGTCCGTACCAGCTCGGGAGCCGATACGCCGAGCAGCTCGACCTCGCCGCCGAGGGCCAGCAGGTCGCCCGGTCCGTCGCCGAGACCTGTGACGAGACCGTGCATGTGGCCATCCTCGAAGGCACCGACGTCATCTACATCGCCAAGGTCGACTCCACGCACGCGGTGCGCATGGTGTCGGCGGCCGGCCGTCGGCTGCCCGCCCACTGCACCTCCGTGGGCAAGATGCTCCTGGCCTCCCTCCCGGAGCCGGAGCTGACCTCCCGCATTCCCGTCGACGCGTCGCTGGCCGCGATGACGCCGAACAGCATCGTCGAGCCGGACGCCCTGCGCGCGGCCCTCGCGGAGATCCGGCAGCGCGGGATCGCGGTCGAGAACCGCGAGTCCAACCCCGACGTCTCCTGCGTCGCGGCCCCGGTCCGGGACCGCACCGGCCAGGTCGTCGCCGCGCTCTCCATCTCCGTCCCGATGATCCGCTGGAGCGACGAGCGCCGGGTAGAACTGGAACAGCTCGCAGCGAAGGGCGCCGCCGAGCTGTCGGAGCGACTCGGACACCGGAGTGTGGGATGACGTACGAAGTGGCGGTACGGACCGAGGCGACCCTCGGCGAGGGGCCGACGTGGGACGCGGCGGCCGGACGGCTGATCTGGATCGACGTCCTCGGCTCCCGGGTGCACACGTACGACCCCGCGTCCGGCGCCCGCACGGTCCGGGTGACCGAACAGCACGTCGGCGCGGCCAAGCCCCGAGTCGGCGGGGGGTTGGTCCTCAATCTCCGGGACGGCATCGGACTCGTCGACGTCGACGGTGCCTTCCGGTGGCTGCACCGCGAGCCCGTGCCCGGCCGACGCGCGAACGACGCGGCCGTGGCGCCCGACGGCGCGCTGTGGGCGGGCACGATGCGCTACGACGAGGCGCCCTGCGGCGGCACGCTGTCCCGGGTCACCGGGGACGGCTCGGTGGAGTTGATTCTGGACGACGTGGCGGTGAGCAACGGCACGGGGTGGAGTCCGGACGGGCGGCTCATGTACTACGTCGACTCGCCCACCCGCCGGATCGACGTCTTCGCGTACGCGGACGGGCGGGTGACCCACCGGCGCCGGTTCGCGGAGATCGAGTCCGGTGCGGGGTCTCCGGACGGGTTGACCGTTGATGCCGATGGGTGTGTGTGGGTGGCGTTGTGGGGTGGGGGTGCGGTGCGGAGGTATTCGCCGGACGGGGAGTTGGAGCGGGTGATTCCGATGCCTGTGCCGTTGGTCACCGCGTGTGCGTTCGGCGGGGTGGATCTGACCGACCTGTATGTGACGACCGCTCGGGTGGGGTTGGAGGCGCCGCATCCTGTGGCTGGGTCGTTGCTTGTTGTCCCGGGGGCGGGGAAGGGGTTGGCGCAGGCTGCCTTTGCCGGGTGAGGGTGGGTTTTGGGGCGCAGGCCGGTGGAGGCTGGCCGCGCAGTTCCCCGCGCCCCTAACAACGCTCCAGGCCGGCCAGGGTTTCTCTCTCCGCCCGTGTCAACGGCGGCCCCGAAAGGGGCGGTAGGAGTGGGCCGTTGGCGGCCGCCAGCAGTGTGCCGGGGCGCATCAGGGTGGACGCGTTCGCCTCCATGCTGGTGACCGACGCCAGGGCTGCCGCCGCAGGGTAGGAGCCCGTCGCCGTCTTCAGGAGGCGGCGGGAGTAGCGGGTGATCAGACGGTCGGCGCCGGTCGGCTCAGGGCCCCTGGTCTCGGGGTACCAGATGTCCTGGCCGACCGCCATCGCCCAGGCGCCCTCCACCGGTCCCGCCACCCCGCGCTGCACCTTCGCGGCCAGGCCGGGGGCGGTGAAGCCCTCGGTCTCCAGTTCGCGGGAGAGGACCTGTGCGCCTAGTGCCGCCACCGACATGCCTTGTCCGTAGGCCGGGTTGAAGGTGGCGAGCGCGTCGCCGAGGACGACCAGGCGGTCGGGCCAGTCCCGGACCTTCTCCAGATAGCGGCGGACGTTCTGGGTGCTGCGGCTGGTGTGCACGTCGGTCAGGGGTTCCGCGCCGGAGACCAGACGACCGAGGATCGGGTCGGGCAGGTCGCGGATGTACTGGAGGAAGCCGTCCGGGTCGGCGGGCGGTTCGGCGCCGCGCGTGCCGGCGAGGCTGACCATCCAGCGGTCGCCCTCGATGGGCAGGACCATGCCGGCGCGGCCGGGCCGCTTCGCGTACGGGTCGGCCTGGAGGATGGTGAGGGGGAAGTGCTGGGCGCCTTCGGGGCGTTGGTAGATCCGGGTCGCGTTGACGAGGCCCGAGTCGACGATCCGCTCCTCGACCCCGGTCACCCCGAGCGCATCCAGCCAGCGCACCACCCGGGAGCCGCGGCCGCTCGCGTCGACCACGAAGTCGGCGTCAAGTTCCTTCCTCCCGGCGTCCGTTGAGATGAGGACCCCGGTCACCCGGTGGGCGTCGCCGAGGAGTTCCAGGCCCTGCGCCCGGCGGATCTCCGTCTTCGTCCCGGCGAGTACGGCCTCGCGCACCACCCAGTCCAGCAGCGCCCGGCTGCACGTCAGCATCCGGGGGCCCTCGTGCCGCCAGCGGCGCAGCCAGCCCTCGGGGGTCAGCGCCAGCATGCCCGAGCTGAGGGATATCTCGTGGGCGCCCGCGGCGAGCAGCCGCTCGCGCATGCTCGCGCCGGGCACGAGGTCCTCCATCGCGGCCAGGCCGCCGGACATCAGCAGATGGGCGTGGCGTCCCTGCGGGAGCCCCTTGCGGTGCTCCGGCCCCTCGGGCAGCTCGTCCCGGTCCAGCACGATCACCTCGTCCGTGTGGACGGACAGGGCGGCGGCGGCCAGCAGGCCGGCCAGTCCGGCACCGACGACGACAGCTCTCCGCGGCATGGGGCTCCTCAAGTCAGCCAGGAAACACGGGTGTTCAGCACCGGTGGATCAACGGGGGGTGGCCTTCACCGTACTCTGCGGTACGGCCGCGGGGAGGCGCGACCGGGCGAGTGCCCGCGCCAACTCGACCAGCCCGCCGGTGTCGGAGACCTCCGTGGCGTAGAGGCGGTAGGTGCTCGGCGTGCCGAAGGGCTCCTCGCGGGCGGCGGCGCGGCGGGCGGCGTCGGCCACCATCGCCGCCTCGGCCGCGACCCGGGCCTCGTGCGCGGAGCGGCCCTCGTGCAGGGCGGCGTCACGGGTCCGCTCGCGGACCCGGTCGTCGAAGTAGGGGGCGAGGGCCAACAGGCCGTCATGTATGGACACTTCACGCCAGTGCAGCCGCATCCGGGGAAGCTGCCAGAGCGCGCTGGGCGGCTTCGGGGCGATGGACGCGAAGCGGACCTCCGACCACAACGGGCCCAGCCCGCGCAGGGCGCCCAGGTCACGCCAGTGCGCGCGGGCGGCCGGCAGCAGCCTCGGCATGGCGAACCCCGCGGAACAGGTCAGCGCGGCCAGCGAGGCCATCGGCGGGGCGATACCGGTGGACAGGAAGTCCAGGTCGTGCCCGGTCCAACGGGCCACCACCGCCGTGTACTTGACGAGCTGGAAGCCGACCACGTCCAACAGCGTGCCGACCAGGATGAGTTGCAGCCCGGTCCGCAGCAGCCCGGTGACCTCCCGGGCCCAGGTCACGCACACCGTGCACATCGCCAGGGTGGCCGCGCTGTGTCCCAGAAGGTAGAGCACGATCATCTCGCGCATATAGGGCGTGTTGGCGTAGTACGTGTCGAGGTCGGTGAGCCGCTCGGTGCTCGGGTCGGCCAGCGTGAACAGCACCACGATGGCGACGATCAGCGCGCCGTAGGCGGCCATGCTGCGCAGCACCATGCGGCGGATCCGGGCGGGGGAGCCGCCCCGCCAGTGGATCAGCAGCACGAGCAGCGAGCAACTGTAGGCGGAGAGCATGCCGTAGGTCAGCGGGGCGCCGAAGTTGGGGATGCCGGTGAGGTCGTTGACCGCTCCCAGGGTCAGCGGCGCCGAGCAGACCAGGACCAGGGAGCCGAGGACGATCGCCGCGCAGGTGGACACCGTCAGCGGGTCGCGCGGGAGGCTCAGGGGGTGGCGCAGCAGGACCGTGCAGGACAGCATGAAGACGGCGGCGGCGAGATACACCATGAGGCTCATGCCCGGGTGCTCCCTTCCGTCGTGCCCGCGTGGACTCGGGCGGCCGCGACGAGCGGGGACCGGGTCAGCGCGTCGGCGATGTGCACCAGGAGGGCGGTACCGGGGGCCGGGTCCGGGAGCCGGTCCGGTGCGAGGACCGGCGCGAGGTGCGGGTCGCTGTCGCGCTCCTCGGACACGGCCGCGGCGACGACCGCCGCCCACGCCGTCGCCTCGGCCCGCTCCGCCCCGCCCGTGCCGCGCGCCGCGGCCTCCAGCGTCCGCTCGTACAGGGCCCGGTCGAAGAACGCGTCCAGGTGACCGAGCGCGTTGTGGATGCTCGTCTGCCGCCACACCAGCCGGGTCGCGGGGGAGGCCCAGCGCGGCCGGGGCAGCCGTAGCGCACGGCGGGTGAGGAGTTCGTCCAGCTCGTGTTCCAGCGGTTCGAGCCGGGCGTACGTCCGCCGGGCCCGCCGCCGCTCGGTCAGCCGGGGGCCGCCCAGCGGGATCAGTACGCCGACGACGATCAGGACCGCGCCCAGTCCGGCGGCGGCCGGGGAGACGGTCGTACCGAGCTTCGTCCAGTCCCGTCCGCACCACCGCGCGATCACCGCCGCGAACTTGGTCACGCTGTACCCGGCGCCGAACAGCGAGCCGACGCCGAGGGTGACCAGCCCGGCGCGGAGCCAGCCGTGCACCTGCCGGGCCCAGCGCAGCGAGGACACCGTGGTGACGCTGACGGCGGCGAGATGCCCGGCCAGGTACAGCACGATCATCTCGGCGGTGAACGGCGTGGTCGCGTAGTAGGTGTCGAAGTCGGTGCGGCGCTCCACGGGGGTGTGGCCGAGCGCGAACATCACGGCGATGCCGACCAGGACGAGGGCGTAGGCCACGATCCAGCGGCGGGCGGTGCGGTGGACGTGCGGGCCGCCCCGCCAGTAGACGATCAGGACCTGGGAGGACGCGCTGTACGCGGTGATCGACGCGTACGTCAGCGGCGCGGCGAGGTTCGGGACGCCGCTGAGGTGGTTGATGGCGCCGACGGTGGGCGGCGCCCCGATGAAGAAGCAGGCGCCGGCCAGGCCGAGGAGCACACAGATGACACGGAGATAGGGGTCGCGCCAGTGGCGTATCAGATCCGGGGCCTTGACCAGCATGCCGAGCCACAGCAGGCCGCAGCTCAGGTAGTTGATCAGGCCGCTCATTTTCTGGTCCCGCGGTAGTTGAGGGCGGCACCGATGCGCCCGGCGACATCCTGCTGCGTCCCGTAGTCGGCCTCGGCGGGGGCGTGCGCGGGGTCCGTCACGGCCGCGGCCTCCAGCCAGGGGCGCAGCCGTCCGCTCATCAACATGCCGAACCTGTCGGCCTCCTGCTCGTCGGCGAGGCTGAAGTCGGTGCGCGCGGCGACGGGCCGTGGGCTGCCGTCGCCGGCCGCCGAGGGGAGGGGGTGGGCGTCGCGCTGGTGCATGTGCCACACCTCGTGGCAGAAGATCACGATCTGGTGCCAGGCGGCGGCCCGTTGGTCGATGACGATGACGTCGTAGGTGTCGCCCTCCAGCCACAGGCCGCTCGCGGTGTGCGGCGGGAACACCTCGCGGCGGACGACGACATCACGTCCCCGCCAGCGGACGACGGAGGCGACCAGCGCGTCGAAGAGGGCCTCGGGGTCGGCGGGGACCGGGACGCGCATGGGGTCGATGAGAGTACCGGCGAACCGCCGCATCTCCTTCTTCGTGCGCACCGCTGCAATATGCCAGGACATACGCCGACTCAGCCACCTCACCGTCGCCGCGAGAGCAGGATCCGGCCGCTTCCGCCGAACCGGCCCGGGCGGTCCGAGGTTACGCGCCCCCAACTGTCGACGTCATGTCGTCCGATGGCCGTTGTGGGACCGGGAACGACCGCTGTGTCCGGAAATCGCCCCCGCGAATGAACCGTGCACTGTGTTCAACCCATTGACGCGGAAGCGCTTCGATTTTACGGTCCCGTTCGAGCTTACGAGCATTATTCGATATGTCGAACGTGATGGGACTCCTACAGTGAGGGCAGGGAATGGGACTACCTGACCTGAATCGCAGGCATCTGCTGGCCACCGCCGGCGGCCTCGCGGTCGCGGGCACCTTCGGTTTCGCGGCCCTCGGCACCGGTGCCGACGCGCTCGCCGCCGGCGCCCGCACCCGGGTGACGTACTGGAACCTCTTCACCGGCGGCGACGGCGCCAACATGGTCGCGATGGTCGACGCCTTCCAGAAGGCCACCCCCGACATCGCGGTCAAGGCCTCGACGCTCACCTGGGGCGGCCCCTACTACACGAAGCTCGCCATGGCCGCCGCCGGCAGCCGCGCGCCCGACCTCGCCGTCATGCACCAGGGCCGCGTACCCGGCTTCGCGCCCGGCCGGCTCCTGGATCCCTGGGACATGGACCTGCTCACCAAGTTCGGCGTGAAAGAAGCCGACTTCAACCCGGTCCTGTGGCAGCGCGGCATCGTCGACGGCAAGCTCTACGCCCTGCCGCTCGACATACACGTGCAACTGAACTTCTACCGCACCGATGTCTGCAAGAAGGCCGGACTCCTCGACGCCGACGGCAAGTTGCCCTCGGCCACCTCCACCGACGACTGGTTCGCGATCCTCAAGTCGGCCAAGAAGCAACTGAAGTCGGGCGTGCAGACCCTCGGCCTGCACGCCAACGACCAGAACTTCTCCTGGTGGTTCTTCGTCGCCTTCTACCAGCAGCTCGCCGGCACCTACTTCGACGACGCCCGCACCCAGGTCACCTTCGACACCCAGAAGGCCACCCAGGTACTGGAGTTCTTCCGCCAGCACGTCACCGACGGCTACACGATCGTCGGCTCCACCGACGCCGAGGCCTTCCTCGCCGGATCACCCTTCACCTGGGAGGGCGACTGGTCGGTGCCCTACTACAGCGGCGAGAAGATCGGCTACGGCGCCCAGCCGCTGCCCCCGGTCTTCGGCACCCCCGCCACCCACGCCGAGTCGCACTCCTTCGTACTGCCCCACCAGGCCGACCGCGGCGGCGCCGCCAACGAGGGCGCCCACCGGCTCGCCGCCTACATGGTCAAGCACGCCACCGCCTGGGCGGGCGGCGGCCATGTCCCCGCCTATCTGCCCACCTTCCAGGACCCGGCCTACCTCAAGCTCACCCCGCAGGACGAGTACTCCAGGCCCGCCATGGAGCACCCCGCCACCGAACCGCACATCTGGTTCGCCGGCTCCACCGGTATCCTCGCCCAGCGCATCGGCCCGATCATCGCCGCCTCCAACCTCGGCTCCCTCAAGCCCGACGCGGCGGCCCGGAAGATGAAGTCCGCCCTGGAGCAACTCCTCGCGATGAAGAACCCGATGGACGGCCGCACCGCCGCCCAGGAACTGACGGGAGCCGGAGCATGACCGCCACCGCGGCACCCGCCGCCACATTGCGCCCCCGCACGACCACCGCCGCCGACTCCGCCCGCGTCCGCTGGGGCCGCCGCTTCCAGCACGGCGGCTGGTTCGTCGCCCCGTTCTTCGTCCTCTACGGCCTCTTCGTCGTCGTACCGGTCGTCCGCGGCCTCTACCTCAGCCTCACCGACGCCAACATCTCCGGCGACCACACCAGTTTCATCGGCCTCGCCAACTACCGCGAGGCGCTGGGCGACGACCTCGTGTGGTCCTCGCTGTGGCACAGCGTCAAGTTCACGCTGTGGGTCGTACCGATGATCGTCGTGATGGCCCTGCTGATGGCGCTGATCGCCCACCACACCGTCCACTTCAAGTGGCTGTGGCGGCTCTGCTTCTTCGCGCCCTTCCTGCTGCCCTCGGCGGTCGTCGGCAACCTGTGGTGGTGGCTGTTCCAGCCCACCAACGGCATGGTCAACCACGTCCTCGGCCTCCAGACCCCCTGGCTCGCCCAGAAGTCCACGGCCCTGCTCGCGGTCGTCATCGCCACCCTGTGGTGGACGGTCGGCTTCAGCTTCCTCCTCTATCTCGCCGCACTGCAGAACATCCCCCAACACCTCTACGAGGCGGCCGAGTTGGATGGGGCCAATGCCTTCCAGCGGCTGATCCACATCACCGTGCCCAACCTGCGCAACATCACCGGGCTGGTCATCGCCCTCCAGATCCTCGCCTCGCTCCAGGTCTTCGACCAGGCCGTGGTCATGTACCAGTTCGGCCCGGGACCCGAGGAATCGACCCGCACCTTCGTCCAGTACACCCTCGAACAGGGCTTCACCAGCTACCGCGTGGGCTACGCCTCCGCGATCTCCTTCATCCTGTTCCTGATCATCGCGGCCGTGGCCCTCGGCCGGATGTGGCTGCTGAGCCGCCGCGAGGAGGTCGCCCGATGACCGTCCCGACTCCCGTGCGGCGCAAGCCGCGCAGCACCTGGACCCCGACCCAGATCGCCCTGACGACGGTCGCCACCGCCCTCTCCCTGATCTGGCTCTCGCCGTTGGTCTGGGCCCTGTCCACCTCCCTCAAGACCCCGACGGAATCCGTCGCCTCCCCGCACTGGATCCCGGACCACTTCACCGTGGAGTCCTGGAAGGGCGTCATCGACGCCGGCAACATCCCCAACTGGTTCGTGAACTCGCTCGTGGTGTCGGTCTGCGTCACCGTGATCGTGCTCCTGGTCGCCTCACTCGCGGCCTACGGCTTCGCCCGCACCGAGTTCCGCGGAAAGCGCGCCCTGATGGCGCTCACCATGGCGGGCCTGATGTTCTCCCCGGCGATCCTCGGCGTACCGCTGTTCACGACGGTCCAGGCCCTCGGCATGGTGGACACCTACTGGGGCATGATCCTCCCGCAGTGCGCCCCGGCGGCCATGGTCTACATCCTCTACAAGTTCTTCCAGTCGCTGCCGAAGGAACTGGAGGAGGCCGCGTTCATCGACGGCGCGGGCCGCTGGCGGATCTTCTTCACGATCGTCCTGCCGCTGTCGAAACCGTCCCTGTCGGCGGTCGGCATCTTCACCTTCATCGCCTCCTGGAACAACTTCATCTGGCCCTACATGGTGACCAACAACCCCGACCTGATGACCATGCCCAACGGCATCGCCACCGTGCAGAACGCCTTCGGCATCATCTGGCCCCAGCTCATGGCCGGCGGCCTCATCGCGGGCCTCCCGCTGATCATCGTGTTCGTCTTCTTCCAGAGCCAGATCGTGCGGGGCGTCGCCCACACCGGCCTGGCAGGTCAGTAACTCACGTATGGAGGTACTGAGTTGAAGCGCCCGAGACTGGCAACCCTGCTGACCGCCGCCGTGCTCGCCCTGCTCCCCACCACGGCTCACGCGGACGTCACCTACCCCGACCCGCAACCCGTCACGGGCCAGCAGATCATCCACGACCCCACCGTCATCCGCCTCAACTCCGGTGGCTACGTGGCCTATTCGACCGGCGGCATCATCGGCGCCCGTACCTCCAAGGACCGCGTCCAGTGGGACGACGCGGGCAACGCCTTCGCCACGCCCCCGAGTTGGTGGTACGACTACAGCTCCACCGCCGACCCCTGGGCCCCCGACCTCTCCTACCGCGCGGGCCGCTACTGGCTCTACTACGCCGTCTCCTCCTGGGGCACCAACCACTCGGCGATCGGCGTCGCCACCTCCCGGACCGGCCTCCCCGGCACCTGGACCGACCACGGCAAGGCCTTCAGCTCCGAGACCACCGACGCGTGGAACGCCATCGACCCGGCCCTCGTCCGGGCCGACGGCAGACTCTGGATGGCGTTCGGCTCGTACTGGACGGGCATCCGCATGGTGGAGGTGAACCCCGCGACGGGCAAGGCGATCCCGGGCGCGACGGTCGCCCACCTCGCCACCCGCCCGGACGCGCCCTACGCGGTCGAGGGCGCGTATGTGCTGAAGCACGGCGGCTACTACTACCTCTTCGCCTCCTACGACGCCTGCTGTGCCGGTGTGAACTCGACCTACAGGATCAGGGTCGGCCGCTCGACCTCGGTGACGGGCCCGTACGCGGACAGCACGGGCAAGCCGATGCTGGAGGGCGGCGGAGACCTGGTGCTGGCGAGCCACGGCCGCTTCATCGGCCCGGGTGGAGAGTCCATCTCCCAAGACAAAGGTAAAGATGTCTTGACATATCATTACTACGACGCGAACGATTCAGGCACACCAAAGCTGGGGCTGAACACTCTCGGCTGGACACGGACCGGCTGGCCCATCGCCCTCTAGGGCACGCGACCTCGAAAGGCCCACATGCGTACCGCCCGTTTCACCCTCGACCCCGCCTTCACCGTCGGCGAGGTCAACCCACGGATCTTCGGCTCCTTCGTGGAACACCTCGGCCGCTGCGTCTACACCGGCATCTTCGAACCGACCCACCCCACCGCGGACACCGAGGGCCTCCGCCAGGACGTCCTGGACCTCGTCCGCGAACTGGGCGTGACGACCATCCGCTACCCCGGCGGCAACTTCGTCTCCGGCTACAAGTGGGAGGACTCGGTCGGCCCCGCCGAATCCCGCCCCCGCCGCCTGGACCTGGCCTGGCGCTCGACGGAGACCAACCGTTTCGGCCTCTCCGAGTACATCGCGTTCCTGCGCAAGCTCGGCCCCCAGGCGGAGCCGATGATGGCGATCAACCTCGGCACCCGCGGTGTCGCCGAGGCCCTGGAGCTCCAGGAGTACGCCAACCACCCGGCCGGCACGGCCCTCTCCGAGCAGCGCATCGCCCACGGCGACAAGGAGCCTTTCGGCATCAACCTCTGGTGCCTCGGCAACGAGATGGACGGCCCCTGGCAGACCGGCCACAAGACGGCCGAGGAGTACGGCAGGGTCGCCGCAGAGACGGCCCGCGCGATGCGCCAGATCGACCCGGACCTCGAACTCGTCGCCTGCGGCTCCTCGGGGCAGGGCATGGAGACCTTCGCCGAGTGGGAGGCGACGGTCCTGAAGGAGACCTACGACCTCGTCGACTACATCTCCCTGCACGCGTACTACGAGGAGACCGACGGCGACCGGGACTCCTTCCTCGCCTCCGCCGTCGACACCGAGTCCTTCATCGAGAACGTGGTGGCGACCTGCGACCACGTGGGCGCCCGCCTGAAGTCGAAGAAGAAGATCAACCTGTCCTTCGACGAGTGGAACGTCTGGTACCAGAGCCGGCCCAACCCGCACCCCGTCGAGGACTGGCAGGAGACCCCGCGCATCCTGGAGGACGTCTACACCGTCACGGACGCCGTCGTCTTCGGCTCGCTCCTCATCGCCCTGCTGCGGCACGCGGACCGCGTGACGGTCGCCTGCCTCGCCCAACTCGTCAACGTGATCGCGCCGATCATGACCGAACCGGGCGGCGCGGCCTGGCGCCAGACGACGTTCTTCCCCTTCGCGCAGGCCTCCAAGTACGGCCGGGGCCAGGTCCTGGACGTCCGTGTGGACTCGCCGACGTACGAGACGAAGAAGCACGGCGAGGCGGACCTGCTGCACGCCACCGCCGTGCGCGCCGAGGACGGTTCGGTGACCGTGTTCGCGGTCAACCGCAGCCAGACCGAGTCGCTGCCGCTCGAAGTCGCCCTGAACGGGCTGGGGTTGACGTCGGTCGTCGAGCACACCGCCCTCGCGGACGCGGACCCGGACGCCCGCAACACTGTGGACGACCCGGAGCGGGTGGCCCCGCACCCGGTCGAGGGCACCGCCCTCCAGGACGGCACCCTGACCGCCGTACTGGAGCCGCTGTCCTGGAACGTGATCCGGATCGCCTGAGCCGAAGGGTGGTCAGCGGCTGGGGGAGGCCACCGGGGTAACCGGTACTCCTCCGGCCGCGCTGCCGAGCAGGGTCAGCCGTACGTCCTTGGGGCCCGCCGGTGTGGTGCCGTCGGACAGGACGGCCAGGGCGAGTGTGTTGGTGCCACGTGTGAGGAGGATCCCGTTCGGCAGGGCGAAGGTGTGCTGTGGGCCTACGTCGTTGATGTACTGGCCCATGTTCCAGCCGTTCAGGAAAATCTGGACGCGGTAGGCGCGCGTCGCGTCGTCGTCGAGGGTGAGGCCGATCGAGGCGTCGACACCGGTGTCCACGGCGAGCTTGAAGGTGGTCCGGTACCAGGTCACGCCCTGCCGCCGGTCGGCGCGGGGGAGCGTGACGGCCTCCCAGTCGGTGTCCCCGAACCCGGGCAGATGCCAGCCCTCGCGTTCGCCGTACAGCCCGCCGTTGTTCTGCGGCCCGCGCACGGGATCGGGTGACGCCTCGCCCTGGAGTCGCCAACTCACCTTCGGGGAGGCGCCCTTGAAGGTCACCGCGGTGAGGCCGCGGGCCACCTTGTGGGTGTCGAGGGCCTTGCCGTCCATGTCGTGCTGCATCCGCCGGACGAGGACGGACAGCACGCGCGCACCGGCCTTCTTCGGGACGGCGAAGGTCGCCTTGGCGGTCCAACTGCCCTGCCGCACACTGCTGGTGGTCGGCACCGGCATCCGGTGGGTGCCCAGCGGTTCGCCGTCGAGCCAGGCCATCAGCAGCCCCTGGGTGCCGGTGCTGTAGGCGAGGGTCACCGAATCCAGGTCGTCGGTGGCGGTCGTGGTGAACCGGCCCCGGTACCAGACGTCGCCGTAGTGGAAGCCGTAGTCGTCCGCGAAGAGCACGGGCTGTCCGGTGGGCACGGCCGTCGTGCTGAAGGACGAAGTCCTGTTCGCCGCCGTCCACTTGGCGTCGTCGAAGGCGACCGCGGCCTCCGGGTTCTCCACCTTGCGCCGCCAGCCGTCGAGCGCGGGCAGCGGTACCGCGGGCACCCCCGGCAGCAGCGCGTCCGGGTTCGAACGCAGGCTGCCCGCGTTGGTGACGGTCGCGGGCACGGGCTGCCCGTTCCAGGTGACCTCCGCGATCCCGCGCGGCCCCCAGATCTCCAGGCCGGTCTCACCGATCGTGTCGCCGGTGAGGTGGGCGGTGGTGCCGCTGACGGTGGCCTCGCGGAGCAGCGCCGGGCCGTAGACCAGCGCGGTGCCCGATCCGGTCTCGTAGGGCCACAGGCGTACGGAGGTGGCCTCGTCGGCGAAGAGCAGCACGAGGGGGTTGTCGACGCCGCCGGCCTGGACGAGGACCCGGGTCAGTCCGCCGATGCCGAGCGGGACGGTGACATGCAGGAGGCCGCGGTCCCACACCCAGGCGGCCTGTGCGTCGAGCCGGGTCACGACCGGCTCCTCCGGGCAGTCGAGCACCACATGGGCCATCTCGCCGCGCTTCCCGGCGAACACCGCGAGGTCCTGCCGGCCGGTGCTGAGGAACATCATCGGGGTGACCGTCGAGTACCTCAACTTGCGCTCGCCGAGGGCCAGTTGGGTGACGAGGAGACGGGCGTCCTGGGCCGGGACGGTGACCTCGATGTCGTCGTCCGCCGTCGGCAGCGTGGAGGTGACCTCCTGGGTGCCGTCGTTGCGCAGGACGTAGACATGGGAGCCGGTGTCGGCGTTGGTGAGGTGGTAGACCTTCAGGCCGTCCGCCTTGACGTCCGCCGCCCGGTCCAGCTTGGCGAAGTCGGGCACGGTCCGCAGCAGATGGCCGAGCTGGTGCATCGGCACGAGTTTCGCGGTCGGGTTGCGGCCCTCGTCGAAGGCGGCGCCGTAGTCGTACGACGTGTAGACGACCGGTGCGGGCAGCCAGCCCCACGAGGTGCCGCCGAAGGTCATGTAGACGTTGTGCAGGGTGAGTCCGTTGGCGAGGTTGGTGAGATAGAAGCGCCGCTCGTACGCAGCGTCACGCGTCCGGCGCGACTCCGCGTACCCCTTCCCCTCGAACCAGGCCCCACCCCACGGGTCGAACCAGCCCCCGCCGAACTCCGGCACGAAACCAGGGGTCTTGGGGCTGGCGGTGGCCCCGCCCTTAGCCCCGCCGATCCCGAAGTGCCCCCAGTCCGGCGGCAGTTGGGACGGCGACGGATAGCCGTCGAACCCGTACAGCCAGCCGCCCTTGTCGCCACCGGTGTCGAACGACCCGGGGGTCCAATAGCCGTTGCGTCCCTTGTCGTTGTGGAACAGGGGGACGTCGATGCCGTCGGCACGCACCTTCTTGTACAGGTGGGACATGTAGTCGCGGCCGGCGGGCTCGGTGACGTGGGCGTCGTACTCGTTCTCGATCTGGTAGAGCAGGACCGTGCCCTTGCCCTGGGTGAACAGGTGCTTGGAGACGATGGAGTTGACCTCGGTGAGCCACTCGTCGACGTGCGAGAGGTACGTCGGATCGGCCGTCCTGGCGGTGCCCTTGGTGGCGGTCAGCCAGCCGGGGAAGCCACCCGCGTCGATCTCGGCGTTGATGTACGGGCCCGGACGCAGAATGACGTACAGCCCGGTCTCGGCGGCCATGCGCAGGAACAGGTCGAGGTCGCGGACGCCCGTGAAGTCGTAGCGGCCCTGCGCGGGGGAGTGGTAGTTCCACGAGACGTAGATGCAGACCGCGTTGTAGCCGAAGGCGCGCATCTTCTGCAGCACGTCCCGCCACAGGGACGGGCTCGGCAGCCGGAACGGATGCATCTCGCCGGACCACAGGACCAGGCGCTTGCCGTCGACGATCAGGGAGTAGCGGTCGTAGGCGATCGTGTGGCTCAGCCCGTCCGCGCCCGGCGGGGCGGGCGGCGGCCCGGTAGGCACGACGTGCGCGGCGTACGCGTCACCACCGCCGCCGCTGCCACCGCCCAGTGCGAATCCGAGCGCGGCCGTGCCCGCGAGGGTGCTGAAGGTACGCCTGCTCAGCTCCACTGGAAGCTCCTCCCGGGTCCGGTCCGTCGGCGGCACGTGCGAAGCCATTTTCCGTGGTGATCCCAGGAGGCCGTCGTGCGGGGTCATTCTCTACGCCACAACGGCCCACAATGGACCCATGAGGATCTCGGCACGGGCGGATTACGCGGTACGGGCGGTACTGGAGCTCGCCGTACAGGGTGACGACGGCCAGCTGAAGGCCGAGACCATCGCCACCACGCAGGACATCCCGCACAAGTTCCTGGAGGGAATCCTCGGCGACCTCCGGCGCGCAGGAATCGTCGACAGCCGGCGCGGCGGGGGCGGCGGCTACCGGCTGGCCCGCGCCGCCGACGCGATCACCGTCGCGGACGTCATCCGCGCCGTCGACGGCCCGATCGTCTCGGTCCGCGGCGAACGCCCCACCGGCCTCTCCTACACCGGCACCGCCGAACCCCTCCTCCCGCTGTGGATCGCGCTGCGCGCCAATGTGCGCAAGATCCTCGAGGGCGTCACCCTCGCGGACATCGCGGCGGACGCGCTGCCGGAGCCGGTACGCGCGCTCGCGGCGGAACCGGCGGCCTGGCAGAACCCGTAGCGGCGGGGTCGTTCATCGTCGTCTCAGGCCGCACTCAGATTCACCCTTTAGCGTCACCTCTCGTTCATCCCTACCTAACCGGTGGGAAAGCCAGGAACGACAGGACGCACCACATGCGCATGCTGATACTGCTCGCCCTCGCGGGCCTCGGGGCCCAGCTCGTGGACGGCAGCCTCGGCATGGCGCACGGGGTGATCTCCACCGCGCTGCTGCTGGCCCTGGGCACGAGCCCGGCCGCCGC
This sequence comes from Streptomyces sp. NPDC005492, assembly GCF_040605995.1. Classification (NCBI taxonomy): domain Bacteria; kingdom Bacillati; phylum Actinomycetota; class Actinomycetes; order Kitasatosporales; family Streptomycetaceae; genus Streptomyces; species Streptomyces sp. NPDC005492. The sequence goes on from NZ_JBEXDX010000005.1 coordinate 43,390, forward strand.
CTCGGCCATCGTCCACTTCGCTCAGATCGGCACGGGACTGGTCTCCGGCGCCTCGCACGCCCGCTACGGCAACGTCGACTGGAAGGTCGTGGTCCGTATCGGCGTGCCGGGGGCCGCGGGCGCGTTCATCGGCGCGACCCTGCTGTCCCGGCTGTCGACCGCGCTCGCCGAACCGGTGATGGCGGTGATCCTGCTCGTGCTCGGCGTCTACGTCACCTACCGCTTCACCGTGCGCGGTGTGCCCAGGGGAAATCTCGGCAAGCCGCTGGGCAAGCGGTTCCTGGTGCCGGTAGGGCTGGTCGCCGGGTTCCTCGGCGCGACCGGCGGAGGCGGCTGGGGACTGATCGGGACGCCCGCGCTGCTGGCCAGCGGGCGGCTGGAGCCGCGCAAGGTGGTCGGGTCCGTCGACGCCAGCAAGGCGCTGGTGGCCGTCGCCGCGAGCCTGGGCTTCCTCTTCTCGCTCGGCGCGGACGGCGTGAACTGGTCCTGGGTGCTCGCGTTCCTCCTGGGCGGCATGGTCATCGCGCCGGTCGCCGCCTGGCTGGCCCGCTTCGTCGCGCCGCGCATCCTGGGCTCGGCGGTCGGCGGCCTGATCGTCCTGCTCAACGTCGGCACGCTGCTGGGCGGGGACTGGCTGAACGCCCCTGACGCGGTCAGCACGTCCGTCTACGTCGTCCTGTACGCGGGATGGGCTGCCGCCCTGGCGTACTCGATCCGCGCGCATCGCCGGGAGAAGGCGCTGGAGGCGCGGACCGAGTCCGAGTCCGCCGAGGGGCGGCAGCCAACTGGGGTGTGATCGGCGATCGCCGATCGGTGTCTGCTTGTCAACCGCCTCCCGACGCCTCCCGACCAGCTCGTGGACAGCGAAGTTACGGCCGTACCTGAAGAGTTCCTTGATGTGCGGCTGTGAAGAACCTGGGGACGGATCGGCCAACGCACGCTTATTTCAACAGAGTTCACACACTGTGGAGAGAGTGTGAAAGGCGCGGCTGTGAATGGCTTGAGTTCGCCCTGACCGTTTCGTGTGCGGCTTCCTACGATGCGAGCGCGCCGTCGGTCTTCACAGGAACTTCATTGGTTCTTCAAAGACTTGGGGCGCGGCCACCCCCCAACCCCAAGGAGAAACCATGCCTGGTGGGCTCCTCCTGAGCGGCGCCGTCGCCGCTCTTCTCGCCACCGTGCTGCCCGCACAGCACTCGTCCTCGCCCGTGTTCGACGACCCGCCCCCGGACAAGATCGTCATCAACGTCGCCACGGTGAACGGTTCGGGCTGCCCGCAGGGCACCACGGCGGTCGCCGTCTCCGAGGACAACACCGCCTTCACGGTGACCTACAGCGCGTATCTCGCCCAGGTCGGCGGCAACTCCGACCCCACGGCGTTCCGCAAGAACTGCCAGCTCAACCTGGTCGTCCACGTCCCGCAGGGCTTCACCTACGCCATCGCGAGCGCCGACTACCGCGGCTTCGCCTCGCTCCAGCCCGGCGCGAGCGCTGCGCAGAAGGCCTCGTACTACTTCCAGGGCTCGTCGAACACCGCGTCCAAGAACCATCCCTTCAACGGCCCCTACGACGACAACTGGCAGGCCACCGACACCACCGACTGGGCCCAACTGGTCTGGGCACCCTGCGGAGTTCAGCGCAACTTCAACATCAACACGGAGCTGCGGGTCAGCGCCGGCTCGTCGGCGCCCGGCGCGGTCAGCTTCATGACGATGGACTCGACGGACGGCGACATCAGCACGGTCTACCACATGGCGTGGCGGGAGTGCCCGAGCTCCTGACCTGAGGTGGCATGAGGAAGGGGTGGCCCGCTTCGCACCGCGGGCCACCCCTTCCGGGCGGATTCTCTCGGAGGTACGCCGGCTCAGCCCTGCTGGACGCCGAGGGTGAGGGCGCCCGTGTAGCCGGACGAGGTCGAACTGCCCAGGGCGGTCAGGGTCATGAGGCCGGACGCGGCGCCTCCGTCGTCGTAGACCGAGTCCTGGGCGAGGGTGGTGCGGGTGACCGTGTTGGTCGAGTACGGGGAGAGCTTGGCGACGGCGGTGGTGATGGTCTCGTCGATGAAGAGCTGGCCCGTGTGGAGTTCCTGGCCGCCGGTGAACGAGCCGTCCGAGGTGAGCGTGACGCCGGTGTGCACCTTGACGTGGATGTGCACGCACCGGCCGCGGTACCAACCGGGGTAGATCGTGGTGAGGTTGGCGAGGCCGTCGGCGTTCGTCAGGACGCCGCCGCGCAGGAAGGTGCCGTCGTCCGGTTCGCTGTGGCCGTTGTTGCCGACGTAGCCGGAGTACTCGCCGAGCGCGTCGCAGTGCCAGATCTCCACGAGCGCGTTCGGGAGCACGGCGCAGGTGCTGTCGTCCACGACGGTGAGAGCCAGCTTGAGCGGGATGCCGGCCTTGCCTTCGGTGACGTCGGCGCGGACGAGGGCGCCGTCGAGGTAGTAGGGGCCTTCGGTCATCTCCTTCGTGAGGGTGCAGACGGCTGCCGCCGCGGCGGGGGTGGCGGCGGTCGTGGCCCTGGGGGCTTCGGGTGCGGCGGCGCCCACGGCCAGTACGGCGGCCGTGGTGCCGGTGGCGATCAGGAGCGAACGGCGCCCGATCGCGTTGGTTCCTGTTCCTGCTGCGTCTTTCGATGAATCTGTCATGGACACGGCATCGTAGGAGTGCAGTCTGTCCGTCGGCTGTGAGGGTCGCAAAGTGACGAGACGTCAAGTTCCTTGCTGGACAGGGTGAATGGCGACTGCCGATACCTGCTTGCTGCCTGCTCGATGGATCGGGAGAGGGGCGGGTGGTGAACCTCTACCGCTCTCGTCGCGCCGACCCCGCTCGGCCAGGAGCCGCTGCGCTCTCGTAGAGGAGGAGGCGGGCGCCGGCGGCGAGGGTCGCGACCGACAGGGCGACCAGCAGTGGATGGCCGACCAGCCAGGTCTGGACGCCCTCGAACGGGTCGGTGGTGGTCAGTGTCGCGCGTTCCAGCATCCAGGATGTCGAGAAGAGCAGACCGACCGCGGCCGTTCCGATCCTGAACGCCGGGTAGGCGGCGGTCCGGGACAGGACCAGCAGCGACGGCATCAGCAGGGCGACGACCAGCAACTGGGTCACCTCGATGCCCAGGTTGAAGCCGAGCAGGGTGGTCACCAACGACCCTCGTTCCAGGCCGAGTTCACCGAGGGCCGAGGCGAACGCCAACCCGTGCACCAGCCCGAAACCGACCGCGATCACCACTTCGCCGCGCGCAACCAGTGGCCGTAGCGCATGGGCGGCGGACACCGCGATGGACAGGGCGATCGCCGTCTCGACGGGCCGGGTGGGGAGGTCGACCACGCCGGTGGCGGCCAGGGCCAGGGTGAGGGAATGGCCGAGTGCGAACGCCGATACGACGTGCACGACCCGGACCAGGGTCCGCCGCGCCGACCTGCTTTCCGCCGCCCGCCAGCGACCGCCCGCCGCCAGGAGCGGTGCCGGGATGAGCAGCATCAGCAGGAAGAGGAGGTGGTCGGCGCCGGTGCCCACGTGCTCGATGCCCAGCCTGGCGGCCGCCACGAAGCCGCTCAGCCAACTCTCTCTGTCCACAGGGACCTTAAGGCTCTTCGTGTCCCAGTCGAAGACCCCGAGGGTCTTCGACGCCACGGTCACGATGACGCGGTGGGTGAGGAGCTCCTCGACGATGACGTCGTAGCGGAGGTCGAAGTCGGTGACCGAGCGGCCGGCCGGCGGGCGAATGCTGATCGGGTAGACGAGGTGGGCCGTGCCGTCGATCGTGCGGGTCGTTCCCGTGCCGAGGGTGACCGACCAGGGGTGGTGGTCGGTGGCATCGGCGGCTGAGATGTGCGCGGCCGCGTAGGCGTGGAGGAAGGTGCGGTCGGCGCCCACCACGCTCTCGGGTGTGAGGTCGCGGTGGACGGCGATGGCCAGGCGGTCCAGGGGGAGTTGAACCTCGCCCTCGACCCGGTCGTCGCCGATGGACAGGAGGACGGCGGACGTGGCCATGGGGTGCGCGCCGGCCGACGGCACGGGGCCGCCGGCCAGCATCAGCACCGCCAGCAGGAGCACGGGCAGGAGACGGCGCATGACATGTCGCATGAGGTGACGTTCCGCTCCGTCATTCCCAGCCGTAGTCGGCGGTCTCGTCCCGGAAGATCGTGTGCTGGTGGATGCCGTCGGTCGAGGCGCCGGGCTGGTTGGAGAACTCGACCCAGGCGGACGGTCCGTCGATACGGACGTAGGTCTGGTCGTTGTCGATCGTCGTCCCGCCGCTCCAGCCGATGTACGTCCTGTCGTACTCCGAGACGTACTTGTGCATCAGCCGCGCCGCCGCCCGCTCGTCCAGGTCGTCGACCCAGGTCCGCAGCATGGCCGTGACCTTGGCTTGCTGCTGCTTGGTGAGATCGCTGACAAGGACGCCCTCGGGCTGGGTCGGGAAGGGGCCGTCGTGGCCGGGGCCGAGGTAGAGGTCGTCGAAGCTGCCGTTGATCTTCGCCGCCGTCAACTCGTCCGGGGTGAGGGACTGGATCGCCGCGATGGTCGTGGCCCGGTTGTCCGCGAGCGGGGCGAGGTGGGTGCCGTCGAGGTCGAACTCCTCCGGCTCGACTCCGGTCAGGGTGGGGGAGAGTGACACATTGTCACCGGCGTAGGTGATGTTGTACGCCGCGTGGTGGCCGCCGAACTGGACCATGAACTCCCCCTTCCTGCTGGGCTGTCCGAAGAAGGAGATGTAGTACCACTGCGAACCGAAGCTGGCGCCTCCACCACCGCCACCTCCGCCGGGCCCGCCGGGGCCACCGGTGGGCGTGTTCGTAGGTACGTTCGTGGGTGTGCCCGTGGGTGTGGGCCGGGGCCTCGGCGGCAGCGCGGCGAGGTAGTCGTCGGCCTCGCGGATCTCCACCAGCTCCTCGTAGCCCTTCTTGCTGAGCGCGGCCTCCATCACCTTCAGGGCCGCGGCCTGCTGGACGTCGGTGAGGTCGCCCATCTTGAGGCCGTTGCGGACGACGACGGGGATCGGGAAGTTCGACCAACCGGTCTTCTTGGCCGGGTCGTCGAAGTCGTAGAGCGCGGTGTCCTTCTGCTCGTCGGAGAGCGTCGCGAGGAACGCCTTGGCCGCTCGCACGACCTGAGCGGTGTTCGCCCCGCCGGCCCCGTGGCGGTGCGCGGAGGCGGGCACGGCCTTCACCGGGGTCGTCAACTCCGATGAGGAAGCAGCCGAGTTGAGAGCGGCGCAGCCGGTGGCGGCCAGGGCGACGCAGGTGGCGAGAGCCAGGGCGGGGTGGATCCGTCTGACGGTCGACATGGGGGGCTCCTGTGGGGTGGAGGCGGTCGGGTCGGGCGGCGGTGGCTCTCATGGTGGGTGAGCGGTCTCAGACTTCGTCGGGAGGAAGTCGGGAGCCGGGTAAGAGAAAGGCGCCGAGGGGGAGGGGAGATGGCTGGGGTTGAGGATGAGCCATTCATGAACTGTGGCTCGGACAACGCCGGTTGAGCCTGATGCGGGACCGGCGGCCGGTGTCCATCATGTGGACGTGGAGCAACGTGTCCTCATCGCCGACGACGATCGCGCGGTCCGTGAATCCCTGGCGCGGGCACTGGAGTTGGCGGGGTACGAGGTCGTCGCCGCCGTCGACGGGGTGGACGCGCTGACCCGGGCCAGGCGCGACGACTTCAGCGCGCTGGTGGTCGACGTGATGATGCCGTACGTCGACGGGGTGGCCGTGTGCCGGGTGCTGCGCGCGGACGGTGACCGCACTCCGGTGCTGATGCTGACGGCGCGGGCCGGGACCCCCGACCGGATCGCCGGGCTCGACGCGGGCGCCGACGACTATCTGCCCAAGCCGTTCGAGGTACCCGAACTGCTCGCCAGGCTACGCGCGTTGATACGCAGGACACCGTTCGTGCCGGACGACCGGGCGACGGCGACAGGTGGCGTACTCCGTATCGGAGCGTTGCGCGTCGACCCTGCGGGCCGGCGTGTCCGGTGGGGCGACGAGGAACTGCACCTGTCGAAGACCGAGTTCGACCTGCTGGAGCTGCTCGTGCGCCATGAGGGGATCGTGCTCGACCACGCGACGCTGTACCGACGGGTGTGGGGGCCGGAGGCGGGGGTGGACGCCAAGAACCTTGCGGGATACGTCGGTTACCTCCGCAGGAAGCTGACCGAGGCGGGCGCGCCCGAGCTGATCCACACGGTGCGGGGCGTGGGGTACGCGGTGCGGTGGGCGTCGTGAGTCTGCGGTCCCGGCTCGCGTTCTCCTTCGCCGCGGTCGGCGCCGTGGTGGCGGTGCTGGTCGGCGTGCTGAGCTACCGTGCCGCCTCCGACCGCGTCACCGCGGAGATCGACCGCTCCCTGCGCTCGGCCACGGTGGACCTGGCCCGCGACCCGGAACGCGCACTGGCTCTCGCCGATACGGTGGCGCGGGCCCCGGCCCTCTACCCCGCGCCGGACCGCCCTGGCCCCGGCGACGAACCCCCGCGCCCGGTGACCGTCCAGTCCGTTGCCCCCGACGGCACGGTCACCCATCTCACCGGCCCACCGCTCCCGGTCCCCGACAGGGCCCGCACCCTCGCCGCCTCCGGCACCACCGGCCAGTCCTACGTCACCGAGATCACCGTCGGCCACACCACACAACGCCAGTTGACCACCGCCCTGGGCGACGACCGCGGCGCCCTCCAGGTCGCCGTCCCGATCGACCAGACCCACTTCGTCCTGGGCGGCATGGCCAGAGAGATCGCCGCGGCAAGCCTGACGGTCATGCTCGCCGCGGCGGCCACGGGGTGGCTGCTCGCCCGGCGGATCACGCGGAGGTTGGTGCGGTTGGCGGCGGTCGCGGAGGAGGTGAGCGCGGGTGGGGTGGTGGGTGTTGACGCCTTGGCGCGAGGTGGTCTGTTGGGCGGCCGTCCTCTGGCGGGCAGTGGCGAGTTGCTCGGCGGTGATGGGCTGACGGGTCGTCGCCGTCCGGCGGGCGGCCGTGGTCTGTTGCGGGGCCGCCCTCTGGTGGGCGGTGGCGATGCGTTGGGCGGTGATGGCCCCGGGGGAGTCGGCCCTCTGACCGGTGCTGGGGGTCCAACGGGCGTCGGCGGTCCGCTGGGCTCTGGCCCCCTGGCAGGCGTCCGCCGTCTGCTGGGCGTCTGCCCTCTGGTGGGCGCCAGCGGTCTGCACAGCGCCCGCCGTCTGCTGGGCATCGGTCCTGAGACAGGCGCCCGCCGCTTGACCGGCAGCAACCGACCAACAAGTGCCGGTCGACCGCCGGACGGTAGACGCCCGGGGACTGGCCGCCCATCGCCACGCCGATCCCGCCTCGCCGCCGGACAGGACGAAGTCGGTCTGCTTGCCGCAGCGTTCGGGGGAATGCTCGGGCGGCTGGCTGTGGCTCGGGAGGCTCAGGAGCGACTGGTGCAGGAGGCCGCTCATGAGTTGCGTACGCCGTTGACCAGTCTGCGTACGAACGCGGATGTGCTGCGTCGGAGCACCGGGCTCTCCCGGGATGTCCGGGAGCGTCTCCTCGACGACGTCGAGGGGGAGACCCGCGAACTCACCCACCTGGTCGACGAGTTGGTGGAGCTGGCCCTCGCGCGAGGCCGGGACGAACCCGAACGGCCGGTGGAACTGGCCGAGTCGGCGCGTCGGGCCGCTCGTCGCGTGCATCGGCGTACCGGGCGTCTCGTCCATCTCGACGCCGACGACAGTGTGGTCCACGGCTGTCCACAGGCGCTCGAACGCGCGGTGGGCAACCTGCTGGAGAACGCGGCCAAGTTCGCCCCGGACGACCGCGAACCCATCGAGGTGCGCGTCCGCCGGGGCGAGGTCACCGTCTCCGACCGGGGACCAGGCATCCCCGCCGCCGACGCTACGCGCGTCTTCGACCGCTTCTACCGCGCCGGTCCGGCCCACGGGGTGCCCGGCTCCGGGCTGGGCCTCGCCATCGTGCGGGACGTGGCCGAGGCGCACGGCGGGACGGTGTTCGCGGGGCCGCGGGACGGTGGTGGTGCGGCGGTGGGATTCTCGGTGGCCGGTGCGAGGCTGGTGCGGCAGGATCGGTGAGTGAGTTACTTCTCCTACCACCCCGTCGAGCGCGGGCCCGGCCGCCCGGACCTCCCTGAGCCCCGCCGCGCCGAACCCGGCGAGTGGCCGCGCATCGAAGCCGCGCTCGCGATCGTCAACCGCGACCTCGCCGCGACCCTGCCCGACCAGCGCCCGCTGATACTCATGTCCTGCGACGAGGAGGTCTACGTGGCGATGCCCGACGGCTCCTGGCAGGGCAACGGCATCGCGCTAGCGGAAAGCGGCGCCTCCCATCTCCTCGGCCTCGTCGCGGACGCGGCGCAGGAGACGGTGATGGAACTGCTCTGGCAGGCCTGGCCGGTGTGCCCGTTCCACAAGATGGGCACGCATTCCCGCCCCGAGGGAACCACGGCCGACTGGGAGGGCGAGGCCAGGGGCGAGGGCGCGGTGTGGTGGTGCCGGGGACACCACGGCGGCGACTGCCACGACCTCGCCCCGGTCGGAGAACTCGCCGGCGCCCTGCCCGGAAAGCAGCGCCGGGAACTGCGGCGCGCGGAGCGCAGGCGGGGCGGGGCCCGGTAGCGCCGTGGCGCTGTGGCTGGTCACTCCCGCACTACGGGGCGTCGGAACGGGCTGCACCACGGCGCCAGTTGGAAGACTCCGAACACCGCCTCCACCACCAGGGACAGCCAGAGGAAGCGCGGGGCGCCCTGCGCGAGGTCGGTGCGTGCGAATCATTGACGCGCAAGTCGTTCGATTCTACGGTCCCGTCCGAAGTTCTGATCGGTGATCGGTATATCGAACACCCAAATGCCCTCCATTCAAGGAGCGTCAGCGTGAGCCGCACCTCTCGCACCAGAACCGCTCTCCTCGCCCTCCCCGCCGCCGTCCTGCTCGCCCTCGTCCCCAGCACGGCGTCGGCGTACCCCAACCCCGGCGCGGTCACCGGTGACGTCGTCGTGCACGACCCGACGATGATCCGCACCTCGGCCGGCCGCTACCTGCTCTATTCCACAGGCGGCGGCCTGGCGTACAAGACCTCCACCGACCGCACCGCGTTCACGGCGGGGAGCGACGCCTTCTCCGCCAAGCCGAGCTGGTGGTCCACCTACGCGACCGAGGCCTGGGCGCCCGACATCTCCTACCACGGCGGCAAGTACCTGATGTACTACGCCGTTTCGACCTTCGGCTCCAACAAGTCGGCGATCGGGCTCGCCGGTTCGACGACCGGTCTGCCGGGGTCCTGGACCGACTACGGCGTCATCTACACCTCCACCACCGCCAGCGACTACAACGCCATCGACCCGAACCTCTTCGTCGACGACGACGGCAAGTGGTGGCTGTCCTTCGGGAGTTGGTGGACCGGGATCAAGATGATCCGGATCGACCCGGCCACCGGCAAGCAGCTCCCGTCCGACACCACCCGGTACTCCCTCGCCCAACGACCCACCGGAACCAAGGCGGTCGAGGCCCCGTACATCGTCAAGCGCAACGGGTACTACTACCTCTTCGCCTCCTACGACCTCTGCTGCCAGGGCACCAGCTCCACGTACAAGGTCAAGGTCGGCCGGGCCACCAGCGTCACCGGGCCGTACTACGACAAGAGCGGCGTCGCGATGCTGAACAACGGCGGCACCGCCGTACTGGAGACCCACGGCAGCGTCATCGGGCCGGGCGGCCAGTCCGTCATGAACGACAGCGACGGAGATCTGATCGTCTATCACTACTACGACGGCAACGACAGCGGCACCCCCAAGCTCGGCATCAACCTGCTGAACTGGAGCACGGGTTGGCCCGTGGCGTACTGACCCGGCGGCGAACGCCTAACCCGCCTGCCCCATCCCCGCCGCGTTGGGCCAGTTCTGCGCGCCCGGGCTTGGCCACCCGGTCGCGGGCGCCGGCGCCAGGTTCTGCATCCCGTTGGGACTGGTGGCTCCCCGGACCTGCGCGGCCGTGAGCCCGTTGCGCGCGGGCACACCGGTCGGCGTCGGCCCCTGAGGCACCGGGGCAGGTGCGGGCATGCCGTACGGCTGCTGCTGAGGTTGAGGCTGCTGCTGGGCCACCGGCGCCATCTGCTGCGGCATCTGCGCGACGGGCTGCATCGGCATCTGCGGAGCCTGCGCGGCGGCGACCATCGGCTGGTACTGCGGCTGCTGTTGGGGCTGGGGCTGCGGCTGCGGCTGCGCGGGCATCGGCACCGGCGTGGGGGCCTGCATCGGCACCGGCTCGGGCTGCATCTGCATGGCCGCCGCGGCGATCTGCATCCCCGCCCCGTTGGTCGCCCCGACGAGGCGGTCCACGGCCGCCGTACCCGAGCTGTAGCTGGTCCCTGTGCTCAGCTCGGGTACGGCGGCTCCCCTCCTGGTCCCGTAGAGCACCTGTTCCAGGCCGGACACCAGGCGACGCACATCCACCTGGGGGCGCACCACGAGCCGCAGGAAGCGGCTGGACGAACCGATCTTGTTGCCGCACTCGCGGACCAGGATGCGGTGCTCGGTGAGCATCCGGTCCCGGACCACGGTGCCTTCGGCGCCCACGGGGAGGCGTACGAAGAGGAAGTTGCCCTGCGACGGGTAGACCGTCAGACCGGGCAGCGCGGAGAGATGGCTCGCCATGTCGAGCCGGTCGCGGCGCACCTGCTGGAGGCTCTGCGCGTACTCGGCGCCGTGCTCCTTGAGGATGAACACCACGTGTTCCGCGAAGGCGTTGAGGTTCCACTTGGGCAGCATCGAGCGGACGCGGCCGGCCAGGGCGGGGTTGGCGACGAGGTAGCCGAACCGTATGCCGTGCAGGCCGAAGTTCTTGCCGAGGCTGCGCAGGACGATCACGTTGGGACGGATCATCGCCTCATGTACGACGCTGGGTTCGACCTCGGCGTCGGCGAACTCCAGGAACGACTCGTCGATGACGATGAGGTCCAGGTCGGCCATCGCGTCCATGAACTGGACGAGCGCCTGCTTGTGCAGGAAGCCGCCGTCGGGGTTGTTCGGGTTGCAGATGACCGCGACCTTGGTGTTCCGCTTGCGGATGAACTCGGCGTACTGCGCGAGGTCCAGGGCGAAGCCGCTGGACTCCTGGAGCGGGAACATGTCGACCCGCTTGCCGGTCTCCATGGGCTGGTCGGTCCAGCGGCCGAAGGTGGGGACGGGGATGGCGAGGGACTCCCGGACCATCAAGTGGTCGATCCAGGTGATCAGTTCGGTGGAACCGTTGCCCATCGCCACGCACTGCGGCGGGAGTTGGAGCAGATCGCACAGCTCGGCCGTGATGGTGTCCGCGCTGCTCGGGTAGTACGTGATGATCTCGCGCAGCCGGGCCGCCATCTCGTCGAACATGGCGGGGGTGGGGAAGTACGGGTTGCACGGGATACAGAAGTCCACCGGCCCGGTGCCGTCGCTCTCGCGTGCCAACGCCGCCATCGACGGGCTGTGTGCCGCCGTACTGCGGAACAGCGAGGTGACGTTGGAGTCGGCCAAGGGAACCTCCGTCTGAAGGCGGGCCCGGTGGGGACGACCGGGCCCGTCGTCTTGGGTGGCCCGCGCGGGGGAGCACGGGCCGCCCTTGAATACGGAGACGAGTGTGGCGCTGTTCAACCTGTGTGAAATTGGTGTGAGTTCGGGAACCTCTGGCCCGAGTCGGCCGTCAGCGTCAGTTGTCGAACGAGTGGATCGTCGTGGTGCGGTACGTCTGGCCGGGGCGCAGGACGGTCGTCGGCCAGGACGGCTCGTTCGGCGAGTCCGGGAAGTGCTGGGTCTCCAGGCACAGTCCGTCGCCCTGCCGGTAGGTGTGGCCGGAGGTGCCGACGAGGGTGCCGTCGAGGAAGTTGCCCGAGTAGAACTGCAGGCCCGGCTGGTCGGTGGCGATCTTCAGGGTGCGGCCGGAGCGCGGGTCGCGCAGAGTGGCGATGTGCTGCGGCTTGGCGGTGACGCCCTTGTCGAGGACCCAGTTGTGGTCGAAGCCCTTGGCCTGCACCTGCTGGGGGTGGCCCGCGCGGATGTCCTGGCCGACCGGCTTGCCCTTGCGGAAGTCGAAGGGGGTCCCGGAGACCGTCGCCAGCTCACCGGTGGGGATCAGACCCGTGTCGGTGGGTGTGTAGCGGCCTGCGGCGATCGTCAGCTCGTGGTCCTCGATCGTGCCGCTGCCCTCGCCGGCGAGGTTGTAGTACGTGTGGTTGGTGAGGTTGACCACCGTCGGCTTGTCGGTGGTGGCCTCGTAGTCGATGCGCCAGTCGCCGTGCTTGGTGAGGGTGAAGGTCACCTTCGTCTTGAGGGTGCCCGGGTAGCCCATCTCACCGTCGACGCTGGTGTAGTAGAGGTGCAGGCCGACGTCGGAGCCCGAGGTGAAGGGCTCGATGTCCCACACCTTCGTGTTGAAGCCCTTGGCGCCGCCGTGCAGGCTGTTGACGCCGTCGTTGACGGAGAGCTGGTAGCTCTTGCCGTCCAGGGTGAACTGGCCCTTGGCGATACGGTTCCCGTACCGGCCGATGGTCGCGCCGAAGAAGGTGGTGCCGGCGACGTACGCGGCCAGGTTGTCGTAACCGAGCGACACGTTGGCGTACTTGCCGTGCCGGTCGGGGATCTCCAGCGACTGGATGATGCCGCCGTAGGAGAGGACCTTCAGGCTGGTGCCGCCGTTGGCCAGGGACCAGCGGTAGACCTTCGTCCCGTCGGCGAGGGTGCCGAAGAGTTCCTTCACGGGCTTTCCGCCTCCAGAGGCCGCCTGGGCCGTACCGGTACCGAGCGTGCTCGCGGCGATACCGGCTGCCGCGGCGCCCGCGATGACAGTGCGTCTGTTCAGTTCCATTGAGCGGCTCCTGCACATGGAAGGGGCCCCGTCGTGCCTTGCTTGTCTTGCGACAGTGAGACAGCGGACGGGGCCCGAGCTGAAATTACGAACCGGACTTGCGCTTGTTCCACACGTCGAAGCCGACCGCGGCCAGCAGGGCGAGGCCCTTGATGACCTGCTGCCAGTCGGTGCCGACGCTGAGGAGGTTCATGCCGTTGTTCAGCACGCCGAGGACGAGACCGCCGATGATGGCGCCGAGGACGGTGCCGACACCGCCGCTCATGGACGCTCCACCGATGAACGAGGAGGCGATGGCCTCCAGTTCGAAGCCGTCGCCCGCCTTCGGCGAGGCCGCGTTCAGACGGGAGGTGACTACCAGACCCGCCAGGGCCGCGAGCACGCCCATGTTCAGGAACACCTGGAAGGTGACGCGCTTGTCCTTGACGCCGGACAGCTTCGCGGCCGGCAGATTGCCGCCGATCGCGTAGATGTGGCGGCCGAAGACCGCGTTGCGCATCACATAGCCGTAACCGGCCACCAGGACACCGAGGATGATCAGCACGATCGGGGCGCCGTCGTAGCTGGCGAGCAGCAGCGTGATCCAGGCGATCGCGGCGATGATCGCGACGAGCTTGAGCAGGAACAGCTTGGCGGGCGCCACCTCCAGCGAGAACTCCTGCTGGCGGCGCCGGTCGCGCACCTCCTGCCACACCACGGCGGCGATCATCACCAGGCCCAACAGCAAAGTGATGTTGTGGTAGTTGGTGTTCGGGCCGACCGCGGGCAGGAAGCCGTTGCCGATCTTCTGCAGGCCGTTGGGGAAGGGGCCGAGGGTCTGGCCCGCGAGCAGGATCTCCGTCAGACCGCGGAAGAGCAGCATCCCGGCGAGGGTGACGATGAACGACGGTATGCCCGCGTAGGCGATCAACAGCCCTTGTACGGAGCCCGCCACCGCGCCCATGAGCAGACACAGCACCAGCGCGATCGGCCACGCCACATGGTGGTTGACCATCAGCACCGCCGCGAAGGCGCCCACGAACGCCGTCAGCGAGCCGACCGACAGGTCGATGTGCCCGGCGATGATGACCAGCATCATGCCGATCGCCAGGATCAGGATGTAGCTGTTCTGCAGTACCAGGTTGGAGACGTTGCGCGGCAGCAGCAGGTCCCCGCCGGTCCAGACCTCGAAGAAGATCACGATCAGACCCAGCGCGATCAGCATGCCGTACTGCCGCATGTTGCGCCGCAGGCCGCCCAGTACCAACTGCAACAGGCCGCCGCCCGCGGCCGATCCGCTCTTGCCCGGCGGCGCGGGGGCCGGGCTCTTGGCGGTGACGTCCGTGCTCATCGGGTTACCTCTTTGTCCTTCGTCATCTGGCGCATCAGCACTTCCTGCGTGGCCTCGGCCCGGGGCACCTCACCGGTCAGCCGGCCCGCCGCCATCGTGTAGATGCGGTCGCACATGCCGAGCAGCTCCGGCAGTTCGGAGGAGATGAAGACCACCGCCTTGCCCTCGGCGGCGAGTTGGTCGATGACCGTGTAGATCTCGTACTTGGCACCCACGTCGATGCCGCGGGTGGGCTCGTCCAGGATCAGCACCTCGGGACCCGCGAAGATCCACTTGCTGAGGACGACCTTCTGCTGGTTGCCGCCGGACAGCCTGCCCACCGTCTCGAAGACGGTCGGCGCCTTGATGTTCATCGACTTGCGGAAGCGCTCGGAGACCTGGCGCTCCTCGTGCTCGTCCACCACACCGCGCTTGGCGACCTTGCCCAGGGCGGTCAGCGAGATGTTGCGGTTGATGTTGTCGATGAGGTTCAGGCCGTAGTGCTTACGGTCCTCGGTGACATAGGCGATGCCGTGTCCGACCGCCTCCGCGACCGACTTCGTGCGGATCTCCTGGCCGTCCTTGAGGACCGTGCCGCCGGCGTAGCGGCCGTAGGAGCGGCCGAAGACGCTCATCGCGAGTTCGGTGCGGCCGGCGCCCATCAGTCCGGCGATGCCGACGATCTCGCCCCTGCGCACGTTGATCGACACATCGTCGACCACCTTGCGCTGCTGGTCGATCGGGTGGAACACCGTCCAGTCCCGGATCTCCAGCGCGGGCGCCGCCTCGGGCTCGCCCTCGTAGGGGGTGCGCTCGGGGAAGCGGTGGTCGAGGTCGCGGCCGACCATGCCGGAGATGATCCGCTCCTCGGTCGTCTCCGGCGCCTTCACGTCGAGGGTCTCGATGGAGCGGCCGTCGCGCAGGATCGTCACCGAGTCGGCGACCCTGCGGATCTCGTTCAGCTTGTGGGAGATGATGATCGAGGTGATGCCCTGCTTCTTCAACTCCAGGATGAGATCCAGGAGTTTGCCGCTGTCCTCGTCGTTCAGCGCCGCCGTCGGCTCATCGAGGATGAGCAGCTTCACCTTCTTCGACAGCGCCTTCGCGATCTCCACGAGCTGCTGCTTGCCCACGCCGATGTCGGCGACCCGGGTCTCCGGGTGGTCGCTCAGACCCACCCGGCGCAGCAGTTCGGTGCCGTGCTTGAGCGTCTCGTTCCAGTTGATGAGCCCGCGCGAGGCGTGCTCGTTGCCGAGGAAGATGTTCTCCGCGATCGACAGGAACGGCACCAGCGCCAGCTCCTGGTGGATGATCACGATGCCGCGCTGCTCGCTCGCCCGGATGTCGCGGAAGGAGCACTCCTCTCCCTCGAAGAGGATGTCGCCCTCGTAACTGCCGTGCGGATGGACGCCGGAGAGCACCTTCATCAAGGTGGACTTCCCGGCGCCGTTCTCACCGCAGATGGCATGGACCTCGCCCTGACGGACCGTCAGTGTGACGTCCGAGAGCGCTTTGACACCGGGAAAGGTCTTGACGATCGAGCGCATTTCCAGGACGGGTCCCGCCATGGTCGTGCCTACCAATCAGTGTGAGGTGGGGGAACTGGCCACGTACTTACTTGAGTTGGGCGTCGGTGTAGTACCCGCCCTTGACCAGAACGTCCTCGTAGTTGGACTTGTCCACGCTGACCGGCTGCAGCAGGTAGGCGGGGACGACCTTGGTGCCGTTGTCGTAGGTCTTGGTGTCGTTGGTCTTCGGCGTCTTGCCGTTGAGCACGTCGTCGATCATGGTGTCCGCGACCTTGGCCAGCTCGCGGGTGTCCTTGTAGACGGTCTGCGTCTGCTGACCGGCGATGATCGACTTCACCGAGGCCAGCTCGGCGTCCTGGCCGGTGATGACCGGCAGCGGCTTGCTGGCGGAGCCGTAACCGTCCGACTTCAGCGCGGAGAGGATGCCGATGGAGATGCCGTCGTAGGGCGAGAGCACCGCGTCGACCCGGCCGGTCTTGTAGGAGCCGGTGAGGATGTCCTCCATGCGGTTCTGCGCGGTGGTGCCGTCCCAGCGCAGCGTGGTGACCTTGTTGAGCGCGGTCTGCCCGGACTTGACGACCAGTTCCTTCTTGTCGATGTACGGCTGGAGCACGCTCATCGCGCCGTTGAAGAAGTACTTGGTGTTGTTGTCGTCGTTCGAGCCGGCGAAGAGCTCGATGTTGAACGGGCCCTTCTTGCCGCTGTCCAGACCGAGCTTCTTGATGATGTACGAGCCCTGCTCGACGCCGACCTTCGAGTTGTCGAAGGAGGCGTAGTAGTCGACGTTCTTGGTGCCGAGGATGAGGCGGTCGTAGGCGATGACCGGGATCTTCGCGCTCGCGGCTTCCTGAAGCACGTTGTTCAGGGACTTGTTGTCGATCGCCGCGATGATCAGGCCCTTGACGCCCTGCGTGATCATGTTCTCGATCTGCGAGACCTGGGTGTCCGGGTCGTCCTCGCCGTAGACCAGCTTGGTCTTGTAGCCCTTGGTCTTCAGGTCCTTGACCATGTTGTTGCCGTCGGAGATCCAGCGCGCGGAGGACTTCGTCGGCATCGCGATGCCGATCGTGCCGCCCTTGGCGCTGCCCGTGGACTCCTTGCTGCCGCCGGAGCCGCTCTGCCCGCACGCGGACAGGGTCAGGGCCAGGGAGGCGGCACCGGCTATGAGGGTGAGGGCGCTTCTGCGGTTGCGCATGTGATCTTGCCTCATTCTTCTCGTCGTTGAGAGGTGGAGCGAGTGTCGGGGTGGATCAGGCTTCGGTGGGGAAGCGGTCGAGCGCTCCGGGGAGCCGGGTGCCGAGCGGAGCCATGTCGCCGCCCGCGCCGTGCCGCTCCAGCAGGTCGAGGGCGAGCCGGCCGCGCCGGACCCGCTCCCGCGCGGTGTCCAGGGTCACGTCCCGCAGGTGGGTGCCCCACGGGTAGATGCCGGGCGCCTTGGACAGCCCGAACTTCAGGTAGAGCGGGGCGCCGCGGCGGATCAGCTCGGCGACCTCGTACATCCGGATGTAGCCGCCGAGATCGTCGGGGGCCTCGATGTACATGTCCATGGGAGCGGCCGACACCCGCCGGATCTCGGTGAGGTGATCCAGCGTCAGATCGCTGGGCACGTTCAGCGAGTCGGCGCCGAGCCGCTCGTAGACGGCGTAGGCGGCCGGGTTGACCGGGCCGATCAGCGCCGAGACCTTGAGGGTCGTGTCGGCCGGGATGATCCCGGCGACACGCGCCCGGTGCAGCGTCCACAGCACGCCCTCGTCGGCGACGAGCAGGCACTTGACGCCCAACTCCGTTGCCCGGACGGCGTCTTCGACGCAGCCGGCGACCGCGTCGTGGCCGCGGGCACGCAGGCCGGCGCCGCGCGAGTCGGAGCGCACCGAGCCGCCGATGTCCCAGGTCCCGCGGGGACCGGTGAACAGGCAGAGCTCGATGTCGCGTTCGGCGGTGGCCTCGACCATCTCGGTGATCTCGGCATCGGTCAGCATCCACACGCCGCTGCCCTGGCTGATCCGGTGGATCGGCACGTCGAGGCGCGAGGACTCCTTGAGAACGACCGCGAGCGCCTCGGGACCCTCGCACGAGGGGATCTCGGTGCGCCAGCGACCGCCGCCCGGGAAGATATGGGGAGAGGCGTCGGCGGGATCGAGGGCGGGCGCGCCCAGGCCGAGCGCGGAGAGCGCCTGCTCCCCGGGCCTGTGGGCTGCCGTGGCGGTGTCGGTCACTGGCTGTCCTTCGTGTTCGGTATTTCGGACGAGGTTCGCGGCTCGGAGTACGGAAAGACTCTGGTGGTACGCCGGTACGGGGTGGTCAGGACACCCCGTACCGGCGTACGGCTGGGGTTTCCTACGGCCGCAGCAGCACCTTGCCGACCTTCGGATCGCCGGACCCCACCAGCTCGATGGCCTGGGGGAACTCGGCGAGCGGCAGTTCATGGGTGACCAGGGGCAGCGGATCGAGCAACCCGGCCCCGAACACCCGCACCGTGTGCGCCCAGGCGTCCGGAGGTGCCCCGAAGACGGTGTGCACCTCCACCTGCCGTACGACGAGATCGGTCGGGTCGAGACCCTCGGCGCCCGGCGCCGGGATCCCCGTGAGGACCAGACGCCCGCCGCGCCGCAGCAGGGAAGCGGCGGTGCGCGCCGCGTCCGCCGAGCCGGCGGTCTCGATCACCACGTCGAAGTCGTCGGGAAGCGGCTCGCTCTTGGTACGGAAGTCCGTCGCGCCGAACTGCTCCGAGAGGGCCGCCCGGTCCGGACGGGACCCCACCACGAGGAGCTCGGCGGGAGAGTTCGCCCTGAGGAACTGGATCGCGAACATACCGAGGGTTCCGGTGCCCACGACGGCCACCCGCTCACCCGGCCGCGCGTTCGCCTTCAGCGCGGCGGCCGCGATGCAGGCCGCCGGTTCCAGCAGCGCCGCGGCCGTCAAGTCGGCCTCGTCCGGGAGGACATGGAGCAGCCGGGCGGGCAGCGTCAGCGTGGTCGCCATCGCGCCCGGCTGAGTGAAGCCGGTCTCCTCGTAGCCCGCCGTGCACAGCGTCGTCTCGCCCGCGTGACACCGGTCGCACACCTGGCAGTTGCGGAAACCCTCCCCTACGACCTTGCGGCCGACCAGGGACGACGGCACCCCGGCGCCGACCGCCTCCACCGTGCCGGACCACTCGTGGCCCGGAGTGAGGGGGTAACGGACGTACCCCTCGGGCCTGTTGCCCTGATACACCTCGCGGTCGCTGCCACAGATACCGACCGCGTGCACGCGCACCAGCGCCTCACCCGCGTCCGGCTGCCGGGGCTCGTGCGAGGCCAGCCGGTGCTCGCCCGGGGCCTCGATGACGACCGCGGCGCTCACTTGGTGCCCTTCGGCTTGCGCTGCTCCCAGCCGTCCGCCCACAGGTCGAACCGCGCCTGCTGCTGCGGGAATTCGGCCGCCGCGTCGGTGTCCAGCTCGACCCCGAGACCGGGCGCGTCGGACAGGTGGAAGTAGCCGTCCACCACCTGCGGGGCGCCCTTCACGACCTTCTTGATGTCCGCGTCCGCGAAGTCGTTGAAGTGTTCCAGGATCTTGAAGTTCGGCGAGGAGAAGCCGACTTGGAGCGAGGCCGCGGTCAGCACCGGCCCGCCGACGTTGTGCGGGGCGACGAGCATGTAGTGCGTCTCGGCGGTCGCCGCCAGCTTGCGGGTCTCCCAGATGCCGCCGATGTGACCGACATCGGGCTGGATGATGTCGACGGCCTGGCTCTCGAACAGCTCGCGGAACTCGATGCGATCGTGAATGCGCTCACCCGTGGCGACCGGGATGTCCACCTTGGCGGCGACCTTCTCCAGCGCCTTCAGGTTCTCCGGCGGGCAGGGCTCCTCCAGCCACGCGGGCTTGAAGGGGGCGAGTTCGTTCGCCAGCCGGATGGCCGTGGCCGGCGAGAACCGGCCGTGCATCTCCAGCATCAGCTCGGCGTCCGGCCCGATGGCGTCCCGCACGGCCTCGATGAGCGAGACCGCGTACAGGGTCTGCTCGTGGTCGAGCTCGAAGTGCCCGGTGCCGAACGGGTCGATCTTCAGGGCCTTGTAGCCCCGCTCCATGACCCCCTGCGCGGCCTTGTGGTAGGCCTCCGGGGTCCGCTCGGTGGTGTACCAGCCGTTGGCGTACGCCTTCACCTTGTCGGTGACCTTGCCGCCGAGGAGCTGCCACACCGGCACTCCCAGGGCCTTGCCCTTGATGTCCCAGCAGGCCATCTCGATCACCGCGATGCCCGACATCACGATTTCGCCCGCACGGCCGTAGTCGCCGTACTTCATCCGGCGTACGAGGTCTTCCACCGCGAACGGATCGGAACCGAGAATGTGGTTGGTCTCGGCCTCACGCAGATAACCGATCAGCGCGTCGGTGTGGCCCAGCATGCGGGTTTCGCCGACTCCGGTCAGGCCCTCGTCGGTGTGCACTTGGACGTACGTCAGATTGCGCCATGGCGTCCCGACCACGTGCGTGCTGATTCCCGTGATGCGCACGGCAGATGCCCCCTGTGCTCTTCGGTGCTGTTCGAAATTTCGGCTCACGTTCGAAATGCTGGGCAGACAGTAAGGATGCGGGGGCGGGAGTGTCAATGGGTCGAACATGTAACGGTTTCGGCAAGGCTTTCGATCGCGGTTTCGGTCAGGCGCGCGGTTCCTTGCACAACTTTCACAGGTGTGACTATGAACGTTACCTGTGAGGAACTTAGTCTTCCCGCGTCATGGACTACTGCCACCCCTGCGGCCGGCACCTCAACGGCGCCCTCGCGTGCCCGGGGTGCGGCACGCCCGCCCAAGCGCCGACCGAGTCATCTCCCTTCCTCACGCGGGAAGTTGACACACATTCGCAAACCGGCCCCACGTCGCCCGAGCCCACCGGCAAAGGCCCGGACGCGCCCTCCTCCACCGCCGCGTACGAGGCGGCGGACGACGGCGCCGGACACGGGGGGCGGGCCGCGCGGCGGAAGGGTCGTGGGCGCGGCCGGGGTGCGGATGACGGTTACGTGGCGGGGGCAGGCGCGTACGAGGGCTCCGGCGGCCGTGAGGAATTCGGCGAGGCCGACGGGCGGCGTGGGCGCGGGCGGGGTGAGCCTGACGGTTACGCGGAGGGGCCCGGCGCCTACGGCGAATTCGGCGTCCATGAGGGTTCCGGCGAGGGTGACGAGGGTGGCGTACGGCACGGGCGCGCCGCGCGGCGGAAGGGCCGCCGGGGTGAGGCTGACGGTGACACCGAGGGGCCGGGCGCGGCCGGCGCGAGTCGTCGCGATCGCAAGGCCGCGGCACACCGCCGGAGACGGCGCCGGGTGCTCCTCGTCGCGGCCGGCTTCGTGCTGGCGGCCGGCGGGCTGAGCCTGGCCGAGCTGGGTACCGACGCGCCGTTCTCCACCCCGAAGTCCGCGGCGCCCGGCGACGCGTCGGCGGAGGGCGGGGCGACCTCGGAGGCGGGCAGCACGGCCGAACCCCTCGACGACACGAAAACCACCGGAGCCGGCACGGGCTCGGCATCCCCGGACGCCTCGGCATCCCGGTCCGCGTCACCCTCGGCGTCCGAGAAGAGCACGAAGGATCCCACCGAGTCGGGGACACCCACGACGGGCGCCGGCGACGGCACCACATCCGCTGCTTCGACGGCCCCCTCGGATCCGAGTACCACGCCGTCCTCCGAGCCGTCGTCCTCGCAGCCGAGTCCGACGCCGACGCCTTCGGAGACGTGCAAGCAGATTCTGTGGTGGTGTTCCTGAGCCGTTCGGTTCAGTTCAAGGGGCGGCTTGCGTCAGGCATCCAGCATGCGCCGCAACAAACCCCGTAGCGCCAGCCGTTCCTCGTCCGACAACCCCGCGAGCGGCTCCCGCGCGAACCGCAACGACTCACGCAGGCTACGGGCCATCCGGCGCCCCTCCTCCGTCGCCGCCGCCAGCTTCACCCGCCGGTCGGCAGGGTCGGGGCGGCGCTCCACCAGGCCCCGCGTCTCCATCCGGTCCACGATCCCCGTGACGTTCGACGGCTCGCACTTCAACTTCTGCGCCAACTTGCGCATGGGCAGCGGCTCCAGGGACAGCAGACTCAGCAGCCGCGCCTGCGCGCCGGTCAGCCCGTGGTCGCCCGCCGCCTCCTCGTAGTCCTCGTAGAACCGCGCCACGACGTCGCCGATCAGCTCGACGACCTCCAGGGTCACGGGGTCGGAGCAGCGCGTCTTTTCGGGTGTGGCCATAACCTCCACAGTACCTCGTTACTTGACAACATGAAATATTCAAGCGCATGGTTGTTTCAGGTACTGAAGTATTTGAAGCATCCAGGAAAGGCGCTTGTGATGATCAACCGCGAATGGCACCTGCTCAGCCACCCCGTCGGCTGGCCGAAGCCCGAGGACTTCGCCCTCGTGGAGACCGAGACCCGGACCCCGGGCGAGGGTCAGGTGCTGGTGCGGAACAAGTACCTGTCCGTCGACCCGTACATGCGCGGCCGCATGAGCGCCGCCAAGTCCTACGTCGCCCCCTTCGAGCTGGGCAAGGTCATGCAGGGCGGCGCGGTCGGCGAGGTCGTCGAGTCGAACGCGGAGGGCATCGCCGTCGGCGACCACGTCCTCCACTTCGGCGGCTGGCGCGAGTACGCCACCATCGACGCCAAGACCGCCGTCAAGGTCGACCCCGACCTCGCCCCGCTCTCCACCTACCTCGGCGTCCTCGGCATGACCGGCCTCACCGCCTACGCCGGTCTGCTGCGCACCGCCTCCTTCAAGGAGGGCGACTCGGTCTTCGTCTCCGGCGCCGCCGGTGCCGTGGGCAGCCAGGTCGGCCAGATCGCCAAGCTCAAGGGCGCCTCCCGGGTCATCGGCTCCGCCGGCTCCGACGAAAAGGTCAAGCTCCTCGTCGAGGAGTACGGCTTCGACGCGGCCTTCAACTACAAGAACGGGCCGGTGAGCCGGCAACTGCGCGAGGCCGCCCCGGACGGCGTCGACGTGTACTTCGACAACGTCGGCGGTGATCACCTGGAGGCGGCCATCGGGTCGCTCAACGAGCGTGGGCGCATTGCCATTTGCGGCATGATCTCGGTCTACAACAACACCGAGGCCACCCCCGGCCCGAAGAACCTGGGGCGTCTCATCCAGACCCGCGGCCGCATCGAGGGCTTCCTCGTCGGCGACCACTACGACCTTCAGCCGGAGTTCGTGCGGGAGGTGGGGGCGTGGGTCGCGTCCGGTGAGCTGAAGTACCGCGAGACTGTGGTCGAGGGCATCGAGAACAATCTTGAGGCGTTCCTTGGGCAGTTGCGGGGGGAGAACACGGGGAAGATGATCGTCAAGGTCTGAACACCAGGCCGTGACTGGGTCTGTGCTGGAGCATCGGGCCGTGACTGAGCCGGTGTTCACAACTCCCGTCGCGCGCACCTCTATTGGTTCGGTCGCCTTCGGGGCGCTCTCAGCCGGTGTCGAGAGCCCGATCGTGCTCGACCCTTCGGGCCTCCGCGCGTTCGGGCTCTCGACACCGGCGCGCCCCTACGGCTCCCTCTCGGCCGGCGCGTGGGGACAGTGGGAGTTGGTGGGCCCGTGCCGTTGGCCGGGGTGGGCCGCCGGTGTTTTAGCTTGCCAGGGCTGCTTTGTGGACGGCTTTGACTAGGCGGTTGTTCTCCTGGGCGGGGCCGCCGGGGTAGGCGAAGCGGCGGCGGGTGTAGCCGTAGGCGAGGCCGCTGCGGGGGTCGGCGAAGGCCTGGGAGCCGGCCGCGCCGCTGTGGCCGATCGTGCCGGCGCCCAGGAACGGGTACACGAAGGCCGAGGTCGCCTGGAAACCCAGGCCGAACGCCCGGTACGTACGGGTCACCACGTCGTAGCCGACGGAGTGCGGTTGGCCGAACTCCGCCACCGTGTCCGCCTTGAGTAGCGCGGCACGGTCCTCGACCTCGCTGATCGCCGCCGCGTAGAGGCCGGCGAGGCCGCGTGCCGAGGCCACTCCGCCGACCGACGCGGGGCCCTTGGCGCGGATCACCCGTTCGTTCGGCAGGGACACCAGGTCGGTGGGGTGTGGCGCGTGTTCGTTGAAGGCGATCGCGGTGAGGCTGTGGGGGGCTGGTGGCTCCGCCGCGCGCAGGGCTTGTTGTTCGGGGGTGAGGGTGGGGGGCTGGGTGGTGCGGAATCTGGGTTCGTGGGGTGTGGGGAGGCCGAGGAAGAAGTCCAGGGCGTACGGTGCTCGGACTCTTTCCTCGTGAACTTCCTGGAGGGAGCGGCCCGTTGCTCGTCTGACGATCTCGCCGGTCAGGGCGCCGATCACCAGGGCGTGATAGCCGAAGGCCGCGCCCGGGCGCCAGAACGGGCGCTGGTCGGCGAGGCGTTCGGCGATGGCGCGGTCGTCGGCCAGTTCGTCGAGAGTGAAGCCGGTGTCGGTCCCTATCAGGCCTGCTCGGTGGGCCAGCAACTCGCGTAGAGTCAGCGCGTCTTTGCCCTCGGCCGCGAACTCCGGCCAGTAGTAGGTCACTTTGCGGTCCAGCTCCAGTGTGCCGTCTTGCACGAGCAACGCCACTACCAGGTGCGCGGCGCCCTTGGTGGACGAGAACACGCCGTAGAGGGAGTCGCCGTCGGCGTCCGTCCCGGGTGGGGCCGCCCACAGGTCTACGACGCGGCGGCCGTGTACGTATGCACACAACTGGCCTTCGTAGTCGGCGCGTTCCTCCGCCACGAAGGCGGCGAACTCGTCCCGGACCGTCTCGAAGCCGTCGGCTACGGTGCCGTGGATCTTCTGGGTCATCCGCTCTCCTCAACTGATCCGCTGCTCGCGTGTGCCATGTGCTCGCGTGTGCCATGGTGAACAACGCCTGTCCGACCTGCGGGAGTTCCCCCTCGGACCTCCTCCTGGTTCCGTAGATCGGTACGGCGAACGGTGCCCGTTCGACTCAACGACGGCGACAAGGTGTTGGTGTTGTTGATACCCGGACGTCGCATGCGCGGTGCCGGGGAGCGGGCATGCTGAGCACAGGTACCGGGCAGTGGACGGCGGGCGCGCACGGCGAGGAGTTCCCATGGCTACGATTCCTTCGCTCCCCAGCAGGGACGAGGTGCTGCGGATGGCGCGCAGCACCACCGACATCACCGGCCAACTCCTGGACACGGCCGGGAACATCACCAGGATCGCGATCAACACCCTTGATCCACGGGACGGTTCGGGTGCGGAGGCGGTGCGGGTGCTGCGGGAGACCACCGCCGAGCTGGCCGAGGCGAGCGCTTCGCCGCAGGCCCAGGAGGCCTTCTACCGCATCGTCGACGCCCTGACCCGGCTCGGCACGACCGGCGCCCCGCTGGCCGTGCACCCGGCGAGCCGGCCCGCGCAGGCCCTGTTGGGCGTGCTCGGCGACAGTCTGCTGCCCGTGCTCGACGCGGTGGAACCGGCGGTCGAGGAGATCGCCGCCGCGCTCGGCGAACTGGTCGAGGCCGCCTCCCCGTTGCTGCCCGCGGCGGCGGGTGTCGCCGCGGGCATGATGCTCGCCCTCACCCCGCTGATCCGGTCACTGGCCGACGCGCTGACCGACGCGACGCCTGAACTCCGCCGTATCGCCGAGGCGTTGACGTCCGCGCCGGCCCCGCTGCTGCCCCTCCAAGTGGCCCTCGCCGGTCGGGCCGCGAGCGCGGGCGTGAACGTCGTCCGCGCCGCCCTGCCGCCGCTCGCCGACCTCACGGAGGCGGCCGCGGCGACCACCAAGGCGGCCGGTCCGATGCTGGTCGCGGGTGAGGAGGTCCTGGTATCCGCTCTGGAACGGGTTCAGCCCGCGCTGCTCGCGGCGACCTCCCGCGCGGGGCGGGTGGCCCGGGCGACCGCGGTGCGGGTGACGGCGGCGGTGTCGCCGGCGGCCGACCGGGGCGTGGTGGTGGCCGTCTCGGCCGTGTAGTGCCGGTCGACCGCGTCATGCCGACGGTGAGTAAAGTTCTCCCCATGCATGATCTTGGGGCGGGATTCAGCTACCTCCTGAAGGGCCAGCGCTGGATGGCCCGGCACGGACGGCACTACGGGTTCGGGCTGATCCCTGGCCTGATCACGCTGGTCCTCTATGTCGCGGTGCTGGTCGCGCTGGCGCTCTGGGGCGGGGACTTCGTCGGCTGGGCGACGCCCTTCGCGGACGACTGGTCGAGCCCCTGGCAGGGTCTGTTCCGGGGCTTCCTCACGGCGGTGCTGTTCGTACTGGCCCTGCTGCTCTCGGTGTTGACCTTCACGGCCGTCACCCTCCTGATAGGGCAGCCCTTCTACGAGACCCTCTCCGAGAAGGTCGACCGGGACATCTCGCCCGACGGCACCGCCCCGGAGTCGGGCCTCCCGCTCTGGCGCGAACTGTGGATCTCGGCCCGCGACAGCCTCCGTGTGCTGGTGCGGGCTCTGCTGTGGGGCGTGCTGCTCTTCGCCCTCGGGTTCCTGCCGTTCGTCGGGCAGACGGTGATCCCGGTGATCGGGTTCTTCGTCACCGGGTTCTTCCTCACCGAGGAACTGACGGCCGTGGCCCTCCAGCGCCGGGGCGTCGACCTCCGCGCCCGCCTCACCCTGCTGCGCTCCCGCAAGACCCTCGTCTGGGGCTTCGGCACCCCCCTCGGCCTCTCCTTCCTGGTCCCGTTCGTCGCGGTGTTCCTCATGCCGGGGGCGGTGGCGGGGGCGACGATGATGGCGCGGGACCTGCTGGGGGAGGAGACCGAGGGGGACGGCGAGGAGGGCGAGGGGCGCGGGGCCGTGTCAGGCGGCTCGTGAGGCGTTCATCGCCACCGTCACCATCGCCCTGACCTGCGCGATGATGTCGACGCGGTTCCGTACGAACTCCGGGTCGGTGATCGTCCCCGTCGCCGGGTCCGTGTTGCCCGGCCCGAACTCCAGCACCGGCGTGTGGATATGGCCGCCCGGCAGCGAGTCGTGCAGCCCGAGCCGGTCCCGCAGCAGGGTCGCGCGGTAGGCGATCTCGTTGGAGAGATAGTCGCCACCGCCCCCGGCCCGCGCCGTGGACCCCGTGGTCGGCCCGTCCGGCCGTACGACGGGGTCGGTTCCGCCCGCCGGGATCTCGGTCACCTCGGTGTGGTCGTAGACGGGGAAGCGCCCGGTGTCGGCGGTCGCAATCTCCTTGTACGGCAGGGTCGTTGACGTCCACTGGGGCTGTGAGGCCGGGTCGGTGACCGGGACCGTCTCCGTCCGGGACACGTTGTCGTTGTCCGGGAACCCGCCCCGCCAGGCACCGTTGGTCCGCTCCACGTCGAACCGGCCCACCCGCCCCTGACTCACGGTCGTGAACAGATCCACCTTCGGCAGATACGGCCGCAACGCCCGCTCCACCGTCCCCTCCGCGAAGTCCGCCCACCGCACCGGGAACATCGCCGTCTCGATCCGCGCCAGGCCGTCCGCAGTCCGGATCACCGTGCCGTCGAGCGCGAGCGCGATCGCCCCCGAGGGATTGGAGATCCGGATGTCCCGGTCCAGCGTGAACGGGTCGAACCCGGTCACCAGAATCCGCTTGATCCCCTTCTCCTGCGGATACCGGATACCGCTCTGCCCGCGCGAGGTCAGCTCCAACTCGGAGAGCAGCGCCGCCCGTTGACTCTCACTGACCCCGAACTGCGGCTCCCACCCCCGCACTTCCCGCGTCATCCCGAGCCGCGCCCAGTACAGCGGCCGATCGTCGTCCCGACTGAGATCCCCACCCGCCGGCCCCCGCCCCTGCGCACGGTCAACGGCCCGCCGCCACAGGGCCGTTCCCTCGCGTACGACGACCCGGCGGGCCTGCGCGTAGCTGTGCGCCCCTTCGAGAGCACGGGTGAACTCCGTTGCCACGGTGTCGAATCCGGAGTGCTGAAGAATCTCCTGCGGTACCGCCTTGTCGAGTCGCTGCTCCTCTACGGTCGGGGAGAGGGGTGAGACAGCGGTGACGGCCGCCGCCGGTCCGGTACCGGGCGCGGAGAAACCCGCCAACAGGGCCAGCCCGAGGACACTCGTCCTAACTCGTATGCCGTTCACGGTGGTTGACACCTTCCGTCGCAGTGGGGTGCGGGACGACGGCGGCAGTATCGCGTGACGGGAGTGGTCTACGCCACGGGTTCCCGGTGGGCTGAGTTGCGCCGTCGGCACGCACCCCCCTTGGCCGTCATCTGGCGCCAGTGACCGGTGAGTTCAGACCTCGCCCAGCAGCGCCAGGAAATCCCTGAACGCCCCCGGCATGTCCACCGACTCCGGGTCCAGCAGCCACTGGTACTGGAGGCCGTCCATGACCGCGACCAGCAGCGGAGCCGTGCGCTCGGGGGTGAGGCCGTTCGGGAGGTGGTCGCCGTACTCGGTGCGGAGGACCGCCGCCATGCCGGCCCGGACGCGGGCGTAACGCTCGGTGAAGTAGTCCCGCGCCGGATGCCCCTCCGTCACGCTCTCGCCGAGCAGCGCCGAGAAGGTCTGGATGATGCCGGGCCGCATCGCGTTGTACTCGACCAGTGAGGCGAGCAGGTCGATCCGCCAGCGGCTGTCCGGTACGGCGTCCCACTGGTCCCGTTCCTCCAGGACGGCGACGAGCAGCGCGTCCTTCGTCGGGAAGTAGTGCAGCAGCCCCTGCTGGGTCAGCCCGACCCGCTCCGCCACCGCCGCCAGGCTCGCGCCCCGGTAGCCGCGCTCGGCGATCACCTCCAGGGCGGCCCGCACGATCTCGGCGCGCCGCTCCTCACTCTTGGCCCTGGCGTTCATGGCGTCACCGTACGACATCCGGCCCCTATGAATATAACGACGGCGTTACGAAACCTACCGCTCTACAGGTAACCGATGCACGATGAGAGGCACAGGGCACAGGACGGACTCACCCAGGAGGCACCGTGGTGGCGCACACCCATGAAGCAGTCGTCGAGGCGGCCCTCGGCAAGCTCGATCTCGACGCCAAGACCCGGTTCCTGGCCGGGCAGGACATGTGGTCCCTGCCCGCCCTCCCGGAGATCGGGCTGAGGTCTCTCGTGATGTCGGACGGCCCGATCGGCGTCCGGGGCGTGCGCTGGACCGCCGACGACCCGTCCGTCGCGCTGCCGTCCCCGACCGCCCTCGCCGCCTCCTGGGACCCCGAACTCGCCCGCCGCGCGGGCGTGTTGCTCGCCCAGGAGGCCCGACGCAAGGGGGTTCACGTCCTGCTCGCGCCGACCGTCAACCTGCACCGCTCCCCGCTCGGCGGCCGGCACTTCGAGGCGTACAGCGAGGACCCGTACCTCACCGGGCGGATCGGCTCCGGGTATGTGCGAGGCGTCCAGTCCGGAGGTGTCGGCACCACCGTCAAGCACTTCGTCGCCAACGACGCCGAGACCGACCGCTTCACCGTGAACAACCTCGTCTCCCAACGCGCCCTGCGTGAGCTGTACTTGGCCCCCTTCGAGCACATCGTCGAGAACGCCCACCCCTGGGGCATCATGACCGCCTACAACACCGTCAACGGCACGACGATGACCGAGCATCGCCAGTTGGTGAACGAGGTCCTGCGCGGCGAATGGGGCTTCGACGGCTTCAACGTCTCCGACTGGACGGCCGCGCGCTCGACGACCGGTGACATCGAGGGCGGCCTCGACGTCGCCATGCCCGGCCCCAAAACCGTCTACGGCGTCGCGCTCGCCCGGGCCGTGCGCGACGGCGAGGTCGACGAGGCCACGGTCGACGCCGCCGTACGGAACGTGCTGCGGCTCGCCGCCCGCGTCGGCATCCTGGAGGGCGCCGAACCCGTCGTCGCGGCGGACCAACTCCCGGACACCGTCGACGGGGAGGCCCTCGCCCGCGAGATCGCCCGCCGGTCGTTCGTCCTCGTCCGGAACGAGGTTCGGGACGGGAACAGGGCGCTTCCGTTGAAGCCGGACGGCACCGTCGCGCTCCTCGGCGCCGCCGCCCGCGATGCCCGTGTCCTCGGCGGCGGTTCCGCCACCGTCTTCCCGGCCCGGGTCGTCTCCCCGCTCGACGGCCTCACCGCCGCCCTCCCCGAAGGCACCCTCACCTACGCCGTCGGCGCCGACCCGAACACCGAACTCGCCGTCGCCGACAAGGGGTTCGAGCTGCGAGCCGTCTGCCGGGACACCGACGGCACGGTCATCGGCACCGGCTCCGCGCCCAACGGGCAGATCCAGTGGATGGGTTCGGACCTCCCCGAGGGCGTCACCCACGACACCCTGCACACCGTCGAACTCACCGGCACCTTCACCCCGCGCGACACCGGACACCACACCTTCGGCATCAAGGGAGTCGGCGCCTTCACCCTCGTCGTCGACGGCACGACGTACTACGACGACGTCCAACGCCCCCTCAAGGGCGACCCGTTCATCTCCTTCTTCGGCGCCCCCGAACCCCGGGCCCGCGTCGAACTCACCGCCGGCACCCCGGTCGAGGTGTCCCTGACCTACGTCGTCGCCCTCCCCAAGGACCTCCCCCTCAAGGCCATCGGCTTCACGCTCGTCCACCAGGAGCCGCAGCGAGACCCCGACGAACTCATCGCCGAGGCCGTCGAGGCGGCCCGCGCCGCCGACACCGCCGTCGTCGTGGTCGCCACCACCGAGCGCGTGGAGTCGGAGGGATACGACCGCACCGACCTCCGGCTCCCTGGCCGCCAGGACGACTTGGTGCACGCCGTCGCCGCCGCCAACCCGAACACCGTCGTGATCGTCAACTCCGGCTCCCCGGTCGAACTGCCCTGGCGCGACGAGGTCGCCGCCGTCCTGCTCGGCTGGTTCCCCGGCCAGGAGGGCGGCGCCGCCCTCGCCGACGTCCTCACCGGCACCCACGAGCCCGGCGGCCGCCTGCCCACCACCTGGGGGTCCCTGACCGACGCCCCGGTCACCCGGGTCGTCCCGGAGAACGGCGAACTCCCGTACACCGAGGGCGTGTTCATCGGCTACCGGGCCTGGGAGAAGGCGGGCCGCACTCCGTCGTACGGCTTCGGGCACGGTCTCGGCTACACCGAGTGGACGTATGAGGGGATCGTGGTGGAGAGCACGGCGGAGGGCACGTCCGTCACCGTCCGGGTCACCAACTCCGGTGCCCGGCACGGTCGTGAGGTCGTCCAGGTCTACGTCGCCCCGGCGGACGCCGACCCGGAGCGTCCGGCCCGCTGGCTGGCCGGTTTCGCGGGGGTGGAGGCCGGGCCGGGGGACAGCGTCGACGTGATCGTCGAACTTCCGCACCGGGCTTTCGAGATCTGGGATGAGACGACGAACGGGTGGGCAGTTGTAAAGGGTTCGTACGAGATCCACGCGGGCCGCTCGATCACGGACCGCAGGGTCGCCACGACGATTAACGTCTGAACAGGGACACGTTTCCCCACAGACAGCCCCGGTCCGGGACCTGACCCCTGGACCGGGGCTCATTCATGCCCGAAACCGGCACGCTCAGCGCGCCGAGAAGCCGTACACCGTCTCCGACCGGTAGGTCTGGCCCGGGCGCAGCTCCGTGCTGGGGAAGTCCGGGTGGTTGGGGGAGTCGGGGAAGTGCTGGGTCTCCAGGGCAATGCCGTCGCCGGGGGCGAAGGGGTCGTCGAGGTGGTCGGCGGTGTAGAGCTGGATGCCGGGCTCGGTGGTCGCCACCGTCAGCACCCGGCCGGACGCCGGGTCGTGCAGCTCGGCGATCTCCACCGGGGCCGGGGTCAGGCCCTTGTCGAGCACGAAGTTGTGGTCGTAGCCGGCGCCGGCCTTCCGCGGCTCACGGAAGTCGAAGCGCGTGCCCGTCACGTCGTCGAGGGAACCGGTGGGGATCAGGTCCGCGTCGACCGGCGTGAACCGCGAGGCGACGAGCCGGAGTTCATGGCCGGCCGCGGTGCCGGAGCCGCTCAGGTTGAAGTAGCTGTGGTTCGTGAGGTTGACGACGGTCGGCGCGTCCGTCGTCGCCTCGTAGCCGAAGCGCAGCGCGCCCGACTCGTCGAGTGTGTACGTCGCCGAGACGTCCAGGCGGCCCGGGAAGCCCTCCTCGCCGTGCGGGCTGACCCTGCTGAGCCGCAGCCCGTGCTCGACCGGCTCGACGTCCCACACCCGCTTGTCGAAGCCGCGCTCACCGCCGTGCAGGGAGTTCGGCGCGTTGTTCTGCGCGAGGGAGTGGGTCACGCCCTCCAGTGGGAAACGGCCGCCCGCGATCCGGTTCGCGTACCGCCCGACCAGAGCGCCCAGATACGGTGCCGGGTGCGTGAGATAGCCGTCCAGGTCCGCGAAACCGAGCACCACGTTCACGGTGTGCCCGGCGCGGTCCGGCACCTCCACCGACTGCACGATTCCGCCGTACGACAGCACCCGCACCCGGACGCCCGCCCGCTCCAGGGTCCAGCGGTGCACGGGGGTGCCGTCGGGCAGGGTGCCGAAGAGTTCGCTCATGAGGGAAACCCTAGGGCCTGTCTGACAATTCCCGTCGTCGCCCGGAGGGCGGCCTCGCGGCGTCAGGTGCGTGCTCTCGGCGTGCCCGGCGTAGACCCGCGTACTGGACGTACTCGGGTCTGCGCCGGGTGCGGCGAGAGTGCGTGCATGGCGTCGCGCGGCAGACGGGAATTGTCAGACAGGCCCTAGGTCAGGGTTGGCGTGCGGTGATCCGCTGGTAGGCGATCGCGGCGAGCTGGGCCTGGCCGTTCCTGCTCGGATGGAACCAGTCCCACTGGCTCAACTGGTCCGTGCCGAAGCGGTAGTCGTAGACCGCGTCCCCGTCGAAACGGCATCGCTCGTCCGTCGCGCACACCTGCTCCAGGACCTTGTTGTACGCCTCCACCCTCTCCTGCACGGTGTCCCGCCGCTCGGTCGCGGCCGAGTCCAGGGCGTCCGCGTCGGCCAGCATCGAGGGGCAGATGCCCAGCTTCCACACCTCCTTGCCCAGCGGGTTGGTCCGCCCCTGCGACCAGAGCCGCTTGAGATTGGGCACGCTCGCCACGTAGACCTGCGTCTTCGGCAGCGCCCGGCGCAGGGCCTTGAGCGAGTCCTCGAACTCGGCGCGGAAGTCGGCCACGGAGGTCATCGCGGAAGTCGAGGCCCGGCAGGCGTCATTGGCGCCCACCATCACCGTCACCAACTGCGGCTTGCGCACGGCCGCCCGGCCGATCTGCGCGGGCAGGTCGGCCATCCGCGCCCCGGTCTCCGCGTAGTTCCAACTGCGCTCCGCCGCGCCCGTCGCTCCCAGCAGGCGTACGGCGACGCTGTCGACCGAGGCCTCGCTGCCCGTCGCCCAGGACACCTCCGGGCAGTCGGACAGGACCGTACAGGCGTCGAAGCCGCGGGTGATGGAGTCGCCGACCGCCGCGACCGAGGACGGGCTGCGGTCCCACGCCGGGGTGGGGGAGGGCTTCGCCGCGGTCGCCGTACCGCTCTTGCTGTGCGCGCCGGCCGAGTCGCCCCCGCCCGCGTCGCAGCCGGCCGCGCCCAGCACGGCCGCCGTCACGACGGCGAGCGCGGCACGTGAACGACGACGTCGGATTCGCATGTTGAGACCCATCC
Source organism: Streptomyces sp. NPDC005492 (assembly GCF_040605995.1). NCBI lineage: Bacteria > Bacillati > Actinomycetota > Actinomycetes > Kitasatosporales > Streptomycetaceae > Streptomyces > Streptomyces sp. NPDC005492. Next base: position 76,435 of record NZ_JBEXDX010000005.1, read on the forward strand.
CCTCCACAACGGTCTCAACCCATAACAACGCGCCAGGGTTCCCGTCCGCGCGCGCTGCAACGGCTCACCCCCGTACAAGCGTCCCCCTGGGTGAATGGCGGGGTTTCCTGGCACCGGGACGGACGGTACGTCACACTCCTTGCGCTGCCGCACGGTAGCCTCGCCCTCAACGTGGCGGCCCTGCCGCCGCCGTTTGCCAGCCCGCAAGATGCCCCGCTCTGTCCGGAGGTCCCGGTGACGACACGTGGAGTTCTGTACGTGCACTCCGCGCCGCGCGCGCTGTGCCCGCACGTCGAGTGGGCCGTCGCCGGGGTGCTCGGCACACGCGTCAGCCTCGACTGGATCCGGCAGCCCGCGGCGCCCGGCACCTGGCGCTCCGAGTTCTCCTGGCAGGCCGAGGTCGGCACCGCCTCCAAGCTGGCCTCCGCGCTGCGCGGCTGGCACCTCCTGCGCTTCGAGGTGACCGCCGAACCCTGCCCCACCGCCGAGGGCGAGCGCTACAGCTGCACCCCCGACCTCGGCATCTTCCACGCCGTCACCGGCATCCACGGCGACATCCTCATCCCCGAGGACCGGCTCCGCGCGGCCCTGACGAGGTCTCAACAGGGCGAGACCGACCTGGAGGCGGAGATCGCCAAGCTGCTCGGCAAGCCGTGGGACGACGAGTTGGAGCCCTTCCGATACGCGGGCGAGGGCGCTCCGGTGCGCTGGCTGCACCAGGTGGTCTGAGCTCCGGACCCGGACACGCGTGAAGGGCCCCCACCAGCCGGTGGGGGCCCTTCAGCGTCGTACAGGGACTTCTCAGACCGTACGGAACGCCAGCACCACGTTGTGCCCGCCGAACCCGAACGAGTCGTTCAGAGCGGCGATACGGCCCTCCACCGGCAGCTTGCGGGCCTCGCCGCGGACGACGTCCGCGTTGGCCTCCGCCTCCGGGTCGAGGTTCTCGACGTTGATGGTCGGCGGAGCGACGCGGTTGTACAGCGCGAGGACGGTCGCGACCGACTCGACACCGCCCGCGCCACCCAGCAGGTGACCGGTCATCGACTTGGTCGCCGAGACCGCCATGTGGTCCGCTTCGTCGCCGAACACCTTGCGCAGCGCCTTCAGTTCGGCCACGTCACCGGCCGGCGTCGAGGTCGCGTGCGCGTTCACGTGCACGATCTCCGCCGGGTCCAGGTCGGTGTTGGCGAGCAGGTTCCGCAGCGCCTGCGAGATACCGCGGCCCTCCGGCTCCGGCTGCACGATGTCGTGGCCGTCGGCGGAGATGCCCTGCCCGACTGCCTCCGCGTACACCCGGGCACCGCGCGCCGCGGCGTGCTCGGCGGACTCCAGGACCAGGACACCGGCGCCCTCGCCGAGGACGAAGCCGTCCCGGGCGGTGTCGTAGGGACGCGAGGCGCCCTGCGGGTCGTCGTTGTTCTTGGACATCGCCATCATGTTGCCGAACGCGGCGATCGGCAGCGGGTGGATCGCCGCCTCCGTGCCACCCGCGACGACGACGTCGGCGCGGCCGGTGCGGATCATCTCGATGGCGTAGCCGATGGCCTCGGCGCCCGAGGCGCACGCGGAGACCGGCGTGTGCACACCCGCGCGGGCGCCCACGAGCAGACCCACGTTGGCGGACGGGCCGTTCGGCATCAGCATGGGGACGGTGTGCGGGGAGACGCGGCGGACGCCCTTCTCCTTCAGCACGTCGTACTGGTCGAGCAGGGTCGTCACACCACCGATACCGGAGGCGATGACGGCGCCCAGACGGTCGGCGTCCACGGCGGGGTCGTCACCGGCCTTGTCGGTGAAACCGGCGTCCGCCCACGCCTCCTTGGCCGCGATCAGCGCGAACTGCGCCGAGCGGTCCAGACGGCGGGCCTGCGGACGCGGGATGACCTCGGAGGGCTCCACGGCCACCGGCGCGGCGATACGGACCGCCTGCTCGGCGGCCCACTCCTGCTCCAGGGGCTTGACGCCGGACCTGCCGGCGACCATCCCCTCCCAGGTAGAGGCTACGTCGCCACCCAGCGGTGTGGTTGCGCCGATACCGGTGACGACCACGGTGCGATTGGTCGGGCTCACGGGAAATCTTTCTCCAACGGTACGAGGATTAAGCGGCGCCACCGCCGGGTGGCGGGGCCATGCAGCCGGGCCTAAGAGGTGGCTCAGGCCTGGTGCTTGAGGATGTAGTCGGTCGCGTCGCCGACCGTCTTGAGGTTCTTGACGTCCTCGTCGGGGATCTTGACGTCGAAGCGCTCCTCGGCGGCGACGACGACCTCGACCATGGACAGCGAGTCGACGTCCAGGTCGTCGGTGAAGGACTTGTCCAGCTGGACGTCCTCAACCGGGATGCCGGCGATCTCGTTCACGATGTCGGCGAGACCGGCGACGATCTCTTCCTGAGTGGCGGCCATGTCAGGCGCTCCTTCTTAGTGATCCAGAGGGTTTGGCGATGGTGCACGAACCGGATCGTCGGTGATGATCCGGCACGCAGTGCCTAGGGGAGGGTAACGACCGTCGCGGCGTACACGAGACCCGCCCCGAAGCCGATGACGAGCGCGGTGTCGCCGCTCTTCGCCTCACCGGTCGCCAGAAGCCGCTCCATAGCGAGCGGAATCGAGGCGGCCGAGGTGTTGCCGGTGGTGCGTACGTCACGCGCGACCGTGACGTGCTCCGGCAGTTTCAGCGTCTTCACCATCGAGTCGATGATCCGCTCGTTGGCCTGGTGGGGAATGAAGACATCCAGGTCGTCCGGGGTGATCCCGGCCGCGTCCAGCGCCTGCTGGGCGACCTTCGCCATCTCGAACACGGCCCAGCGGAACACCGCCTGGCCCTCCTGCGTGATCGCAGGGAACTTGCCCGTGCTGTCGTACTGGTCCCACGGCACGGTCTGCTTGATGGTGTCGGATTTGTCGCCCTCCGAGCCCCACACGGTCGGGCCGATGTGCGGCTCCTTGGCGGGCCCCACCACGACCGCGCCCGCCCCGTCACCGAACAGGAAGGCCGTCGCGCGGTCCTCCAGGTCGGTCAGGTCGGAGAGCCGCTCCACGCCGATGACGAGCACGTACTCGGCGCTGCCCTCGACGACCATGCCCTTGGCGAGCGTGAGGCCGTAGCCGAAGCCCGCGCAGCCCGCCGAGATGTCGAACGCGGCGGCCTTCCTCGTCCCCAGCTTGTCGGCGATCTCCGTCGCCACCGCCGGGGTCTGCTTGAAGTGCGAGACCGTCGACACGATCACGCCGCCGATCTGCTCGGCGGAGATCCCCGCGTCCGCGATCGCCTTGCCGGACGCCTCGATGGACATCGCGGCGACGGTCTCCTCGTCGTTCGCCCAGTGCCGGGTCTCGATGCCCGAACGCGAGCGGATCCATTCGTCGGACGAGTCGATCGTCTCCAGGATCACCTCGTTCGGCACGACACGGACCGGACGGTAGCCGCCCACACCGAGGATGCGCGCGTACGGTGCGCCCTTGCTCGGCTTGATCTTCGACATGTGCGTACGGCTCCTTCTTCAGGCGTTGGCGTGCTCGGCGATGAGCTCGCGGGCCGCGTCGAGGTCGTCGGGGGTCTTCAGGGCCAGCGTCTGCACACCGGGCAGGGCGCGCTTGGCGAGGCCGGTCAGGGTGCCGCCGGGGCACACCTCCAGGAGGGCGGTGACGCCCAGCTCCTTGAAGGTCTCCATGCACAGGTCCCAGCGGACCGGGTTGGCGACCTGGCCGACCAGCCGCTCCAGCACCTCGGCGCCGGTGGCGACTGCCTTGCCGTCCTTGTTCGAGATGTACGTGACCGTCGGGTCGGCCGGCGTCAGCTCCCGCGCGGCCTTGTCCAGCGTGTCGACCGCCGGGGCCATGTGCCGCGTGTGGAACGCGCCGGCCACCTTCAGCGCCACGACCCGGCGCACACCCTCGGGCTTGTCGGCCTCCAGGGCGGCAAGCTGCTCCAGCGTGCCGGCGGCCACGATCTGGCCCGCGCCGTTCACGTTCGCCGGGGTCAGGCCCAGCTTCTCCAGGTGCGCGACCGTGGTGTCCGGGTCGCCGCCGAGCAGCGCCGACATCCCGGTCTGCGTGATCGCGGCGGCCTCGGCCATCGCCAGACCCCGCTTGCGTACGAGGGTCAGGGCGGCCGTGTCGTCGAGCACGCCCGCGAAGACGGCGGCGGTGATCTCACCGACGCTGTGACCGGCGACGGCACCCGGCGACACCTCGCCGAGCGCGGCCGCGGAGACCAGTCCGGCGGCGACCAGCAGCGGCTGGGCGACGGCCGTGTCACGGATCTCGTCCGCGTCGGCGTCCGTGCCGTAGTGCACCAGGTCGAGGTCGACGGCGGCCGAGAGGGCACGCAGACGGTCCTCGACACCGGGGAGGTCGAGCCAGGGGGTCAGGAAGCCGGGCGTCTGGGCGCCCTGGCCGGGAGCGACGAGTACGAGCACTCTCACACTCTCTCTTGGGGACGGGCACGGCCGCCCGTGGGGACAGGGACGAAGAACCCGGGGGCGTTTTGTGGACCCCCGACAAAAGGCTAGGTCTGGGGATCTCCATCGGCCAGACGCCCCAGGATCAGCGCGATCCGCAGCGTGAACGCGGAACGTACATCGGATGGCGACCAGCCGGTGACGTCAGTCACACGTCGAAGCCGGTAGCGCACGGTGTTGGGATGCACGAACAGCATCCGCGCCGCACCTTCGAGGCTACTCGCCTGCTCCAGGTAGACACTGAGCGTCTCCAGGAGCGCGGACCCGGCCTCCTCCAGCGGTCTGTAGATCTCCTCCACCAACTGGTCCCGCGCACCCGGGTCACCGGCCATCGCGCGTTCCGGAAGCAGGTCGTCCGCCAGTACCGGGCGCGGGGCGTCCTGCCAGGCGGAGCACGCCTTGAGCCCGGCGGCGGCGGCCTGCGCGGACCGGGTGGCGGCCAGCAGATCGGGCACGATGGGCCCGGCCACGACGGGTCCGGCCGCATAAGGCCCGATCAGCGACTTGGCCACGGCGAGCGGATTGTCGTTGCCCCCGGCGATGACGACGAGCCGGTCCCCGAGCACCCCGGTCAGCACCTGGAGCTTGGCGTGCCGGGCGGCCCGCCGGATCGCCTCCACGGTCAGCTCGCTGTCACCTTCGGGCGCGGTGCCCAGCACCACGCAGACGTGTTCGGGCGAGTTCCAGCCGAGCGCGGCGGCCCGGGATACGGCCCCCTCGTCGGCCTCACCACTGAGCACGGCGTTCACGACGAGCGACTCCAGCCGGGCGTCCCAGGCACCGCGCGCCTCGGCGGCCTGCGCGTACACCTGGGCCGTCGCGAACGCGATCTCCCGGGCGTACACCAGCAGCGCCTCACGCAGCACCGACTCGTCACCGGGAGCGGCCACCTCGTCGATGGCGGACTCCATGACCTCGATGGTCGTCCGCACCATCTCGACGGTCTGCCGGAGCGTGATGGCCCGGGTCAGCTCACGCGGCGCGGTCCCGAACACATCGGTGGAGATCGCCTGGGGCGCGTCCGGGTGCCGGAACCACTCCGTGAACGCGGCGATACCCGCCTGCGCGACCAGCCCGATCCAGGAGCGGTTCTCCGGTGGCATCGCCCGGTACCACGGCAGCGTCTCGTCCATCCGCGCGATGGCCTGGGCGGCAAGACTCCCGGACGACTGCTCCAGCCGCTTCAGGGTCGCCGGGTGCGAGTGGGCACGGGGCAGGGGGGCGGCGGGTCTGCTGGTTTCGGGTTCGGGCACGGGACAAGACTGCCTTATCGGGACGGCACTGTGCGGTGGTGGGTCGCGACCGAGGTCTACCGTGGTGTCCGTGATGGACGTACGGCGTGCCGACGAGCGTTACCCCGGGGGCGACCCGGCGGCCGGGATCGAGACCCGGCATGCCTTTTCCTTCGGGGCGCACTACGACCCGGACAACCTCCGCTTCGGCGCGGTCATCGCCTGCAACGAGGAGCGGCTCGCGCCCGGCGCCGGTTTCGACGAACACCCGCACAGCCACACCGAGATCATCACCTGGGTCGTGGAAGGGGAGCTGAGCCACCGCGACTCCACGGGCCACCTGACCCGCGTCCGCCCCGGCGACGTCCAGCGCCTCAGCTCGGCGGCCGGTGTGCGGCACGTCGAACGCAACGACACCGACGGCCCGTTGACCTTCGTGCAGATGTGGCTGGCCCCGCTGGAACCCGGCGGCGAACCGTCGTACGAGATCGTCCACGGCATCGCCGACTCCACGCCCTACGCGGTACCGGAGGCGGGCGCGATGCTGCACGTGCGGCGGCTCGGGCCGGGGGAGCGCACGGCCGTACCGGACGCCGTGCATGTGTATGTGCATGTGGTGCGCGGTGAAGTGCGGCTGGAGGGAGAGAAGTTGGGGGCCGGGGACGCTGCGCGCATCACGGACGCGCGGGATCTGGTGGTGGAGGCGGAGACGGGGGCCGAGTTGTTGATGTGGGAGATGGCCTAGAGGTCGGCCAGGACGGAGTCCGTGAAACTCGGCCACACCTCGACCGCCCACGCCCCGAACGCCCGGTCCGTCAGTGCCACGCATCCCACGCCCGCCGCCGGGTCGATCCACAGGAACGTACCGGACTGGCCGAAGTGGCCGAAGGTGCGCGGAGACGATGAACTGCCGGTCCAGTGGGGGGACTTGGAGTCGCGGATCTCGAAGCCCAGGCCCCAGTCGTTCGGATTCTGGTGGCCGTAGCCGGGCAACACGCCTTTGGTGCCCGGGTATTGGACCGTCATCGCCTCGGCGACCGTGCGGGGGTCGAGGAGGCGGGGGGCCTGGACCTCGGCGGCGAAGCGGAGGAGGTCCTCGGCCGTCGAGACGCCGTCCTTCGCCGGGGAGCCGTTCAGTGAGGTCGAGTTCATGCCGAGGGGGGCGAGGACGGCCTGATGGAGGTACTCCGCGAAGGGGATCTCCGTCGCCTTCGCGAGGTGGTCGCCCAGTTGCTCGAAGCCCGCGTTCGAGTACAGGCGGCGCTGTCCGGGCGGGGCCGTCACGCGGTGTTCGTCGAAGGCCAACCCCGAGGTGTGGGCGAGGAGATGGCGGACCGTGGAGCCGGGCGGGCCGGCCGGTTCGTCCAGTTCGATCGCGCCCTCCTCGTACGCGACGAGGACGGCGTACGCCGCGAGGGGCTTGGTGACCGAGGCGAGCGGGAAGCGGTGGTCGACGGGGCCGTGGGTCCCGAGGAGGGTGCCGTCGGCTCGTACGACACCCGCCGCGGCGGTCGGCACCGGCCAGTTCTCGATCAGCGCGAGGCTCTGCAAGGACATGCTGTCGAGGGTAGGTGGTTCAGAGCGTCAGACTCATCACGGGGTCCGGCTTGCGGGTGAAGCCGAGGGAGGCGTAGAGCGGCTCGGCCTCGGGGGAGGCGGTGAGGAGGACCTGGCCGACGCCGCGCTCGCGGAACCACTGGAGCAGCTCGTCCATGCAGGCGCGCGCGTATCCGCGGCGCCGGGCGTCGGGATCGGTGGCGACGCTGAAGACGTAGCCTGCCTTTCCGTGCGGGTTCTCCGCCTTGCCGATGCGGTAGTCGACCGTCCCCACGACCAGGGCCGCCAACGCGCCCGGCCGCTCCGGGTGGTCGACGACGAAGGCCCCGAAGTCGTCGTCCGCGTCGAGCCGGTGCCGTAGCGTCGGCAGGGACTCCGCGTGCCAGTCCGTGGAGTGGTCCCGACTCGGCATCGAGTCGATCATCACCTGGCGCAGTCGCAGCAGTTCGGCGGCATCGTCGGGGGTTGCCCGTCGTACGAGACTCATGGTCCGTACGCTATCGACCGCGCCTGAGGGGCGTCCCGTCGATTTCTTACCGGTTCCGCTTGCTTCGAGTGCACTCCAAGGTCATAGCGTGGTGGCCATGACGGTGATGGAGACCACGGGTACCAGGACCGACAACTGCGCGGGACTCCCGCAGGCCGACCGGCGGCCGGACGGTGAGGACAGCTACACGATCAGCGAGGTCGTCGCCTTCACCGGCCTGACGGCACACACTCTGCGCTGGTACGAGCGCATCGGCCTGATGCCGCACATCGACCGCTCGCACACCGGGCAGCGCCGCTACAGCAACCGCGACCTCGACTGGCTCGACCTCGTCGGCAAGCTCCGCCTGACCGGTATGCCGGTCGCCGACATGGTCCGCTACGCCGAGCTGGTCCGCGAGGGCGAGCACACCTACGGCGAACGCTTCGCGCTCCTGGAGACGACCAGACGCGACGTCGTGGCCAGGATCGCCGAACTCCACGACACGCTCGCCGTTCTCGACCGGAAGATCGCCTTCTACGGCGAGGCCGGTCACGCATACGAGAAGGAGAAGACAGCATGACCGACAGCACGGTCCCGACCGTACGACTGGGTGCCGACGGCCCCCAGGTCGGTGTACAGGGACTCGGCTGCATGGGCATGAGTTTCGCCTACGGCCCCCCGGACGCGAAGGAGTCGCGGGCCACCCTTGACCGGGCCCTGGAACTGGGCGTGACCCTGTACGACACGGCCGACGCGTACGGCGCGGGGGACAACGAGCGGTTCCTGTCACCGTTCTTCAAGGCGCACCGCGACGAGGTCGTCATCGCGACGAAGTTCGCCATCTCGATCCCGCCCGGTGAGCCCAACCGGCGGGTCATCCGCAACGACCGGGCGTACATCCGCGCATCCGTCGAGGCGAGCCTTCAGCGGCTGGACGTCGATGTCATCGACCTCTACTACATGCACCGGCGGGATGTGAACGTCCCCATCGAGGACACCGTCGGCGCGATGGCCGAGCTGGTGGCCGAGGGCAAGGTCAAGCATCTCGGGCTGAGCGAGGTCACCGGCGCGGAGCTGCGGGCCGCGCAGGCCGTGCACCCGATCGCCGCCGTGCAGTCGGAGTGGTCGCTGTTCAGCCGTGACGTCGAGATCAGCCTGGTCGGGGCGGCCCATGAGCTGGGCGTGGCCCTGGTGCCGTACTCGCCGCTCGGCCGGGGCTTCCTCACCGGGTCGTTCGCGAACGCCGACCAGGAGCTGACGGAGGGCGATGTGCGCCGTACGCAGCCCCGGTTCACCGGTGAGAACGCGGCGGCCAATGTCGCGCTCCTGGAACCGGTCCGCGCGGTCGCCGAGGCGCACGGTGCCTCGCTCGGGCAGATCGCGCTGGCCTGGGTCCAGCAGCAGGCCCAGGTCCACGGTCTGCCGGTGGTACCGATCCCGGGCACCCGCAAGGCCACCCGGGTCGAGGAGAACACGGCGGCGACCAGGATCGTCCTGACCGACGAGGAACTGTCCCTCCTGGAGCCGATCGCGGCGAAGGTCTCGGGAGACCGCTACCCGGACATGAACTTCGCCTCCGCCAGTAGGGAATAGGGCTACAGCTCCGCGAGCAGTTCCGCCTTCTTGACCGTGAACTCCTCGTCCGTCACCAGTCCCGACGCGTGGAGTTCCGCGAGATGGCGGATGCGCTCGGCGATGTCGGCGGGGTCGCGGCGGGCCGCCGGGATCACGGCCGTGGGACGGGCGGAGCGCACCGCGGCCAGGACCGCGGCCGCGAACGGGAGTGACTCGTGGACCGGGCCGTATCCGAGGCCGAACACCACGGCCGCCGGGTCCTGGTCGACCGGCACCGGCGGGGCGGTCCCGCGCAGGAGTCGTAGATGACCCTCGAAGACCTCGGGGGAGTGCCACTCGACGCCGTTCAGGTCGGCGACCGGAAAACTCTGGTCGCCGGCCTTCCACTTCGCCGACGAGGCGCCGGTCCAGAACCAGCGGAAGAACACCGTCTTCCCGTCGAAGGACGCCTTCCCGTCGTACGCCTTGAAACGCAGCGGCACCTCGGGCGCGGCCACCAGGAAGCGTTCGGCCGGGCCCGTCCCCTTCAACCGTGCGCGCAGCTCGTCGGCGTAGTACTCGGCGAGGGTCTCGCGCTCGGCGGGCAGCACCAGGCGGTAGGGGTCGCAGCCCTCCTTGAGCTGGCCGGCGGCCGCCTCCATCAACGGGTCGGCGCCTGGCCGGGGTTCGGCGCGCAGCACGACGGTGCCGCGTCGGCCGGGGGCGAGTGTCACCGTCTCGATCGCCTCGAAGGGGATCCGGCGTTCGCCGAGCGCCTGGAAGAGCTTGGGTGTGCGCATGCCCCGTTCGTAGCGGATGAGCACGGAGTCGGACTCGAACTCCCAGGCGGCATGAAATCCGGCCAGTACGTCACCCATGCGGCTCATCGTAGGCGGCACATGCTCCTCCGTCCCATCCCCGCGCAGACCGCAGTTCCTGCTGTTTCTACGCGCGTCCGGCGGGCAAGGCGCCGGACAAACCCTCTCGGCAGGTGCCGCCCTGGTGGGCGCAGGTCACCGCGCGGTACGCGCCAACTCCGATGTCGGCGAAATTGCTGAGGCTGTCCGTGCCCGGCGCGAAGTAGCCGGTGTGGCCCTCGGCGTCCTTCGCGGCCAGCACCCGTGCGCCGAAGGCGTGGGACACCGGGTCCTCGCCGTGGCCGAGGCCGCCGACCTCCATGTAGGGCACGTCCTGGATCCAGTCGTCGGCGTCCCGCATCGCCCACACCCGGGCGAGCGTGTGCAGGTGGGAGGCCTTGGAGGCGCGCATTCCGGGGCTGCCGGCCACCGCGATGTCGGTCACCCGCAGCGGCAGTTCGTGCGCGGCGACCCCGCACACCACCGAGCCGTAGCTGTGGCAGAACAGGGCGACCTGCGAGGTCCCGGGCAGCGCCCGCACCAGCGCGTTCAGCCGTACGGCGCCGGCCTCGGCGCGGCCCGCGGTGGCCGAGTCGATGCCGAGGCCGCCGGGGGCGGTGTAGTCGGCCCAGGCGATGACGGCCGTCCGCGTGCCGGTGTCCGTCGCGGACTTCGCCGTGTTCTCGGCCGCGTACAGGTTCTGCGCCATGCCGACCGGTGCCGAGTAGTTCTTGTACGTCTTCTGGAAGGTGAGCAGGTCGGTGTCGACGCCGGGGACGATGACCGACACGCGCTGCGCGGTGTCCAGGTCGCCGAAGACCTCGGCGATCCGGCCCGAGCCGTCGGGGTCGAAGGCCAGGATGTGGCGGTCCCCGCTCATCAGCGCCTCGAAGCGGTGCATGAGGCGGCCCGCCTCCTGCTTGCCGACGGGCGTCAGCCGGTTGTCGTGCATGCGCTTCTTCTCGACCTTGCGGGCCTGGTCGAGGGCGATGTGGTTGGCGCGGTAGCGAAGCGAGACCGGGGCGCCGTTCATGTTGCCGACCGCGAGGGGGTAGCGGTGCGCGAGGCGGGTGCGCTGCTGTGCGGTGAGCGAGGTGAAGAAACGGGCGAGCCGGCCGGCGGAGGCGCCAGGGTCGGGAAGTTCATGCCCGTCGATGTGTCCGTGCTCCCATGCGGAGAGGGAGGCCTGGAGTGCCGTTTTGCCGGGGTGGCTGCGCACCGCGGTCCAGCCGCTGGTCGTCAGCATCACGAACACCACGGCCAGCGCGAGCAGCGCGCGCCAGGCGTTCAGCGTGGGGGAGGAGTCGAAGGAAGTCACTGGGAGGACACACTAGGAGAACGAGAGGGTCTCGCGTTAACCGAGTGACTGGGATCACGTTTCAGTGGTACGTGATGAGGAACTCAGTACGACTCGCTCGTGCGCCAGTTCCCCGCGAGCGCCGGTCCCACCCCGTCGAGATAGGCGGCCGTCAGCTCCCGCATCGCCTCGATGCTGAGGTCGTCCCCCGCGATCCACATCCGCTCCACCACCCGCATCACCCCGCCGAACACGGCCACCACCAGCCGCGGCCGGGGATCCACGGCCACCTCGAGCCCCTCCCGCCGGGCCACGATGTCCGCCAGCTCCGCCTCCAGCTCCATCGACCGCCGCAGATGCGCCGCGAGCAGCGCGGGCGTCGACTCGATCACGCGGTAGGTACGCATGTGCAGTTCCAGCGGTACGACCTGTTCGATCGCCTCGTTGATGGTGTCCCAGCTCTCCAGCACGGCCCGGCGCAGCGCCTCCAGCGGGGCCTCGTGCGGCGGGCGGGCGCGGACCGCGTCGACGAAGTGCGTCTCGGTCAGCCGGGCCACGAAGAAGGTGGCCTCCTCCTTGCTCGCGAAGTAGCGGAAGAAGGTGCGCTGCGAGACGCCGACGGCCTCGGCGATCTCGTCGACGGTGGTCCGCTCGTAGCCCTTGGCCGTGAACAGTTCGAGGGCGGCACGCAGCAGCGCGTCCCGCGTACGGGCCTTCTTGCGCTCGCGCAGTGTCTCCATGCCGTTCTCCTCGCCTTGTTGACAGTCGCCGACATCTGAATCTGTTTGTCAACTGTCAGCGGCTGACATTAGCCTCGAACGCATGACTAGTCAGACCACCATCAGCGCGACGGGGCCGGGGGACAAGGCGCCGGCGACCCCGTCCCCGACGCCGTCCAAGGGGCTGCGTGGCCACCCGTGGTTCACCCTCATAACCGTCGCCGTCGGGGTCATGATGGTGGCCCTCGACGGCACCATCGTGGCCATCGCCAACCCGGCCATCCAGAAGGACCTCGGCGCCAGCTTCGCCGACGTCCAGTGGATCACCAACGGCTACTTCCTCGCCCTCGCGGTCTCCCTCATCACCGCCGGCAAGCTCGGTGACCGCTTCGGCCACCGCCAGACCTTCCTGATCGGCGTGAGTGGCTTCGCCCTCGCGTCCGGTGCCATCGGGCTGTCCCACAGCATCGCGTTCGTCGTCACCTTCCGTGTGCTCCAGGGGCTGTTCGGCGCGCTGTTGATGCCGGCCGCGCTCGGTCTGCTGCGGGCCACCTTCCCGGCCGAGAAGCTCAACATGGCCATCGGCCTGTGGGGCATGGTCATCGGCGCCTCCACCGCGGGCGGCCCGATCCTCGGCGGAGTCCTTGTCGAGCACGTCAACTGGCAGTCGGTGTTCTTCATCAACGTGCCGGTCGGCGCCGTCGCGCTGATCCTCGGCCTGCTGATCCTGCGCGACCACCGCGCTGAAAATGCGCCGCGCTCCTTCGACATCCTCGGCATCGCGCTGCTCTCCGGCGCGATGTTCTGCCTGGTCTGGGCCCTCATCAAGGCGCCGACCTGGGGCTGGGGCGACGGCATGACGTGGACGTTCCTCGCCGTGTCCGTCGTCGGCTTCGCCCTGTTCGCCTTCTGGGAGCAGCGGGTCGCCGAACCCCTCATCCCGCTGGGCCTGTTCCGCTCGGTGCCACTGTCCGCGGGTGTGGTCCTGATGGTGCTGATGGCGATCGCCTTCATGGGCGGCCTGTTCTTCGTGACGTTCTATCTGCAGAACGTGCACGGTATGAGCCCCATCGACGCCGGTCTGCACCTCCTCCCGCTCACCGGAATGATGATCGTCGGCTCGCCGCTGGCCGGCGCGGCGATCACCAAGCTCGGCCCGCGTATCCCGCTGGCCGGCGGCATGGCGGCCACCGCGATCGCCATGTACGGCATGTCCACGCTCGACGCGAGGACCGGCAGCGCGGTCATGTCCATCTGGTTCGCCCTGCTGGGCCTCGGCCTCGCCCCGGTGATGGTCGGCGCCACCGAGGTCATCGTGGGCAACGCGCCCATGGAGCTGTCCGGTGTGGCCGGTGGTCTCCAGCAGGCCGCGATGCAGATCGGCGGCAGCCTCGGTACGGCCGTCCTCGGCGCGGTGATGGCGTCCCGCGTCGACAGCGACCTGGCCGGCAACTGGACGGACGCGGGCCTGCCCAAGCTCACCGGGCCCCAGTTGGACGCGGCCTCCGAGGCTGTGCAGGTCGGCGTCGCTCCGGTCGCCAAGGGCACCCCGGAGGCGATCGCCGCGAAGATCACGCAGGTCGCCCACGACACGTTCATCTCCGGCATGAGCCTGGCCTGCCTCGTCGCGGCCGGGGTCGCGGTGGTCGCGGTGTTCGTCGCGCTGCTGACCAAGCGTGGCGAGAACGCGGAGGCGGGCGCGGGAGCGGCCCATATCTGACGGCGTGTATCCCACCCTGACGCAGGGCGAGTTCGCCTATCAGGGTGACTCCGCTAAAGATCCCTGGTGCTCGGCACGCGCCGCAGGTCACAGTAAGTCAAGTCCTCCGCAGGGCAGGGGGGACGAGGTGGTCTGCGGCGCGCTGCCGGAGGGGGGCAGCGCGCAGGCAGGCTTTTTTCGTCTGTACCGGGGTACCCGAAGGTCGTAGGAGTGCTGGCCGAACGGGCATGGACGCCCAGGGAGTTGACGATGACGGGCTTCGGCAACGGAACGCGCAGGTACCCCCGCTCACGTGGCCGCATCAGGTCAGGGACCGGGCCGGATCGCGCGACGCTCGGCATCATCGGCCTCGTCTGCGCGATCGCCGGCTTCTTCACCCTGGGCATCATCCTCGGCCCGGTCGCCCTGATATGCGGCTGGCTGGCCATGGGCCGAACGTGGGCGGGCTCCCGCTCACTGCCGGCCCTGGTCGCGCTGATCCTGGGGGCGATCGACACGGTGGCGGCGTTCATGTGGACGTTCTTCTGATCTACGGACGTTCCTCCGGGGCGCCCCCGACCAGGCTCGGCGCCTCCGACAACGCCGCCACCTCCGCCCGCAACGCCCGCACCTCCTCCGTCAGTGCCTCGATCGCCTCTGTCTGGCGCCGTTCCTCCACGTCGTCCTTCTCGAAGCGGGCGATGAACCAGGTGGCGATGTTCGCGGTCACGACACCGAGCAGGGCGATGCCGGACAGCATGAGGCCGACGGCGATCATGCGGCCGAGACCGGTGGTCGGGGCGTGGTCGCCGTAGCCCACCGTCGTCATCGTCGTGAAGGACCACCAGACGGCGTCACCCAGCGTCCGGATGTTCCCGTTGGGGGAGTCCCGTTCCACGGACAGCACCGCGAGCGAGCCGAACATCAGCAGCCCGACCACCGCGCCGGCGACATACGTCGTGAGCTGGATCTGCGAGGCCATCCGGGCGCGCCGCCCGACGAGTATCAGCGTCGACACCATCCGCAGCAGCCGCAGCGGCTGCAGTATCGGCACCACCACCGCGCACAGGTCCATCCAGTGCGTCCGCACGAACCGGCGACGGTTCCGGGACATCGCGAGCCGCATCAGGTAGTCGGCGGCGAACGCGCCCCACACCACCCACTCGACCGCCGTGCACACCGTCGTCAGTGAATGCCCTGCGGTCGAGTCCACGATCGGCACGGCATAGGCCACGGCGAACGCCACCGCGAGCGCCAGCAGGGGCCGTTGGGTGCGCTGCTCCCAACGGGCCTGCGCCGACTGTTCCTTCATGGCCGCATCGTAGGGAACGGGAAAGGGCGGCGGAGCCACAGCTCCACCGCCCTTCGACCGCCGCGGTCACTTCCTACGCGTCGCCGCCCGCCGCCCCGGGATGCGCGGCCGTGACATCCAGCAACTGGTACCGGTCGATCGCCTGCTTCAGCACGGACCGGTCGACCTTCCCCTCCCGCGCCAGCTCCGTCAGCACCGCCACCACGATCGACTCCGCGTCGATGTGGAAGAACCGCCGAGCGGCCCCCCGCGTGTCGGCGAAGCCGAACCCGTCCGCGCCCAGCGACTGGTACGTCCCCGGCACCCACCGCGCGATCTGGTCCGGAACCGACCGCATCCAGTCGGAAACCGCCACGAACGGGCCCTCGGCCCCGCTCAACTTCCGCGTGACATAAGGAACCTGCTGCTCCTCCTCGGGGTGCAGCAGATTGTGCCGCTCCACCTCGACGGCCTCGCGCCGCAGCTCGTTCCAGGAGGTCGCCGACCAGACGTCGGCCCGTACGTTCCAGTCCTCGGCGAGGATCCGCTGCGCCTCGATCGCCCACGGCACCGCCACACCGGACGCCATGATCTGCGCCGGCACCGTGCCCGCCGAACCCTGGCTGATGCGGTGGACGCCCTTGAGGATGCCCTCCACGTCGACGTCCGCCGGCTCGGCCGGGTGCTGGATCGGCTCGTTGTAGACGGTGAGGTAGTAGAAGACGTCCTCGCTGTCGGGGCCGTACATCCGGCGCAGCCCGTCCTGCACGATGTGCGCGATCTCGTACCCGTACGCCGGGTCGTAGGCGACACAGCCCGGGTTCGTCGACGCCAGCAGCTGCGAGTGCCCGTCCGCGTGTTGCAGACCCTCACCGGTCAGAGTCGTACGTCCGGCGGTCGCACCCAGCACGAAACCGCGCGCCAACTGGTCGGCCATCTGCCAGAACTGGTCACCGGTGCGCTGGAAACCGAACATCGAGTAGAAGACGTAGACCGGGATCAGCGGCTCGCCGTGCGTCGCGTAGGCAGAACCGGCTGCGATCAGCGAGGCCGTGCAGCCCGCCTCCGAGATGCCGTCGTGCAGCATCTGCCCGGTCGGCGACTCCTTGTACGCGAGCAGCAGTTCACGGTCCACCGACTCGTACTGCTGGCCGAGCGGGTTGTAGATCTTCGCGCTCGGGAAGAACGAGTCCATGCCGAACGTGCGGTACTCGTCCGGCGCGATCAGCACGAACCGCTTGCCGATCTCCTTGTCCCGCATGAGGTCCTTGAGCAGTCGTACGAACGCCATGGTGGTGGCGATCGACTGCTGGCCGGAGCCCTTCTTCACACTCGCGTACGTCTTTTCCTCGGGCAGCGCGAGCGGCTTCGACCGCACGACGCGCGTCGGGACGTACCCGCCGTTCGCCTTGCGCCGGTCGTGCATGTACTGGATCTCCTCCGAGTTCCGGCCCGGGTGGTAGTACGGCGGCGCGCCGGACTCCAGCTCCTGGTCGGTGATCGGCAGGTGCAGCCGGTCGCGGAAGCCCTTGAGGTCGGCGACCGTCAGCTTCTTCATCTGGTGCGTGGCGTTGCGGCCCTCGAAGTTGGGGCCCAGGGTCCAGCCCTTGACGGTCTGCGCCAGGACCACGGTCGGCTGGCCCTTGTGCGCCTTGGCCGCCGCGAAGGCCGCGTACACCTTCCTGTGGTCGTGCCCGCCGCGCCCCAGGTGCAGGATCTGGTCGTCGGTCATGTGCTCGACCATCGCGCGCAGCCGCTGGTCGTGCCCGAAGAAGTGCTCGCGGATGTACGCGCCGGTCTCGGTGGCGTACGTCTGGAACTGGCCGTCCGGGGTGGTGTTGAGCTGGTTGACCAGCAGACCGTCCCGGTCCTGGGCCAGCAGCGGGTCCCAGGTGCGGTCCCAGACCAGCTTGATGACGTTCCAGCCGGCGCCCCGGAACTGCGACTCCAGCTCCTGGATGATCTTGCCGTTGCCGCGCACCGGGCCGTCGAGCCGCTGGAGGTTGCAGTTGACGACGAAGGTCAGGTTGTCCAGGCCCTCGCGCGCGGCGATCGAGAGTTGGCCGAGCGACTCCGGCTCGTCCATCTCGCCGTCGCCGAGGAACGCCCACACGTGTGACTTCGAGGTGTCGGCGATCCCGCGCGCCTCCATGTAGCGGTTCATCCGCGCCTGGAAGATCGCGCCGAGCGGGCCGAGGCCCATGGACACGGTCGGGAACTCCCAGAAGTCCGGCATCGACCGCGGGTGCGGGTACGAGGACAGTCCGTACGGCGCCTTCGACTTCTCCTGGCGGAACGCGTCGAGCTGCTGCTCACTGAGCCGGTCCAGGAGGAACGCGCGGGCGTAGATGCCCGGCGAGGCGTGCCCCTGGAAGAAGATCTGGTCGCCGCCGTCGCCCTGGTCCTTGCCGCGGAAGAAGTGGTTGAAGCCCACGTCGTAGAGCGAGGCGGAGGACGCGAAGGTCGCGATGTGGCCGCCGACGCCGATGCCGGGACGCTGGGCCCTGGACACCATCACGGCGGCGTTCCAGCGGGTCGCGTTCAGGATCTTGCGCTCGATCTCCTCGTTGCCGGGGAAGAACGGCTCGTCCTTGGTGGCGATGGTGTTGACGTAGTCCGTGCTGCGCATCTCGGGCACGGCCACGCGCTTCTCGCGGGCCCGCTCGATCAGCCGGAGCATCAGGTAGCGGGCCCGCTCACGGCCGCGCTGGTCCACGGCGGCGTCGAGCGAGTCGAGCCACTCCTGGGTCTCTTCGGGATCGAAGTCAGGAACCTGACTCGGAAGGCCGCCAATGATGATCGGATTGCGATCGGATCCGGAAGCCACGCTGTTCCTTACCTGTCAGAGGGCTGGCTGAGGGGCTGCCCGGGGGCTGTCTGGGCTTGTCTGGGGCCGGGGTCTGCGCCGTTCCCCATCGTGTACCTCGGTGGAGCAATCGTCATCTCTACCGTGAGGTAACCGAGACTCGTTTAGCAAAGTCATTCGAGTCGCGTACCCTCGGAGGGTTCTCAAACGTGCAAACCGGGCAGAACGCTGTGGTGTACGTCACCGGCGGCCGCGATAGCGTGCCTGGAGTTGCGACGACACGGCCAGGATCGTCACCGTTTCGGCGTTCCGAATCGCCGGGTACTTGCGCGATCCGGCCCGTCCGTGTGGACTACGGCCAATGCTTCGCGCACGCGCGTGGCTGGACATTCATCAAGACATGATCAGGAGGCAACCCGTGAGCGCGACCGCGGACCACGCGGAGGAGCGGACGAACCCTGCCGTCAGGCTGGGGTTCCAGCCCGAGCAGGTGGTCCAGGAGATCGGCTACGACGACGACGTAGACCAGGAACTCCGCGAGGCCATTGAAGAAGTCATCGGCAGCGACCTGGTGGACGAGGACTACGACGACGTCGCCGATGCCGTGGTGCTGTGGTTCCGCGACGAGGACGGCGACCTGACCGACGTACTGGTGGACGCCATCTCGTACGTCGAGGAGGGCGGCTCGATCCTGCTGCTGACGCCGAAGACCGGCCGTGACGGCTACGTCGAGCCCAGCGACATCTCGGAAGCCGCCACGACCGCGGGACTGTCCGCGGCCAAGAGCGTCAGCGTGGGCAAGGACTGGAGCGGCAGCCGGCTGGTGACGCCCAAGGCCGCCAAGTCCAAGAGGTAGTCGCAGAGGTACCTCGATCGTCGAACCCCGGACGGGCTGGCCATGCCAGCCCGTCCGTCCGCATGCGGTGATCGCTGCGTAGGGTGGTGGTCCCAGAGGGTGCTCTCACCCGAACAGCCCCACCGAAGGGATGCAGGACGAGATGGCGATCCAGGTCGGCGAAAAGGCCCCCGATTTCGAGCTCAAGGACAACCACGGCGCCACCGTGAGGCTGTCGGACTTCCGGGGCGAGAAGAACGTGGTGCTGCTCTTCTACCCCTTCGCCTTCACCGGCGTCTGCACCGGTGAACTGTGCTCCCTGCGCGACAACCTGCCGCAGTTCACGGACCGCGACACGCAGCTCCTCGCGGTCTCCAACGACTCCATCCACACCCTGCGCGTCTTCGCCGAGCAGGAGGGCCTGGAGTACCCGCTGCTCTCCGACTTCTGGCCGCACGGCAACACTTCGCGCGCCTACGGCGTCTTCGACGAGGACAAGGGTTGCGCCGTGCGCGGGACCTTCATCATCGACAAGGAGGGCGTCGTGCGCTGGACCGTCGTCAACGGCCTGCCGGACGCGCGTGACCTGGGCGAGTACGTGAAGGCGCTCGACACCCTGTGATTGTTCGGTTCCAGGGCCTGCGAGGGCCGGGAACCCGTCACTAGGATCGAGACGTTGATCCGATACCACGCACTACGGGGCATCCCCGCCCCTGGACACCAATGGAGGACTCGTGGGAGTCAGCCTCAGCAAGGGCGGCAACGTTTCACTGACCAAGGAGGCCCCGGGCCTGACCGCGGTCATCGTCGGTCTGGGGTGGGACGTCCGCACCACCACCGGTACCGACTTCGACCTCGACGCCAGCGCACTGCTGCTGAACAGCGCGGGCAAGGTCGCCAGCGACGCCAACTTCGTCTTCTTCAACAACCTCAAGAGCCCCGACGGCTCCGTCGAGCACACCGGTGACAACACCACCGGTGAGGGCGAGGGCGACGACGAGGCGATCAAGGTGAACCTGGCGGCGGTCCCGGCCGACGTGGACAAGATCACCTTCCCGGTCTCGATCTACGACGCCGAGAACCGCCAGCAGTCCTTCGGCCAGGTCCGCAACGCGTTCATCCGCGTGGTGAACCAGGCCGGCGGCGCCGAGATCGCCCGCTACGACCTCTCCGAGGACGCCTCGACCGAGACCGCCATGGTCTTCGGCGAGCTGTACCGCAACGGCGCGGAGTGGAAGTTCCGCGCCATCGGCCAGGGCTACGCCTCGGGCCTGCGCGGCATCGCCCAGGACTTCGGCGTCAACGTCTGACGTACGACGTCCAAAGGCATCACCGCCCGGCGCCGCACGGTTTGCGTGCGGCGCCGGGCGTGCAGGACAACCCAATAGGGATCACCTCGGGGAGGACCAGCACTATGGGCGTCACGCTCGCCAAGGGGGGCAATGTCTCCCTGTCCAAGGCCGCACCCAACCTCACGAACGTACTCATCGGGCTCGGCTGGGACGCACGCTCCACCACCGGCGCCGACTTCGACCTGGACGCCAGCGCGCTGCTGTGCGGCGGCGGTCGGGTGCTCGGGGACGAGTGGTTCATCTTCTACAACCAGCTCAAGAGCCCGGACGGCTCGGTGGAGCACACCGGCGACAACCTCACCGGTGAGGGCGAGGGCGACGACGAGTCGATCCTGGTCGACCTGCCGAAGGTGCCGGCCACCTGCGACAAGATCATCTTCCCGGTCTCCATCCACATGGCCGAGGAACGCGGCCAGGCCTTCGGCCAGGTCAGCAACGCCTTCATCCGCGTCGTCAACCAGGCGGACGGCCAGGAGCTCGCCCGCTACGACCTCTCCGAGGACGCCTCCACCGAAACGGCCATGATCTTCGGCGAGTTGTACCGCTACCAGGGCGAGTGGAAGTTCCGAGCGGTCGGCCAGGGGTACGCGTCGGGACTGCGGGGCATCGCGATGGACTTCGGGGTCAACGTCTCGTAAAGAGCCCTGGTCCCGACCGGCTGTCCCGGCCGAGGGAGTCTCCCTCTACACTCTGTGCTCGAAGTCAAATTTTAAGTAAAGCCGAGTACGGCGCGGGGGAGACCCTCCCCCAGACTCCGTCTGGGGGGACCCCCAACACACGATTGGGTAGCCAGTGCTTCTGAAAACCTTCGGCTGGTCGTTCGCGGTCACCGCGCTCGGCCTGGTCGCAGCGGCGTTCTACGGGGGGTGGGAAGCCTTCGGAATCGTGGCGATCCTGGCCGTCCTGGAGATCTCGCTGTCCTTCGACAACGCGGTGGTCAACGCCGGGATCCTGAAGAAGATGTCCGCCTTCTGGCAGAAGATCTTCCTCACCGTGGGCGTGCTGATCGCGGTCTTCGGTATGCGGCTGGTGTTCCCCGTCGTCATCGTCGCCGTCACCGCCAAGATCGGTCCGATCGACGCGGTCGACCTCGCGCTCAACAACAAGGACCACTACCAGCAGTTGGTCACCGACGCCCACCCGGCGATCGCGGCCTTCGGCGGCATGTTCCTGCTGATGATCTTCCTGGACTTCATCTTCGAGGACCGGGACATCCAGTGGCTGCGCTGGATCGAGCGCCCGCTGGCCAAGCTCGGCAAGGTCGACATGCTGTCGGTCTGCATCGCGCTGATCGTCCTGCTGATCACCTCCTTCACCTTCGCGGCCCACGCCCACCAGCACGGCGGCGCTCACGCGGACAAGGCACAGACGGTCCTGATCGCCGGTATCTCCGGCCTGATCACGTACATGATCGTCGGCGGCCTCTCCGGCTACTTCGAGGACAAGCTCGAAGAAGAGGAGGAGCGGGAGCACGAGGAGGAGGAAGAGGCCGCGCGCACCGGCAAGCAGCGCTCGGCGGTGGTCCTCGCCGGCCAGGCCGCGTTCTTCATGTTCCTGTACCTGGAGGTCCTGGACGCGTCGTTCTCCTTCGACGGCGTGATCGGCGCGTTCGCGATCACCAACGACATCGTGCTCATGGCGCTGGGCCTCGGCATCGGCGCGATGTACGTCCGCTCGCTGACGGTGTACCTGGTCCGCCAGGGCACCCTGGACGACTACGTCTACCTGGAGCACGGCGCGCACTACGCCATCGGCGCCCTGGCCGTGATCCTCATGGTGACCATCCAGTACCAGATCAACGAGGTCATCACCGGCCTGGTCGGCGTCGTCCTGATCGGCTGGTCCTTCTGGTCCTCGGTCCGCCGCAACCGCGCCCTCGCGGAAGCCGAGGGAAAAGCAGGCTCGGACGAGAAGACTGAGGTCTCGTCCGGGGTGTGACAAGCTCCCTGGTAAGGGAACGCTCTGTTCGGGGCGGCCGTCGAGGACATGTCCTCTGCCCGGCCGCCCCGACGGTGTTGTCATGCGGGGCAGCGGAATGTGGACGTGGGGGCGGGAATGGGCTTCTTCGACGGGATCTGGCGGCGCGAGACCGACTTCGACTCGGGCAGTGCGGCCAGCAACGCGATAGAACTGACCAAGCGGCACCACCAGGTCTCGCTCACCAAGCAGGGCGCGGCCACCGGCAACCTCCGGGTCAACCTCACCTGGCGGATGCGCACCTCGGACATCGGCGGCACCCAGCGGGACAGCCTGCTGCGCCACCCCTTCAAGGCGCTGAAACCGCCCGAGGTCATGGGCCACAGCCAGAGCATGGTCAACGTCGACCTCGACCTCGGCTGCCTGTACGAGCTGATGGACGGCACCAAGGGCGTCGTACAGCCCCTCGGCGGCCTCCTCGGGGACGTCAACTCACCGCCGTACGTGAAGCTCAGCGGCGACGACCGCTTCGGGTCCGCGTCCGGCGAGACGATGTACGTCAACCTCGACCACCGCGAGCAGATCAAGCGGCTGCTGGTCTTCGTCTACATCTACGACCAGACCCCGGCCTTCGACCGCACCCACGCGATCGTCACCCTTTACCCGAGCAACGGCCCCCGCATCGAGATAGGCCTCGACGAACGCCACCCGCAGGCCCGCTCCTGCGCGGTCGTGATGATCGAGAACGTCAAGGGCGAGCTCGTGGTCCGCCGCGAGGTGAAGTTCGTCTACGGCTTCCAGGCCGAGCTGGACCGGTTGTACGGCTGGGGACTGCAGTGGGGCCGGGGCTACAAGACGAAGGTCGAGCAGTGAGCCGTATCCCCGCCGCCGTCAGATGAACTGCGGCCCCTGCGGCGGCATCCGGAAGTCCGGATCCGGCGCGGTCGCCACCGGTACCGGCTGCGGATACCCGTAGGTGCCGGCCGGGGACGGCTGCGGATAGCCGTACGCGGGCTGGGTCGCCGGCTCCTGGGGATACCCGTACGCGGACTGCGCGGGCACCGCGGTCGGCTGCTCGGGCGGCAGCGGCTGGGAGGTCTCGGGAGCGGAGGGGCCGGAGGGGACCGCGGAGGGGACCGAGGGGGCCCCGGTCTCCGACTCGTCCACCGTGATGCCGAAGTCCATGGCCAGCCCGCGCAGCCCGTTCGAGTAGCCCTCGCCGAGCGCCCGGAACTTCCAGCCCTCGCCGCGGCGGTACAGCTCGCCGCAGATCAGCGCGGTCTCCTCGCCGGTCTCCGGCTTGATGTCGAAATACAGCAGCGGCTCACCCTCGGCGACGGCCGCGTCGTACAGCAGGATGCGCAGGCCCGGTACGTGGTCGAAGGTGACGTCCTCCGCCGAAGCGACCACGAGAATCCGGCCGACTTCGGACTCGACACCGGCGAGATCTGTCTGGATCGTGTCGGTGGGGCCCTCCGCGACACGCTTCTTGCCGAGCCACCAGACCTTCCCGGAGGGGTGCCGGGGCTGGTTGTAGAAGACGAAGTCCTCGTCGGAACGCACCTGACCGGCGGGGCCGAGGAGCAGCGCCGAGGCATCCACGTCCGGGACCCCCTGCCCGGGCGTCCAGCGCAGCACGGCACGTACCGTGGTGGCCTCCAGCGGGACGTTCGACCCCTTCAGCATGGCGTGCGTCATGCGGTCATCCTGCCCTCTCGGTCCTGGTCACGACAACGTGGGGGTGCGGACACGGACACGGCCGAGTTACCTGAAGTTCATGCCCGGCGGGAACGCTTGACATGGGTTTGTACGTACTATTACCGGCCACCCGTAGAGAACACACACGGGTCACATCGTCACCACGGGGGAGCTTTATGCGTCATTTCGGGCACATTGCCCCTGAGGTACGGCAGCGTCTCTTCTTCCAGGAGCCGTGCGAGTTCGAGGCGGACTCCCCGGCCCGGCTGCTCGCCGCGGCCCTGGGCGCCACGCTCTACAGCCCGGCCACCCGCCCCCGCCTCGCCGACGACATCGTGAAGCTGGCGGCGCGCGGTGTGGTGTCGATGGTGCTGTGCCTGGAGGACTCGATCGGCGACGAGGACGTGCCGGCCGCCGAGGAGAACCTGGTCCGCCAGTTCACCGAGCTGGCCGCCCGCCCCGAGGCCGACCTCCCCCTGCTGTTCATCAGGGTCCGGGTGCCCGAGCAGATCCCCGACCTCGTGCGCCGTATGGGCCCCGCCGTCCGGCTCCTCTCCGGATTCGTGATGCCGAAGTTCACCGAGGAGCGCGGCATGCCCTTCCTGGAGGCGCTGTCCGCCGCCGAGGCGGCCAGTGGCCGCCGGCTGTTCGGCATGCCGGTCCTGGAGTCGCCCGAGCTGCTCTACCGCGAGTCCCGGGTGGAGACCCTGGAGGGAATCTCCCGCGCGGTCGACAAGTACCGCGACCGGGTCCTGGCGCTACGCCTCGGTGTGACGGACTTCTGCTCGTCCTACGGCCTGCGCCGGGCCCCCGACATGACGGCCTACGACGTCCAGATCGTCGCCAACGTGATCGCCGACGTGGTGAACATGCTGGGCCGCGCCGACGGCACCGGCTTCACGGTGACCGGCCCGGTGTGGGAGTACTTCCGCGTCCAGGAGCGGATGTTCAAGCCGCAGTTGCGCCGCAGCCCGTTCCTGGAGGGAAAGGCCGAGGAGCTGCGCGAGGCGCTGATCGAGCACGCCATGGACGGGCTGCTGCGCGAGATCGCCCTCGACCAGGCCAACGGGCTGATGGGCAAGACCTGCATCCACCCCACACACGTGCTGCCCGTGCACGCGCTGTCCGTGGTCAGCCACGAGGAGTTCTGCGACGCGCAGGACATCCTGCGCCCGGAGCGCGGCGGCGGGGGCGTGCTGCGCTCGGCGTACACGAACAAGATGAACGAGGTGAAGCCGCACCGCGCCTGGGCCGAGCGGACCATGCTGCGCGCCGAGATCTTCGGGGTCGCACGCGAGGACGTCGGCTTCGTGGAGCTGCTCGCCGCCGGAATCCCCGGCTGAATCGCAAGGGACGTATGAACAAGGCAGTGAACGACGAGGTCTGGTCCGGCAGTTGGGTCGCGGAGCGGCTCGGTGTCGAGCTGGTCGGCGACCCCGAACTGACCGACCTCCTGGGCCTGGCCCTCCGCCGCAACCCCAAACGGGCCCACCTCCTCGTTTCGAACGTGCTCGGCAAGCACGTCCCCCAGTCCCCGTCGGTCGTCTACGGCCATGGCTTCACCCTGGGCCGCCGGGTACGGGATCTCCTGGGCGCGAAGGAGGCCGGCGCGGCGGTCGTCCTCGGCTACGCGGAGACGGCGACGGGCCTCGGCCACTCGGTCGCGGACGGCGTGGGCGTGGCCCCCTACCTCCACTCCACCCGCCGCCCGGTCCCCGGCGTGGCCCCCGCGGGCGGCTTCGAGGAGTCCCACTCCCACGCGACCTCGCACCTGCTGCTGCCCGAGAACCCCGCGCTGCTGGCTGCCGCCGGCCCTCTGATCCTGGTCGACGACGAGTTCTCGACCGGCAACACGGTGCTGAACACCATCCGGGACCTGCACGAGCGCTATCCGCGGAAGCGGTATGTGGTCGTTGCCCTGGTCGACATGCGGTCGGCTGCGGACGCGGGGCGGTTGGACGAGTTCGCGGTGGAGATCGGCGCGAGGGTGGATCTGGTGGCGGCGGCCTCGGGGACGGTGCGGTTGCCGGAGGGGGTGTTGGAGAGGGGGCAGGAGTTGGTGGCACGGTATGAGAGGGCAGCTGGGTCGTCGGGTAGGGGTTCGTCGGTGCTGGGCGCGCAGTTCCCCGCGCCCCTAGGGGATGAGGCCTGCCCGGCACCCATCAGCGCCCGGAACTCTGCAACCGACCCGAACTCCAACCCCCTAGGGGCGCGGGGAACTGCGCGCCCAGCCCCCGCGGGCCCGCACTCGACAGCCGCCCCCACTGTCCCCACCCGCCGAGTAGACCTCCGCTGGCCCCCCGGCCTCCCCGACGGCGCCCGCCACGGCTTCACCCCCGCGCACCGAATACGCCTGGAGCGCGCCCTCCCCGCCATGGCCGCCCGCCTGGCAGAAGCACTCCCCGCCAAGGCCCAGCGCGTGCACATCCTCGGCTTCGAAGAGCTGATGTACGCCCCGCTCAGACTCGCCCGTGAGCTGGAGCAGGTCGTCGACGCCGACGTGACCTACTCGACCACCACCCGCTCACCCGTCCTCGCGGTCGACGACCCCGGCTACGCGATCCGCACCCGCCTCACCTTCCCCGCCCACGACACCCCCGCCGACGGCCCGGGCGACCGCTACGCCTACAACATCGCGGGGGCCGGCTTCGACGCGGTGGTCGCGGTCGTCGACTCCCGCGCAGACACCCCCGAACTGCACGGCCTGCTCAGCCAGTTGGCCGCCCACACCCCGTACGTACTGCTCGCGGTCGTCCCCTCGTACGTCCCTGAAAGGCCCCCCATGCTGCCCGAGCCCCTCCGCGGCCCCGCCTTCTCCTCGTACGCGCCCGAAGAGGTCGGCTGGCTGCTCCAGGATCTCTCGGACGTGACGCTGGAGGCGCCGACCGAGGAGCGCGAGGAGGCCATCCAGAGCGGTGGGGCGCACTACGCGGAGTCGCTGCCGGTGGAGTACCAGCCGAGCGAGCGGTACCAGGAGCTGTTCCACGAGGCGCTCAGGACGTCGGCGACCCGGATCGCGCAGGCGGTCGGCGCGGTGACGGAACTCGTGCTCGCCGAGCGGTCCCCCCGCCCGGTGCTGGTCTCGTTGGCCCGCGCGGGTACCCCGGTCGGCGTCCTCATGCGCCGCTGGGCGAAGTTCCGGCACGGGCTCGACCTGCCGCACTACGCCGTGTCGATCGTGCGGGGCCGCGGCATCGACGTGAACGCGCTGCGCTGGCTGGCCGCCCACCACGACCCCCGGGATGTCGTCTTCGTCGACGGCTGGACCGGAAAGGGCGCCATCACCCGCGAACTCGCCGACGCGATCGAGGAGTTCGAGGAGTCCGACGGCATCACCGGCTTCGACCCGGAGATCGCGGTGCTCGCCGACCCCGGCTCGTGCGTGCGGACGTACGGCACCCGGGAGGACTTCCTCATCCCCTCCGCCTGTCTCAACTCCACCGTGTCGGGGCTCATTTCGCGCACGGTGCTGCGCGCGGACCTGGTCGGCCCGCACGACTTCCACGGCGCCAAGTTCTACCGCGAACTCGCCGGCGCGGATGTCTCGGTGGATTTCCTGGACGCCGTCGAGGCCCGCTTCCCGGAGGCCGCCCCGGAGGCACTCGCCCGCGCGAAGAAACTGCTCGACACCGACCGCCGCCCAACCTGGGAGGGCTGGGCGGCGGTTGAGCGGATCAGTGAGGAGTACGGCATCCACGACGTGAACCTCGTCAAGCCCGGCGTCGGCGAGACCACCCGGGTGCTGCTGCGCCGGGTGCCCTGGAAGATCCTCGCGCGGGCCGGTGCCGGTGCCGACCTCGACCATGTCCGGCTGCTCGCCGACCAGAGAGGCGTGCCCGTCGAGGAGGTCGACGAACTGCCGTACACCTGCGTGGGGTTGATCCACCCCAAGTACACCCGGGGCGCGACCGGTGCCGATGGCAGGGCGGTGTCGGTCTGATGCCGGTACTCGTCGCGAGCGACCTCGACCGTACGCTCATCTACTCCTCGGCCGCCCTCGCGCTGACCATGCCGGACGCGCGGGCGCCCCGGCTGCTCTGTGTGGAGGTGCACGAGAGCAGGCCGCTGTCCTTCATGACGGAGACGGCGGCCGGACTGCTCACCGAACTCGGCGACGCGGCCGTGTTCGTGCCGACGACCACCCGCACCCGCAAGCAGTACCAGCGCATCAGCCTGCCGGGACCCGAGTCGAAGTACGCGATCTGCGCCAACGGCGGGCATCTGCTGGTGGACGGTGTCACCGACGAGGCCTGGCACGCCGGGGTGCAGGCGAGGCTGGCCGCCGAGTGCGCGCCGCTGGAGGAGGTGCGGGAGTATCTCGCGGCCTGTGCCGACCCGGCCTGGGTGCGCAAGCACCGCGTCGCCGAGGACCTCTTCGTCTACCTCGTCGTCGAGCGCGAGCTGCTGCCCGAGGAGTGGGTGAAGGAGCTGGCGGTGTGGGCGGAGAACCGCGGCTGGACGGTGTCGTTGCAGGGCCGCAAGATCTACGCGGTGCCGAAACCGCTCACCAAGAGCGCGGCCATGCGTGAAGTGGCCCGCCGCACCGGCGCCGAGCTGACCCTCGCCGCCGGTGACTCCCTGCTCGACGCCGACCTGCTGCTCGCCGCGGACACGGGCTGGCGCCCGGGCCACGGCGAGCTGGCCGAAGCGGCCTGGACGGCGCCGCACGTCACGGCCTTGCCCGAGCGGGGAGTGCTGGCAGGGGAGCGCGTCCTGCGGGAATTCTTGACGGCAGCTCGCGCGGCGACCCCCTAGGGGTGCGGGGCGCGTCCGGCATGCGGCTACCGCCGCGTGGGCGCGCTCAGCCCCCACGGACCCGCAGCCAGAAAACGCACCGACCCGCCTAGCCGCAGCACCCTCCACCACAGCAGCCGCCCCCGCCGCCTCCACCTGCTTGAGGCGCGGGCGCGGTCGTGCCGCCGACGGCCACCGTCGACAGGAGCTTCACGGTGTCGTCGTGTCCCGAGGGGCAGGACGCCGGGGCGGCGGACTCCGCCATGGGACGGCTGAGCTCGAAGGTGTCTCCGCAGGTGCGGCAGCGGTACTCATAGCGAGGCATGGGCTCAGGCTAACGTCGTCCCCACATGAGTACGGCACCTTGTTTTTTCATGAAGGTTTCGGCTGTGTCCTGTTCTGTCGTTTTCTTATATGGAGAACTTGCGAAGACCACTGGTAATTTGAGCTGGCCGCGTGACCTGTGAGGCCGGGGGGAACCGGAATTTGCAGCCGCGTCGACGGCAACGGTGTAAGAGGGAGACGCGTCGTGACCCACGAGGGGGAGGGGGAGAAGCCTCAACGACCTGACGAGACCATGCAGTTGAAGCTCCCCGCCGGGTTCCGGCCGGACGAGACCATGCAACTGCGGGTGTCCGATCTGGAGATACCCGAGGCGTCGGAGATACCCGAGGGGGAGGCGAAACCGGTACGGCACCGGGGACGCAAGGCCCCCAGTCCCTCCCTCCGCACCCGCCTCGCCCCCGTCGCCGCCCGCCTCGCCCCGCTGGTGACCTTCCTCACTCCGTACGTCCGCAGGATGCGCCCGCAGTACCCGCGCCCCGGCCGTACCGACTGGCGCCGCTGGATACCCTCCTGGCGGCAGTGGGTGGGCGGAGTGCTCGCCTCCATCGGGCTCAGCGGACTCTTCCTGGTCGTCGCGTACGCGACCACCGACATCCCCTCGGACCTCAACACGTACGCCACCCAGCAGGACAACGTGTACTTCTGGTCGGACGGGACACCCATGGCCCGCACCGGCTGGGTGCAGCGGCAGGCGATGCCGCTGAAGGACATCCCGACCGACGTCCGCTGGGCGGTGCTCGCCGCGGAGAACGAGAGCTTCTACAGCGACCCCGGTATCTCCATGAAGGGCATCGCCCGCGCGCTGTACCGCACGGTCGGCGAGGGCGACACCGAGGGTGGTTCCACGATCACCCAGCAGTACGTCAAGAACGTCTACCTGACCCAGAACCAGACGGTGAGCCGCAAGTTCACCGAGGCGATGATCTCCCTCAAGCTCGACAACAAGATGAGCAAGGACAAGATCCTCGAGGGCTATCTCAACACCAGTTGGTTCGGCCGCGGCACCTACGGCCTCCAGCGCGCCTCCCAGGCCTACTACGGCAAGGACGTCAGCCAGCTCAACGCCAGCGAGGGCGCCTTCCTCGCCTCGCTGCTGAAGGGCGCGGGCCTCTACGACCCGACACTCAGCAAGGCCAACCACGCCCGCGCGGTGGCCCGTTGGACCTGGATCCTGGACCGCATGGTGAAGATCGGCAAGCTCTCGCCGGCCGAGCGCGCCAAGTACAAGACGTTCCCCGAGCCGCTCAAGCAGTCGATCACCTACGACACCGGCAAGCAGAGCGACTACCTGGTCGAGCTGGCCACCCAGTACGCGAAGAAGACCGCGCACATCTCGGACAAGGACTTCGACCTCGGCGGCTACCAGATCTACACGACCTTCGACCGCGACCGCGAGACCGAGCTGACGGACTCCGTCACCAAGGCCCGCAAGGCCGCGCAGAAGAGCGACGCCGCCACCGCGAAGACCGCCCACTACGGTGCCTCCTCGGTCGCCTCCGACGGCCGGATCCTCGCCGTCTACGGCGGCCCCGACCACCGTACGCAGGGATACAACGACTCCAACGCGACCACCGTCCCGGCGGGTTCGGCCTTCGAGCCCTTCGTCTACGCTGCCGCCCTGGAGCACGGGGTCACCAAGACCCGGGGCAGCCCGCCGACCCAGGTCACCCCGGACACGCTGTACGACGGGGACGACGCCGTGCCGGTCACCACGCCGGAGGGGCCGTACTGGGACCGCAGCGGCAAGAAGGTCTCCGCGCACAACGACGGCAACAAGTCCTACGGGCAGATCAGTCTGCGCCAGGCCCTCGCCGAGTCCGTGAACACGCCGTTCATGCAGCTCGGTATGGACACCGGCCTGACGACCGTCCGCAAGACCGCCGAGGCGGCCGGACTGCTCTCCTCCAGTTTCGGGGCGCAGGTACCGGCGCTGTCCATCGGCAACGCCACACCCAGCGCGCTGCGGATGGCGAGCGCGTACGGCACGTTCGACGCCGGGGGCGTCCACACCGAGCCGTACTCGGTCCTCCGTATCACCCGCAACGGCGCCAAAGTGGCGCTGAAGCGGCCGGAACCGAACCGGGCGGTGAGCAGGACCACCGCCCGTGAGGTGACGGAGGCGCTGACGGACTCCTTCGCCGACGCGCACCCCGACGACGCCAAGGCCGGCGCCGACGTGGCGGGCAAGGGCGGCACCACGCAAAACGACACCGCCGCCTGGTATGTCGGCACGGCCAAGTCCGTGTCGACCGCCGTCGTCGTCTACCGCATCGATCTGACCAAGAGTCTCGAACCCCTGCCGCTGAAAGGAATCTCCGGCACGCCAGTCACCGACGTCCCCTACGGCATCTGGTCGAGAGCCATGACCACGCTCGGCTGACCACCGCAGCGAACCCGCCACCTCCTCGCAGAATGAGCCGCCCATGAAGCCTCGGACGAAGGCACCGTCCGGCCGCCGCCGCCGAGCCCGTGAATCTCGCCGTAACCCGAAGACGGGTTTCCTCACCCTCGCGGTGTTCCTCGTCGTCGCCTCGCTGGTGACCGGGTATCTGGCGTTGAACCGGGACAACACGACACCGACCGCGTCGGCCGGCAGGAACGCCACGCCCAAGTCGTCCAAGGAACCCGCGTGGGACGGCAAGACGAAGGTGCTGGGGGACGGCTCCACCTCGTACACGGGGCCGCAGAAGGACCAGTTGAAGGCCGTACCGCTCAAGCCCGGTGAGAAGCCTCCCCAGTTCGTCGTCTTCTCCTGGGACGGCGCGCTCCAGGGCGACGACAAACTCTTCTCGCACTACCGGGAGATGGCCGAGAAGTACAACGCCCATATGACCTTCTTCCTCACGGGCATCTATCTGCTGCCCAAGAGCAAGAGGAACCTCTACCACCCGCCCATGCACGCGGTGGGCTCCGCCGCCATCGACTTCCCCACCGACCAGCACATCCGCGACACCCTGGAGCAACTCCGCCTGGCCTACGAGCAGGGCAACGACATCGGCACCCACTTCAACGGCCACTTCTGCGAGGCCAAGGGCGGCGGTGACTGGAGCGTCGCGCAGTGGAAGAGCGAGATCGACCAGTTCTTCTCCTTCGTCGAGAACTGGAAGACCAACACCGGCTACACCGACATCCCGGCCCTGCCCTTCGACTTCAAGAAGGAGGTCGTCGGCGGCCGCGCCCCGTGTCTTGAGGGTCAGCCCAACCTCCTGAAGGCGCTGAAGGGTTACGGCTGGCGCTACGACGCCAGCTCCCCGGGCGACTTCCAGATATGGCCCACCAAGAAGGACGGCCTCTGGGACTTCCCGCTCGAACTGCTCCCGTACGGGAACAACATCCAGGCCCTGTCGATGGACTTCAACTTCCTCTACAACCAGTCCGGCGGCGCGACCCAGGGCGACTCCTCGAAGTTCGCCGACTGGGAGAAGAAGACCGTCGACTCGTACATGGCCGGCTTCAACCGCGTCTACTACGGCAGCCGGGCGCCCCTGTTCATCGGCAACCACTTCGAGGACTGGAACGGCAGCATCTACATGAAGGCCATCGACCAGATCATCCCGAAGATCTGCACCAAGAAGGGCGTGAAGTGCGTGTCCTTCAAGGAGTTGTCGGACTGGATGGACGTGCAGTCGCCGCAGACCCTGCAGCAACTGCGCAGCCTGGACCCGGCCCAGTCGCCGGACTGGTCCACGGTCGTCAAATGACCTCTCGGACCGGTGGACTTCTCAGGTCCAACCCCCTTCACAGGAGCCACACATGGCGTGCGAAGATGCCTTCTCCCGGTAGGCGTACCGGCGTAGAGGGGAACACCATTGAAATCCAGAAAGCTGAGCCGTAGGCGGAGTCGTACGGCCATAGTCTCGGCGGCGGCCGCCTCGGTCGTCGCCGGCGTCGCCCTCGTGCCCAACTGGAGCGCGGGCGCGGCTGTTGTGAACGATCCGACCGTGGACGCCTCGACCAAGGCGACCTTCCAGAAGCTGGCGGACGCGGTCTTCACCGACCGCACCCAGGCGCTGGTCCACGGGGCCACCACGAAGCAGAGCACGTCCCGCTTCTCCGGCGACGTCCGTCTCTCCAACACCCAGTCGCGCGACGAGAGTTCCGCGCTGACCCAGTTGCGGGGCCGTCAGAACAGCCTCGCCAAGGTCGGTGAGACGTACCGCGCGGGCACCACCAAGGTCACGCTCGACGCGACCCGGGTCACCGGCCGCACCGCCAAGGCCGACGTCACCGAGACGACCACGCTGACGTACGCGAAGGTCACCGGCGACGCGCCGAAGACCACCGACTTCCAGGCCCACCACGAGCTGACCTTCAAGGCAGACCGACAGGGCACCTGGCAACTGTCGAAGATCGAGGACACCGACGAGGGCGGCCTCGCCGTCAACACGCTCTCCAAGCCCGCGGTCAAGGCGCCCGCGCCGGCCGACGACGGCAACACCACGCCGGACGCCCCGCGCGCGGCGACCACCCGCAACCCGGTGGCCGTGCCGAAGACGAGCACGACGTACGACTACAAGGCGATGGCGGCCTACGCCGAGAAGTACTGGAACGTCTACAACACGGACTACCCGAACTTCAACGGCCACGCGGACGGCGGCGACTGCACCAACTTCGTCAGCCAGTCCCTCAAGGCCGGCGGCTGGAAGCACGTCCCGGGCTATGTGTACGACTACACGAAGTGGTTCGGCACCGCCGACATCCAGTCCGACTCGTTCGTCGGCGTCAACGAGTGGTCCTGGTTCGCGCAGAACTCCAAGCGGACCACCCCGCTCGCCAACGTCTACCAGGCGGAGGTCGGCGACGTCATCCAGGTCGACTTCGACCGGGACGGCGCCAAGGACCACACGATGATCGTCACATACAAGGCCAACGGCGTTCCGTACGTGACATACCACTCGAACAACACCTTGCGCAGGTCGCTGTCGAGTCTCATCGCGTCCTACCCGAACGCGTACTACTACGCCTACCGCACCTGATCCGGATGGGGAGCCGGGCTCAGTGTCCGGTTCCCCGCTCCTCGCGGATCTGGCCGACCACCCGCGCCACGGACTGCCGTACGGCCTCCGTCTCGGTCAGGAAGTGCCAGTAGTCGGGGTGGCGGCCCTCCAGCGTGGCGACCGCGCGGTCCAGGCGGGCGACGGCGTCGTCGAGCGGCCGGGCGTGCCGGGGATCGGGGGTCGTCCGGCCGGTCATCGCGAGGCGCTGGGCGTCGCGGATCGCGAAGCGGGTGCGGTCGATCTCCTGCTGCGGGTCCTTCTGTACGGCGTTCAGCCGGCGCAGCCGGTCACCGGCCGCCGAGACGGCCTCGTCGGTGGTGTTCAGCAGCGCCCGGACCGTCGACAGCAGTGAGGTGGCGTCCGGCCAGCGCTGCGCGTCCCGCGCGGCCCGCGCCTCCTTCAGCTTCAGCTCCGCCTGCCGTACGTTCTCCGTCGCCTGGTCCGGGACCTGCTGGAGGTCCTGCCAGCAGGCGGCCGAGAAGCGCCGCCGCAGCTCGCTCAGGACCGGGTCGACCTGGCCGGCCCGGGTGGTGAGCGCCTGGGCGCGGGTGCGCAGCGAGACGAGCCGGTGGTCGATCTCGGCGGCCCGCTCGGGCAGCCGCCCGGCCTCGGCCCCGATGGCCTCCGCCTCCCGCGCGACCTGCGCCGCCCGCTCCAGCGTGCGCGGCACACCGTGCTGCCCGGCGCCCTGGTTCAGCTTCGTCAGCTCCGGCCCGAGCGCGGCCAGCCGGGCGGCGAGATCGTCGGCGCGCAGCCCCGATGCCCGTACGGCGTCCAGCGCGTTGCTGGCGGCCAGCAGCGCCTGCCGGGCCCGCTCCACGGCCGGCGCGAGCCGGGCCAACTGGGTCTCCGCCTTGCCGAGCAGTGGTCCCAGGCCGCTCTCGAACCGGTCCAGTTCCTGCTTGACCTGGCCCAACTGGTCCTTGGCGGCGGTCAGTTCGCTGCGGGCGCGGTTCGCGGCGGCGGCCTCCAGGTCGTCCCGGTCGAGGTCGTGCGCGTCGACGGCGTTGATGTACCGGCCGCTCGCCTCGTCGATGCGCCGCCCCAGCGCCTCGAAGTCGGTCACCGCGCGCCGCGCGGCCGGCGAGTCGTCGACCGCGGTGATGGTGTCTATCGAGATCCGCAGATCCCGCTGGGCGGTGTCCAGCTCGTAGAACGCGGCGGCGGCGGCGTCCTTCGCCGCCTGCGCCTCGGCCCGCTGGCTCTCCGCCCGCCCGCCGAACCAGCGCCGGGTGCCACCGCCCGCGAACGCGGCGGGCAGCGCGAGCGCGGCGAGCAGCGGCAGACTCATCAGCGTGAGGCTGTCGAGAGCGGCACGGGCGGCTGAACCGCGCCGGGACCGTGTGAGCGGCGAATACGGCTGCGCAGGTGTCGCCGTCACATCCCTCTCCCGTGCTGTCTTCCGTCCGACAGGTTCTGACCGTTGTCATTCTCCCACCGGTGAAGGACGAACACACGGGCCGGTCAGTTCGCGTTCCGCACCGTGACTTTCCCATCGCCCGTGTGGGCGGTCACCACATGCGAGCTCGTCGAGTCCTGGGGCACCGACACATCCACCGATCCGTCCCCGGTCTTGGTGGTCACGCGGTACTTCGTGCCGCCGCCCTTGGGCAGCGTGACCGTCACCGACCCGTCGCCGCTGCGGGAGTCCACCAGGTCCGGTACGGCGCCGAGTTCGAGGTGCACGGACCCGTCACCGGTCTGCGCGTGCACCTCCCGGGACGTCACCTCGGCGCGCACGGAACCGTCCCCGCTGCGCAGCGTCATCGGCCCGGTGGAGTCGGTCACGTGCACGGACCCGTCGTGCGTCCGCACACTCAGCGCGTCCGCGAACCCGCGCGCCCGCACACTCCCGTCCCCGTCCTCCACCGTCACGGCGACCCCGCGCGGCACCTCGATCAGATGCTTGGACGAGCAGTCGGCGATCACCCCGGAACACTTCAGCCGCAACTCCAGCCGGTCGCCTTTCATGGCCCAGGTCGCTTTGGGATCCGATCCGATCGCCACCTTCCCCTGCCACCACCGGGTGACCTCGACCTTCCCCGTCGGGTTCGACGCCGCCGCGACGATCTCCAGCGCGGAGTCGTCGGACACGATCGTGAGGCTACGGCCGGACAGCGCGAAGGTGCGGTGATCGGGATGCTTGTCGTCCCCGGCGGAGGCGGTACCGCAGGCGGTGGCGCCGAGAAGCAGCAGGGCGACGGCGGTGCCGGCGGTGAGGGCGCGGGCAGTGCGGGTACGGGTGCCGGTTCGGTTCACGATGATGTTCCCCCTGGACGGACGCGGAGTCCCAGCGACTCCTACGGCTCCCCTCGACCGTAGAGAGCCCCGCCCCGCGACGGCATCCGGCGCACTCCCGGACCCGGGGTGGGGTAAACCCCCGGGCACCCCTCCGCACGGATACGGGTTTCAGGACAGGCCGCCTGGCCATGTAGGCTGTCGACTCGTCCTGGGCGCGTAGCTCAGGGGTAGAGCGTCGCCCTTACAAGGCGAATGTCGGCGGTTCGAAACCGTCCGCGCCCACCAGGATCAGTTGCAGGTCAGAGGCCTTTCGGGGGGATCCCCGGGGGCCTCTTCCTGTTGCCCGGGTCCGAAAACACGGTGGCCGCCCGATGCGGGGTTCAGTACCTTGCACCCCATGACCGACAACCGAAAGGGCAATGCCGCGTAGGCGCCCGTCCGCCCTGCGCGGCGAACACCCCGTACGTCACCTGAGCCGCTTCCGGTACCCGGCCATCGACCGGCTGTCCGCCTCCTGCGCGGCCGATCTGCGGCGGCTCGAACACGCCCGCTTTCTGCCCGAGGCCACGGCGGAGGCGTTCTGGCACTGGAAGGCTCTTGCCGACGGTCCGATGAGGCTGATCGCGGACCCGGTGAGCGCGAACCGGTGTGGCATTCCCGGGTGTTGCGACCCGGGCTACTTCCGCGATCATCTCGAAGCCGTCCTGCACGCCCTGCCCAAGAAGAGCGCACGCGAACTGCGCGCCCTCGTCTGCGCCCTCGACGACAGGATCCTCACGAAGGCCAGGGCCATCCGGGCCGGATATCCCGGAGTGCCGTGGTGGCGGGACGAGTTGTAGCGGATGCGGGCGGTGGGCAGGATGGCCCCATGACGCAACCAGGCACCGCATCCTCGGGCTCCGTGCTGTCCCTGTGGTCGAAGGACTCGGTGCTGTCGATCGGCTCGGTGGGATCGGTGCTGTCCATCGGGTCCGTCGGGTCGAGCCTGTCCGTCGGGTCGATCGGGAGCGCGCTGTCGGTCGGTTCGATCGGCTCGGCCCTGTCCCTGGTCTCGGCCGGTTCGTGGCTGAGCACGGGGTCGGTGCTGTCCGCCCAGTCGCGGTGGTCGGTGCTGTCCTGGCGTTCGACGCACGGCTTTCGGGCCGCCGGTGCCGTAGGAGCCGTGGCGGCCCTGCTGGTGGCCCAACGGGCGCTGCGGAACCGGTAGTTGCCGCAGTCGGGCGGGGTCAGGACCAGAACTCGTTCGCCCTGTCGATGTCCTCCACACACTCGTCCAGGTCCGTGATCCTCTCGCCGAGGATGCGGAAGACGATGCCTCCGGTTTCGTCGATGTGCTTGCCGTCGCGATCGGCCGTGAGGTGGTGGAGCGAGACCGCGTGGCCCCGGCCGTCGACGAGGACCGTACGCAGGTCGATGCGCAGGGTGCCGTTCGTCCGCGTGAAGAGCTGCCCGTACATGTCGATGATCGCGTCCTGGCCCTTGAAGTCGCCGGACAGCGGGTGGGTGCCGGGCACGTGGTGCGTGGCGTCCGAGGACATCAGCGAGCGCAGGGTGTCCATGTCACCGCGGACGAAGGCCTCGTAGCCCTTGCGGACGAGGAGTGCGTGCGGGTGGTCGGCCATGATGGATCGCCGCCTCTCGGTTGCTTCGGCGATATGCGGCTTCTCTCACCCATTGTCCGCCTGATCGCTCGCCGGAGGCGCCTCGTGGGCGTGCTTCAGCCTCATCCGCTGGTCCACGCGCTCCGTCGCCGTGACCTCCGTCCAGAAACGGTGGCCGCTGACGAAGACCGCGAGTTCGTGCTCGCGCTGCCGGAGCTTCTCCACCTCGGCCTGTTCGTCGGGTGTCCAGCCGGGGGAGGCGGGGCGCTCCACCTTGCGCCAGCCGCCCGTGTCGCTGAACCCGTCCAGGGGCTCGACCGACCAGGGCAGCCGCTTCAGCAGGGCCGACAGCTCGGCCCGGACCTGATGCAGCTCCTCCTGACCGGCGAGGAGGTCACTCGGGAAGTCATAGGTCGTAGCCACGCGCTAATGCTACGCCTGTTCGAATTTGGGTCGCGAGTTCCTTCCGGGACTTCATACGAACGAGTGTGGGCCGCCGACAGTGATCGGGCCCGGTGTCAGACCCGTGTGCGAGCGTGTGAAGCACAGGCAAGTGGCGTCTCGGAGGGGGATCGGTGGCGGCCGAGAGTGACGGTTGGGTCGGCATGGGCTGGGACTGGACGGATGTCGACGGCGTTCGTCGGCGTCTCGACGAAGGCGCCGATCCGGAGAGATGGAGCGGGGGCCGACCGCTGCATCGCGCGGCGGTGTTCGGATCCCCGGGGGTCGTCGCGGAGTTGGCTGAGCGCGTCGCGGACGTGGACGCGCTGGAGAACGGGGTGACGGCGCTCTGGGAGGCCGTCGTATCCAGAAAGCCGGAGAACGCGCGAGCCCTCGCCGCCGCCGGGGCCGATCCCTGGAGGCCGTCGCTCGGCGGTTGGTCGCCGGGGCGGCTGAGCCTGGCCGGACCCACGCCGGGCCTGTTCCCGGTACCGGAAGGGGTGTGCCTGACCGGCACGGAGCGTGCGGCGGCGGAAGAGGCCGATCGGCTCATCACGGCACTGGGCACGTTCTACTACGACGGGACCGGGCTGGCCTGCGTCGCCGGCATCGACGCGGCCGAGGCGGTCGGCCGTCTGGAGGCGGTGCCTCTGGCGGGCGACATCATCGATGAGCTTCTGGACGATCCGTACGCGTACGACACGGACGAGAGCCTGCGGATCATCGGCGTGACGTCCGTGCCGGGCGGCTGCGTCGTGACCCAGCCCTGGGGATACGCGCCGCAGATGCCGGGCGTGCTCGCCCGGTTGTCCGCCGACACCGTCTGCTACGGCATATACGCCAACCCCAAGAGCGGCAACCAGGGCGCCATCGCCCGCCATGGAACCGTCGAGGGCTGGGACCTGCACCCGGGCGGGGGGCCGCACGAGAACGACACCTCGGAGGAAGTGCTGGCTTCGTACCTCTACCAGTACAACCCCGTGGCCTACTCCTGTGCCTTCGCGGGACTGCGCCCCACCGACAGACGCGCCGTGGTCGGACCGCCCGACGCGTGGGTGGAACTGCCTCGCCGGGACTACTGGGGTCACTGAACGGGACCGTCGCCGCCCCTCGGGCAGCCCTGGATGTCAGTGCCCTCGCCTAGCGTGCACGCCATGGACGAGGAACAGGTGAGACTCCACCCCTGGGCAGATGCTGACTTCTGGTTGTTGGAGCGGCTCAACAGCCCTGAGATGACAGAGCACTTGGGGGGACCCGAGGACGAGGCGCGGCTTGCCGACCGGCACCGGCGTTATCTCGCGCTGGAGTCGGGGTGCATGTACCGGGTCGAGTCGGCGGGGAGTGGGGAGACCGTCGGCTCGATCGGATTCTGGGAGCGGGAGTGGCGGGGCGAGCCGGTGTGGGAGACCGGGTGGGGGGTGCTGCTCGAGTTCCAGGGGCGTGGGCTCGCCGCCCTCGCGGCCCGCGCCGTCGTCGAGGCGGCGCGGGCCGTCGGGCGGTACCGGTATCTGCACGCCTTCCCGAGCGTCGACCACCACGCCTCGAACTCGGTGTGCCGGAAAGCCGGGTTCACCCTGCTCGGTGAGGCGGAGTTCGAGTACCCCAAGGGGCACTGGATCACCTCCAACGACTGGCGCGTCGACCTGGAAGACCTCTAGGGCCTCACAGCGTGGTTCGCGCCGGTCAGTTGGTGTCCTGTTCCTCCAACTCCCTTACCAGCCTTGCCGCCACCGGCACCGCGACCCCCTGCCGCTCCGCCGCTCGCAGCAACGCCCCGCCGATCGCGTCCAGTTCGAGCGGTCGGCCCGCCTCCGCGTCGCGCTGCATCGACGACTTCATCCCCGGAGTGAAGGCGTCGTACCGGGCCAGTGCCCCCGCCGGGTCCGACGGGCCGCCGTAGGCGCGGCTCACCGCCGCCGTCTCCTCCAGCAGGGCCGTCAACTCCGGGCGGTGGCGCGTGCGTACGTCGCCCAGGGCGAGGCCGTAGCGGGTGGTGAGGAGTGCGAGTGGGGCCAGGAACGTCATCTTGGCCCAGAGGGCGGCCGTCTCGTCGGACAGGACCCGGGTCGTCGGGCCGGCGGCGTCGAGTGCCGTCGCCAGGGCGTCCAGACGGTCGCGCGGCACCGTGTCGCCCGTCAGGTCGATCTCCACGAAGGGGCTGCCGTGCTCGATCACCCCCGGAGCGGTGCGAGTCGACTCGACCCGGATGATCGCGGGGGCGACCTGCGCGGGGGTGTAGCGGGCGCGCAGGTGCGCGGGGTGTTCCACACCGTTCAGAAACGGGACGAGGAGTCCGTCGCCGAGTGCCGTGGCGGGGACGCGGGCCAGTGCCGTGTCGAGGGCCGTCGCCTTGACCGCGATCAGACAGGCGTCGACCGGTTCGCGGAGTTCGGTGTCGGCCTCCACCGGCGCGGTGAAGTCGCCGAAGTGGGCGCTGCGGACCTGGATACCGTGCGTACGGAGCGTGCCGGCCGTCTCTTCCCCGGCCAGGCAGATCACCCGGTGGCCGACCCGGGACAGCAGCGCCGCGAGCAGACCGCCCACGCCGCCGGGGCCCAGGACCGCCACTGTCAGTTCGTTGTTCGCCATGTCGTTCCTCTCGTCGGTCGACCCCGCGCACGCGGTGGCCGCCTCGGAAGGATCATCGCAGACGTGTTCGGGAGAGGACCGGCGATATCGCTCACGAAGCGCGAGACTGGACGTATGTGCCGCAGTATCAAGACGCTTCGCCCGCCCGCCCTCCCCGACGAGGCCACGGAGGAGGAGATCCGCGCCGCCGCGCTCCAGTACGTGCGCAAGGTCTCCGGGTTCCGGGCCCCCGCCGCCCACAACCAGGAAGTCTTCGACCGAGCCGTGGACCTGATCGCCGAGGCCACGGCGGAACTGCTCGCAGGCCTTGAGGTGAGGGGGCGCGCCCAGCAGGTCGGCTAGGCCGTGTCGTCACTGTCCCGTCGTCAACTTCCCACGTCGCCCGGCGACGCGACTCCCGCTCCCGCACCGCCCCAAGGGCACGAGAGTCACCACTCACCACGCCGGGCCAGACCACCGCGTACATCCCGTACGACGGGGGGAACGTGACGGCAGGGCGGTGGCCGGCGCCCAGACGGCCGCCACGCGGCCCAGCCGCCCAGCACCCACCCCCCCACGCGCGCCTACGACGCGCTCGCCTCCGCCGCCCCCACCCCCGGCTGCCTCCGCATCACATACGCCGCCCCCGCCCCCGCCCCGAACAGCGCCACCAACGACACCCCGGTCGACAGCCAGGTCGCGCCCAGCCACTGAGCCCCGAAGTAGCCGAGGGCCACGCTGTACGCGGCCCAGGACAGGCCCGCCAGGGCCGACCAGGGGAGGAAGTCGCGGGCGCGGCGGTGGGCGGCGCCCGCGCCGAGGGAGACGACCGAGCGGCCGGCCGGGGCGAAGCGGGCCAGGATGACCAGGGCTCCGCCGCCGCGGGCCAGGGCCTGGCCGAGACGTTCCTGCGCGGTGGTGAGGCGGCGCGAGCGGGAGATCGCGCGGTCCAGGCGCTCGCCGCCGCGCCAGGCCAGGCGGTACGCCACCAGGTCGCCCAGTACGGATGCGGTGGCGGCGGACGCGATCAGGGCCAGGGTGCTGGGGACCTCGTGCGGCACGGGAACGGCGTCGGCCGCCGCGCCGGTGCCCGCTGCCGCCGCCGTCGCGGCGGTGATGACCAGGACACCGCTCGGCAGAACCGGCAGGAACACATCAAGGAGCACCGACAGGGCGACCATGGCGTAGATCCATGGGCTGCCGGTCAGCGACCCCACACTCTCGAACAACACGACTCCCCGTGAACTCCCCCGTGGGCCAGACCGTGCCGCGGTGTCGCGGGGGAGCGGCAGGGGCGGCCAGTGACAGCCATACAGCGTACGCCCGGGTGGTGACAGGAGATTCACGGGGGGCGCGAGTGATCCGCACAGTCTGTTCACCCGACTGCCCCGTACCGGTGTGAGGAGCGGCACACGTCCTGGTGACGGTCCGCCTCATCATGCCCTCAGCGGGGTCCGTGGGATCAGCGGGGTGTCAGCGGGGACTCCTCCACCGTCTTCAACGTCCCGTCCGCCCGCGCCTGCTCCAGCCGCAGCCGGGCCGAACGGCCTTGCAGCGTAAGGGTCATGAGCTGGTTGCCGAACCAAGGGCCGCTCGTCTTGCGCCACTTGACCGAGAGCCGGGGGAGGCGGCCGTGTCGAGCGAGACGGCGGCCCAGCCCGCGCGCGATGGCGCTCCAGCCGAAGCGGAAGCCGAAGCGCATGTAGGCGGGGACGGAGTTGTGGACGGGGGAGCAAGTGAGCTGGAGGACACGGGAGTTCGGGGCGCCGGTCCGCCACTCGGGCTCCGCCGCATACGCGTGATGGACATCGCCCGATAGCACGAGCACCGACGCCGGCGCACGGTCCCCCGAGCCCACCTCGGCGATCAGGTCCGCGAGTTGCTCGAAGGACTCCAGGAACGCGGCCCAGTGCTCCAGGTCGGCGGCGCGGCGCAGCTTCTCCCCGAAGTCGGCCCAGCGGGCGCCCCGTTCGCCTCGGCACAGGGCCGCGTCCCAGGCTTCGGCGTCGTGTA
This sequence comes from Streptomyces sp. NPDC005492, assembly GCF_040605995.1. Lineage (NCBI taxonomy): Bacteria > Bacillati > Actinomycetota > Actinomycetes > Kitasatosporales > Streptomycetaceae > Streptomyces > Streptomyces sp. NPDC005492. Next base: position 119,120 of record NZ_JBEXDX010000005.1, read on the forward strand.
TGAGGTGGGGCAGCAGCCAGGGCAGCGAGGTGCCGATGAGGAGATGGTCGTAGGAACCGGGGTCTGCCAGCGCCTCCGTGCGCAGCCAGTCGGCCTCGCCGGGGTCGAGCATCGCGCGCCGCTGCTCGTCGAGGACTCGGGCCGCCCTGCTGTCCACCATCAGCAGCCGGACGCGTCCGAAATCGCGCCGGTAGCTCCAACGGACGGAGGCCGGGTCGACGTCGGCGCGGCAGGCGAAGGCGCGGAGCGCGTCGGTGCCGTCGGGGGCGTCGCGGACCGCCAAGTACAGCGGATCGGCGGCCAGTTCGGCGGGGGAGAGGTTGCCCAGGTGCTGGTGGACCCAGTACGACATGAGGCCGCTCAGCAGCCGCTCGCGCCACCACGGGGTGGCCCGCATGTCGGCCAGCCAGGCGGCGCTGGTGTTCCAGTCGTCGATGACGTCGTGGTCGTCGAAGATCATGCAACTCGGCACGGTGGACAGCAGCCAGCGGATCTCCGGGTCGAGCCAGGACTCGTAGTAGAGGTGCGTGTACTCCTCGTAGTCCGCGACCTCGCTGCCGGGCGGCTCGCTCAGGTCGCGGCGGGCGGAGAGCCAGCGGCGGGTCGCGTCGGAGACCTCGTCGGCGTACACCTGGTCGCCCAACAGGAGGAGTACGTCCGGCCGTTCGGACTCCGGGTCGCGCGCGATGCGCGAGGCCAGCGTGTCCAGGGCGTCCGGGCCCACCGGGTCGTGCTCGTCGGCGGCCGGCGCGGCCCAGCGGCAGGAGCCGAACACGACGCGGACGGTCCCGTCGGCGTCCGGTGTGTGGATCACCGAGGGCGGGAAGGGCGAGTCCGGCAGCGGCCACACCCGCTTGCCGTCCAGGAGGACGTCGTACGGCGTCGAAGTGCCGGGCGTGAGGCCCTCCACCGGCACCAACGCGTAGTGGTGGCCCGCGACCTGGAAGGTGCGGGCCGTGCCGCCGGCGCCGTCCGCGCAGCGCACCTCGGCGGTACACGGACGGCTCGCCTCGACCCAGACGGTCGCGGACGAGCCGTCGGCGTAGCGAAGCAGTGGGCCCAGGCGCAGTCCGGCCACGGTTGATCACTCTCCTCCGTCGCCCCGTACGGTACGGAACGACGGAGGTCAGTGACCAGGCCTGGCGCTGTGAGGAAGGATCAGCAACTGGCGAGGTAGTTCGTCAGCGCGGTCTTCTCGGCGGTGTCGACCGAGAGGTTGTAGTAGTACTTCACCTGCACCCAGGCGCGGACGTAGGTGCAGCGGTACGAGGTGAGGGACGGCATCCAGGTGGCCGGGTCCTGGTCGCCCTTGGACTGGTTGACGTTGTCCGTCACGGCGAGAAGCTGCGGGCGGGTCACGTCGTTGGCGAAGGCCTGGCGCTGGGCGGTGGTCCAGTTGCGGGCACCGGAGTCCCAGGCCTCGGCCAGCGGGACGAGGTGGTCGATGTCGACGTCGGAGGCGGCGGTCCAGGTGGCGCCGTCGTAGGGGGAGTACCAACTGCCGCTGGTGGAGACGCAGGCGGAGTCCGTGACGACGTTCGTACCGTCCCGCTTGAGGATGTACTCACGGGTGTTGCAGGTGCCGCTGATCGTGATCCAGGTGGGGAACAGGTCACGCTCGTAGCCGGTCCTGACCTCGGTCGCCACGGTGAGGGAGGCGAGGTAGGTGCGGGCGGTGGCGGCGCTGACGGGGGTGGGGAGGGCGGCGGAGGCGTTCGGGCCGTTGAAAAGGGCGACGGAGGCTATGAGTCCGGTGAACGCCGCGAGTATGCTCAGGCGTCGACGCGCGTAGACCCTCGAGAAGCGAGCCATGCGAACTCCCTTGTGGTGTGGGGGTGTTGGAGTGCGAGCCAACGAATGCTCGCGGTGCCGTGTTGCGGTGGGGTGTGCGTTCGGTAAGAAGTTAGTGACGTGTGCATGACAAGGCAATGCCCTGGCGTCAGGTACTGTGGACGGCGCAGAAGGGGAGTAGCTCTTCGCCGGACCGTCGACATACTGCTCAGCTCGTCTGAGCCGGCGCCCGGAGGACGACCTCGTGCAGGTCGGCCAGCGAGACCTTCGGCAACGCAGTGCACCATTCGTGTGTGCTGCCGTGCCGAGGTGTCCGCAGACGGTTTACACACTCTCGGTGGGGCAGCCCCGACCGATTGAGGAATTTTGATCAGCATCACCGTCACGGCGCTCGTCTTCGGCGTCGTCTTCCTTGCCGAACTCCCCGACAAGACCGCACTCGCCGGGCTCGTCCTCGGCACCCGTTACCGCGCCTCGTACGTCTTCGCCGGGGTCGCCGCCGCGTTCCTGCTCCATGTCGTGCTCGCGGTGGCGGCGGGCAGCGTGCTGACGCTGCTGCCGCAGCAGCTCGTGCACGCGATCACCGGTGTGCTCTTCCTGGGCGGTGCCGCCGTCCTCCTGATGAGGAAGGACGAGGAGGAGGAAGAGATCCGCAAGCCCGAGAACCAGTCCTTCTGGAAGGTCGCGGGCGCCGGGTTCATGCTCATCCTCGTCGCCGAGTTCGGGGACCTGACGCAGATCATGACGGCCAACCTGGCCGCGCGTTACGACGACCCGTTGTCCGTCGGGCTCGGCGCGGTGCTGGGACTCTGGGCGGTGGCTGGGCTGGGCATCGTGGGCGGAAAGGCGCTGATGAAGCGGGTGCCGCTGAAGCTGATCACGCAGGTGGCGGCGGTCTTGATGTTGGCGCTGGGCGCGTGGAGCCTGTGGGGGGCCGTGGCGGGCTGAGAGGCGGTGTGAGGGCCTCGCGAGCTGAACGGTGAGTGAACTGTTTCCGGGGGTGGTGGCGCGATGCCCCTCCGGTTTTGTACCGTGGAGAAACAAAGTGGCTCCCGTCCGTTTTCCCTGACCGGCGGACGGGGCCACCTTGTCCCCCTCACGCGTCTTGGAGCTTGCCGATGACGGCCACCACCGTGCTCACCGCCCGCGCCCTCCTGCTGGACATGGACGGCACCCTCGTCGACTCGCACGCCGTCGTCGAGCGGATCTGGCGGCGCTGGTCCGAGCGGCACGGGCTGGACGCGGACGAGGTCATGAAGGTCGTGCACGGCCGGCAGGGTTACGCGTCCATGGCGCTGCTGCTGCCCGGCCGCCCCATGGAGCAGAACCACGCCGACAACGCCCGCATGCTCGCCGAGGAGACCGCCGACGTCGAGGGCGTCGTCCCGATCCTGGGCGCGGCGGAGTTCCTCGCATCCCTGCGGGGGCTGCCGCACGCGCTCGTCACCTCGGCGGACGTCGCGCTGTCCACCGCGCGGATGGGCGCGGCGGGGCTGGAGTTGCCGGAGGTCCGCATCACCGCCGAGTCCGTCGGCGCCAGCAAGCCCGACCCCGAGGGCTTCCTCAAGGGCGCCGCCGAACTGGGCATCGCCCCCGCGGACTGCATCGTCTTCGAGGACTCCGGGGCGGGGATCGCGGCGGGGCGCGCCGCGGGGATGCGGGTGGTGGGGGTCGGGCCGCAGGCCGGGTTCCATCAGGCGGATGTGGTGGTGCGGGATCTGCGGGAGGTGCGGGTGGAGGCTGCGGGGGGCGGGGAGATTCGGGTGTGCGTGGGGTAGGGGGTTGGGGTGCTGCGGGGGAGGGGTGGGGGGCTGCGGGTGTGGAGTGTGCGGTGAGGGCCTAGGCCTACGGGTGTTGGCCCACGTGTGTTGCCCTACGCACGTGGGCACGCGTTCGTGGGCCTGTGGGTGTTGGCTTGCGGGTGTTGGCTCGCCTGTGTAGCCCACGCGTGCTGGTCGGCGCGTGGTGGCCCACGTGCGTTGGCTGATGCAGGGTGGCCCACGTCCGTTGGCCTACGCAGGGTGGCTCACGTGCGTTGGGCCTGCGCTTCTTGGCCCACACGGGTTGGCCCACACTTGTTTGCCCACCTGCGTTGGCCAACAACCGTCGGCCTTCCAACGCCGGCCCACGGGCCCGCCCTCACCGCCACCCCACCCTCACCACCAGACCATCCTCACCCCCACCCCGCCCTCACCCCACCCAGACCCCGCCTCAAGCCCCCGTACCCGTCTCCGAGTCGACCGCAGCCGCCCGCAACGCCGCCGCCACCCGCGCCACCGGCTCGGTCGGCGCCTCGGGGAGGCGGGCCAGGAGCAGGCGGCGTTGTTCCTGGGGGCCGCCGCGGACGGGGAGGATGCGGACGCCCTGTGGGGCGGCCGCAGCCAGCGACGCCGGTACCGTGGTCAAGCCGCAGCCCGCGGCGACCAGTTGGAGCTTGGCGAGCCAGTCGCGGGCGGTGTGGGCGATCTCCGGCCGTTCGTCCAGGCCGGGCCACACGCCCATCAGCCGGTCCTCGCCCGAAGACGAGCCCGCGATCCAGCGCTGTCCGCGCAGGTCGGCCACGTCGACGAAGTCGCCGCGGGCCAGCGGATGCGCCGCGGGCACCGCCAGGCACAGGGCGCGTTCGGTGAGGGTCCGCAGGACGAGCGGGGGTGACTCGTCGTCCGGCGGGCGGAACGGCGGCGCCGACGCGAGCAGGGCCAGATCGAGGCTGCCCGCCCGCAACGCGCGCGCCAGCGCGGGGGTGCCGCCTTCCCGGCCGACGACCCGGACGCCGGGATCCGTACGGCCGAGCGCGACCAGGGCGCGGGGCACCAGCACGGCGCCGGCGCTGGGCAGCCAGCCCAGCCGGACGATCCCGGCCTGCCCCGGCAGACCGGAGAGTTCGCGCGCGGTCGCGTCGATCTCGTCGAGCACGACCGCGGCGCGGCGCATGACCAGCCGGCCCGCCGCGGTGAGCCGTACGCCCTCGCGCCGCCGCTCGATCAGTTCGGCGCCCGCGGCCCGTTCGATCGCGGCGATCTGCCGGGAGACCGCCGACTGCGTGTAGCCGAGCGACGTGGCGGCCGCGGTGAAGGTCCCCTGCTCGGCGACGGCCCGGAAGACGCGCAACGCGGTGAGTGACACATCAGTGAAGTCCATGACGTTTACGCATACTAGCCGTGCCGAACTTTCGTTGGACTCATGGATGTGACGTTCCTAGCGTGGAACGCATGAACACCTCGCGCATCGCCCTCGTCACGGGCGCCAACCAAGGACTCGGCCGCGCTCTCGTCGAAGGGCTGGCGGCCCGTATGGGGCCGGAGGACCTGGTCCTGCTCACCGGACGCGACCATCAGCGGGTGACGAAGGCCGCCCACGAGGTCGCTCTGCTGCCCGGCACCCGGGCCCGCGTCGAGGGCCGCGTCCTCGATGTCACCGACGGCGACGCCGTCGCCCGACTGGCCGAGGACCTCCGCGTCCACCACGGAGGGGTCGATGTCGTCATCTCGAACGCGGTCGCCCGGCTGCTGCCCGAGGAGTCGCAGGCCGAGCGGGCCGACGAGTTCATCGACGTCTCCAACACCGCCACCCACTCGATCCTGCGCGCCTTCGGCCCCGTCCTGCGCCCGGGCGGCCGACTGCTCGTCGTGGCCAGCGGCCTGGGCACCCTCGGCCACCTCGACCCGCGTCTGCACCACCTCTTCGACGGCGCGACCCTCGACCAGGTCGAGTACGCCGTCGAGTCGTGGCGCGGTGCCATCCACCACCGCACCGCGCGGGAGGCGGGCTGGCCCGTCTGGCTGAACGTGCCCTCGAAGGTGGCCCAGGTCGCCGCCGTCCGCGCACTCGCCGCCGAGCGCCGCGAACACGACCTCGCCACCGGCACGCTGATCGCGTCCGTGTGCCCCGGCATGGTCGACACCGCCACCTCGCGCCCCTGGTTCAGCGACTTCAGCCAGGCACAGTCACCCGCCCAGGCCGCCGAAGCCGTACTCGACCTGGTCTTCTCCGACCACGTCGATCCCGCCCTCTACGGCGAACTGGTCCGCTTCGGCAAGGCCCTGGACTGGTACGAGGGCACGCCCCCGGTGGAGCAGGACCGCCTGGTCACCCCCTGAACACACGCGCCGCCGACGCACTCGATCCCCGTACACGGCAAGGAAGTTCACGCATGAGCACCGCCCGCATCACCACCCCCTTCGGCTTCTCCAGCACAGCCGCCGAAGTGGCGGCAGGCATCGATCTCACCGGCCGCCAGGCAGTCGTCACCGGCGCCTCCTCCGGCCTCGGCGCCGAGACCGCCCGCGCCCTGGCCGGGACCGGCGCGGGCGTCACCCTCGCCGTCCGCGACCTGGCTGCGGGCGAACGGGTCGCCAAGGACATCACCGCGTCGACCGGCAACCAGGATGTGCGGGTCGCGCGGCTCGACCTCACCGACCTCGGATCCGTCGCCGCCTTCGCCGCCGAGTGGCAGGGCCCGCTGCACGTGCTGGTGAACAACGCGGGCGTCATGGCCTGCCCCGAGCGGTACACGGAGCAGGGCCGGGAGTGGCAGTTCGCGACCAATCACCTGGGCCACTTCGCCCTCGCCATCGGACTGCGCGACGCGCTCGCCGCCGACGGCAACGCCCGTGTCGTCGTGGTGAGTTCGACCGGCCACCAGCAGTCGCCCGTCGTGTGGGACGACGTCGACTTCGCCTTCCGCCCCTACGACCCGTGGCTGGCCTACGGGCAGTCCAAGACCGCGAGCGTCCTCTTCGCGGTGGAGGCGACCCGCCGCTGGGCCGACGACAACATCACCGCCAACTCCCTGATGCCCGGCGCCATTTACACCAACCTCCAGCGCCACACCGGCGGCCGGGGCAGTGGCCGGGTGCCCGCCGAGCTGATCAAGAGCGTCGAGCAGGGCGCCGCGACCTCGGTCCTCCTCGCCACCTCACCCCTCCTCGAAGGCGTGGGCGGTCGGTACTTCGTCGACTGTGACGAGACCGAGGTCCTCGACCGGCGCTCCGGCACCCTGCACGGCGTCGCCCGCTACGCCGTCGACCCCGACAACGCCCGGCGCCTGTGGGACCTGTCGCAGGACCTGCTGGCCCAGGCGAAGTCCTCGTAGTCCGCAGCGGGACCGGCACCTTCAAACGCCGCCCGGCGAGCGCGGCGTCAGGGCGTCACGGCTGGGTCGTCTCCGACTCCAGCTTCGTCCGGGTCGCCGCCCCGTACACCCCCAGCGTGTCGGACTGGATGCCGCGGGACCACTGGTAGTTCTTCAGGGCGCTCTCCGTCGGATCGTCGAAGGTGCCCGTGGCGGTGCCCGTGTAGAGGTACACCTGGGCCAGCCGGAGCTGGAGTTCGGTGACCTCCGTGCCTTTGTCGCCGGGCCGCAGGACCGGGGCGGCGCTGCTGCCGGCACGGCGGCCGGTACCGGCGCTCGCGGTGGCGCTGGCCGTGGCCGTCTGGGTCGGGCTGGGGTTCGCGGACCTCGACGCCGTGGCGGACGGGGTCGACGAGGGCGAGGAGGACGGGCTCGCGCTGAGGGACGGGGCCGGGGACGCCGATGTCGGCCGCGCGGACGTGGAGCCGCTCGTGGACGGTGTCACCGGCGCTGTGCTCGCCGTAGCGGACGGAAGGCCGGGCCGTACGTCCTGAGCGCCCGCGTCGTCCCGCGACGGTGTCTCGTACGAAAACAGGCCGCTCGCGAAACCCGCCGCCGCGACCACCGCGACCACGGTCCCCGCGGCGGCGAGGAGCACGGTACGGCGACGGCTGCGCGGGGAGTCGGCGTCCGTGGGCGGTGCCGGGGTGCCCCCGCCGTCCTCGAACAGGCTCAGGTCGGCGGTCCGCAGCGCGGGGAGGATCGACGTATCGGCCGCCGTGGGCGGCACCGCTCGCAGCGGCATCGTCTCCTCGACCGCCGGTAAAGGCTGGGTCTCGCCCTCCGGCGACTCGCGTGCGTTGCCGTCCAGCTCCACATACGGCCTGATCCGCAGCGGGTCGAAGTCCTCCGCCGCTGCCGCCTCCGCCGTGCGCGCGTCACGCAGCGCTTCGGACGCCCGTTCGGTGCAGGAGCAGGACGGGGAGCCGTCGGCTGCCCTGGGTGCCCCGCACTGCGGGCATATGTGGCCCTTCGCCTCGTTCACGTGTTCGTCCCTCCCCGTCGGACTCCAGAGGTTATGCGGATCTCCTTCACACCGTCTCCTCCGACCCCCGGAATGACAGCTTCCATTCGGACTCGACAGGCCGTAACCGGACACACCGATCACCATGGGGTGTGTAACGAGAGCCTCGGGAGGTCTTCATGGCTGGCGATGCGCACGGTATGCCAGGGAATGTGCACGACGCGCAGCCACCGCAGGAACCCCCGCGGCGGGGTGACGCCGCCCAGGAACACGTGTCGGGCAGCGTCCTCGTCTCCATCGGGGCGCTGCTCCTCGGGCTGCTGCTGGCCGCCCTCGACCAGACCATCGTGTCGACCGCGCTGCCGACGATCGTCAGTGACCTCGGCGGGCTGGAACACCTGTCATGGGTGGTCACCGCGTATCTGCTGGCCTCCACCGCCGCGACCCCGCTGTGGGGCAAGCTGGGCGACCAGTACGGGCGGAAGCGGCTGTTCCAGATCGCGATCGTGATCTTCCTGATCGGATCGGCGCTCTGCGGTATGGCGCAGAACATGCCCCAGTTGATCGCCTTCCGGGCCCTCCAGGGCCTGGGCGGCGGCGGGCTGATCGTGCTGTCGATGGCGATCGTCGGTGACGTCGTCTCGCCGCGTGAACGCGGGCGCTACCAGGGGCTGTTCGGCGCCGTCTTCGGCGCGACCAGTGTCCTCGGACCGCTCCTCGGCGGACTGTTCACCGAGCATCTGAGCTGGCGCTGGGTCTTCTACATCAACCTCCCGGTCGGTGTCGTCGCCCTCGCCGTCATCGCGACCGCCCTGCACATCCCGCGCAGGTCGACCCACCACGTGATCGACTACCTGGGCACCTTCCTCATCGCCGCCGTCGCGACCTGCCTCGTGCTCGTCGCCTCACTCGGCGGCACCACCTGGGGCTGGGGCTCGCCGCAGATCATCGGGCTCGCGGTGCTCGGCGCGGTCCTGATCGTGGCGTTCGTGGCCGTGGAGCGGCGGGCCGCCGAGCCCGTCCTCCCGCTCAAGCTGTTCCGCGTCCGCACCTTCACGCTCGCCGCCGTCATCAGCTTCATCGTCGGCTTCGCGATGTTCGGCGCGATGACCTATCTGCCGACCTTCCTCCAGGTCGTCCAGGGCATCTCGCCCACCATGTCCGGTGTGCACATGCTGCCGATGGTGTTCGGCATGCTGCTGTCGTCCACGGCATCCGGCCAGATCGTCAGCCGCACCGGCCGCTGGAAGGTGTTCCCCATCGCGGGCACCGGTGTCACCGCCCTCGGCCTGCTGCTGCTCCACCAGCTCGACGAGGGCAGCTCCACCGGCGAGATGAGCGCGTACTTCTTCGTCTTCGGTCTCGGACTCGGCCTGGTCATGCAGGTGTTGGTGCTCATCGTGCAGAACGCCGTCTCGTACGAGGACCTCGGCGTCGCCACCTCAGGCGCGACCTTCTTCCGGTCCATCGGCGCCTCGTTCGGTGTCGCCATCTTCGGCACGATCTTCGCGAGCCGCCTCGGCGACAAACTCACCGACGCCCTCCAGGGCACCACGCTCCCGCCCGGCGTCACCCCGGACGGCCTGGAGTCCGACCCGCGCGGCATCTCCCAACTCCCGTCCGGCGTACGCCCGGAGGCCCTGCACGCCTACGCCTCGTCGATCACGGACGTCTTCCTCTACGCCGCGCCCGTCGCCCTCGTCGGCTTCGCCCTGGCGTGGTTCCTCAAGGAGGACAGGCTGCGCGGCTCGGTCACCGCGCCGGACCTCACCGAGACCCTCGCCAGCAACCCGGTCCAGCGCTCCTCCTACGACGAGGTGTGCCGCGCGCTGTCCGTGCTCGGCACCCGCGAGGGCCGCCGCGAGATCTACCGGACCATCACGGCCAAGGCGGGCTACGACCTTGAGCCGGCGGCGAGTTGGCTGCTGCTGCGGATCAAGCGGGACGGCTGGGCGGAGCCGGGTGTGCTCGCCGAACGCAGCTCCGTGCCGCTGCCCGCCATCCTCGCCGCCGTCCGCCAGATCGAGGGCCGCCGACTGGCCGTACGTACCGGTCTCGACCTCCAACTGACCGACGAGGGACGGGAGGTGGCCGAGCGACTGGCGAAGGCCCGGGAGGAGTCCCTCGCGGAGACCCTCGGCGACTGGTGGGGCCCGGACCGGCCCACCGACCTGATCCAACTGGTGAAGGAACTCAACGGCGAGCTGTGCGGCTCGGACCAGGAGCAGCCGCATGACGGCACGGCGGAGACGCTCGGTTGAGGTCAGCCGAGTTTCTTGCGGAACCAGTGTTCCGCGTACGGGTCGGTGTTGTACCGCTCGGTCTCCTCGTAGCCGAGCCGCGCGTACAGGGCACGGGCCTCCACCAGGTCGTGCCGGGTGTCGAGGATCATCGCCTCGGCCCCGAGCTCGCGGGCGGCCTCCTCGGCGGCTCCCACCAGCCTCGGAGCGCCGCCCCGGCCGCGCGTCCCCTCGTGGAGGAAGACCCTCTTCAGCTCGGCGGTCCTCGCGTCGAGCAGCCGTACACCCGCGGTGCCGACCGGTTCCCCGCCGTACCGGGCGACCAGCAACTGCCCCTGTGGCGGGGCGAGTTCGGACCAGGTGTGGGCGACGATCTCCCGCTCCAGTTCGGCGGGGTCCGTCCGGCGGTCCTCATGCAGGAGGTACCAGCGGTCGCTGACCTCGGTGTAGTACGCCCGCCAGAGCGCGGCGGCGACGGGGGAGTCGAAGGGTTCCGGGGCGATCGTCCAGGTCATACCGGCATTGTCATGAGCCGGAGGGGATCCGGCGCAACCGAATATGGGTCACCCCGGGAGAGTCCAGCACCTGTGTCTTGTCCCACTCGATGTGCGCGTCCCCCACGTTGTCGAACAGCCGCCGCCCACCGCACACGAGCACCGGTACGACATGCAGCAGCAGTTCGTCGAGCCATCCGGCGCGGATGAACTGCTGGACCAGGTCGGCGCCGCCGGCCAGCGAGACGTCCTTGCCGGCGGCGGCCTCGCGGGCGAGTTCCAGTGCGCGTCCCGGTCCCTCGGTCACGAAGTGGTAGGTGGTCCCGCCCTCCTTCACCACCGACGGGCGCGGCTGGTGGGTGACGACGAACACGGGCGCGTGGAACGGCGGTTCGTCGCCCCAGGGGATCTCCCCGGTGATGAACATGCCGTGCCCCATGACCACCGCGCCCGGCCGTTCGGTCCACTCGGCGATCAGCGTGTCGTCCGGCCCCTCCGTGCCCCCCTCCATCCCCTGCATCCGCCGGAAGCTCCGCAGCCCGAACACCCACGAGTGCAGCCGCTCCCCACCGATCCCGAGCGGATGCTCCCGCCCCGACTCCGGCCCGGCGATGTACCCGTCCAGCGACATGGCCAGCCGTGCGATGACCTCACCCATGACAGCCTCCCGATCCATTTCGTGATCCATTCGGTGATCCCTTGCACCTGTGCGTCGATCGGGGCGCCGCCGGATCGACACATCGGCCCCGTGAATTCAGATGTTCTCCGGAGACCGGGTGTCATGAACCGCACCGACCGGCTGTACGCCCTGGTGGAGGAGCTGGGTCGGGGGTGCCGGTGTACGCGGAGCCGGGCCGCGGCGGGGGATACGTCCTCGACCGGCGGCGCACGCCGCTGACCGTCACCCCGGCCGAGGCGACGGCGCCGGCGGTCGGGCTGCACGCGCTCGCGGGCACACCGTTCGCGGCCGACGCCCGCAGCGCCCTGCACAAGGTGCTCGCGGTGATGCCGGAGCGGGCGGCCGCCGCCGAGATGGTCGCACTGGTACCTGGCGGGCGGGGGCCGGCTCGGCGAGGCGCCGCGTGGCTTCCGGCTGGACCGGATCCGGTCCGTCGAGGCACTCGACGAACGGGTTCCGTCGCGACCCGTCGAATCGCGTACGCGTTGGAGGCAGGAGCCCACTCCTGACGCGAGACGAAAGGCGGCACCCCATGACCACGACCACCCCCCTCCCCCCGACGCCCGTCGACACCGGCGTGGGCAAGATCGCCTCCCGCTGGTAGGTCACGCGTGCCGACGGCTCCCAGAAGAGCGGTATCGATCTCTTCGAGGTCGTGGACGGCCGGATCGCGACCGTGTGGTCGGTCACCGGGGCGTGGCGCTTCGGCGCGTGACGGCAGCCGTTTGAAGGGTGCCTTCGGGGCAACCCGATACGGGAAGCGACCGACTACGAGAGCCGGTCGGCCAAGAACCCGGAAGGCACTCATGTCCACAGGCGTGATCATCGTTTTGATCGTGATCGTGGTCGGCGTGGTCGCTGCCGCGGCGGCCCTGGCGCTGCGTGCCCGAGGCGCGACCGGCGGCTCGGGTCTGAAGCGCCGCTTCGGGCCCGAGTACGACCGGGCCGTGGCCCGGCACGACGGCGACGCGAAGGCCGCCGAGCGGGAGCTCGGCGAGCGCGTCCAGCAGCACGGTTCGCTCCAGGAAAAGCCGCTCGAGCCCGCGGCCCGTGAGCAGTACCAGGCCCGCTGGGCGGCTGCCCAGGAACTCTTCGTCGACTCGCCCCGCCAGGCCATGGCCGACGTCGACCAACTGCTCGGCGAGGTGGCAGGCGCCCGGGGCTTCCCCGACGTCGCCGAGTACGAGAAGCAGTTCGACGCACTGTCCGTGCACCACGCGCACCACGTCCACGGCTACCGGCGTGTGCACCACGTCGTCCACACGCGCACCGACAGCGCCCAGGAGAGCCAGGCCGGCACCGAGGAGATGCGTGAGGCCATGCTCGAGGCCCGTGCCCTCTTCGACGACCTGATGAGCGCGGACAACGGCGGTGGCGGCGGCCATGGGCGCACCGGACGCCACGCGTTCGGCTCATTCAACAGGCAAGCACTGAAGGGAAGTTGAGCCGCATGACCGATGTGACACGATCCGACGGCGACACCGGCGACGAGCGCGGGCGCACCGACGCCACGGGCCTCACCGGCGCCGAGCGCCGCGAGAACGCTACGGGCACCACGGGTACGGGTACGGGTACCGACCGGAGGGACCCGACGAGGACGACCGCCGCCGGGCAGCCGGACCCCACGAGGACCGGCGACCGGCGGGAGGCCACGAAGGCGACCCCGCTGCCGCGCGAGACCGACCGAGAGACGGACAAGGCCGCACCGCGCGAGACGGCGTCGCGTGAGCGCGACCTGCGCGAGGAGACGGCCGGAGGCGAGCAGCGGTCGGCACGGTCGGCCGTACACGCCCCCGAGCCCGCTCCCACGTCCGCCACCGGCCGCGACCGCGACCAGCGGCTCGACCGGCCGGACACCGGCAACGGCAGCCTGCTGCCGCACGACGAGAGCGACAAGTTCAACCTGCGGCTGCAGCACGCCGTGACCGGGTTCGTCGACGAACCCCGGTCCGCCGTGGAGGAAGCCGATCACGTACTGGAGGAGGTGGCCGCCCGCTTCACGGAGGCCGTCACCAAGCGCCGCGCCACCCTGCACGGCTCCTGGGAGACCAAGGGCTCCGAGGACACCGAGCAGCTCCGCCTGGCGCTGCGCGACTACCGCGAGCTGACGGAGCGGCTTCTACATCTGTGACCCGCGGGCATCATCGACCGCCCGGCGCTCCCGCCACTGGCGTGCGACGTCTTCCACGTCGTACGGCTTCATACCCAGCGGGGGGCCGGGCGGCGGCTTGAACATCATGTCGCGGATCTTCACGTTGACTTCGGTGATGATCTGCCGTGCGATCCGCTCCGAAGGGGCCGAGTACGCCGCAGCGAGGGCGTCCTCGGCCTCCTTGCGCAGGGCCAGCGTCGGCGGCAGCACGGAGATGCCCTCGCGGGCCATCTTCTGCTTGATCCACCACAGTTCGTCGTACGTCGTGTCGGAACCGGAGGGCAATGGCTTTCCCGCGCCCGGGAGTTGATCGAACTCGCCGGCTCGCTCCGCGTCACGGATCTGCTTGTCGACCCAGGACTCGAAGGACACACCCGGTGGCTTTCGCTCGGTCATGACTCCATTGTGCCGGACGCGGCAGGGCCGGGCGATTTATCATGCGCCCGCTGCTGTAAGGACACTTCAAGGGGAGCGCACGTGCTCGAACTCACCATGGCCACGGTCTCCGGGACGGACGCGGGCGCGACCGCCGGGATGCTGATGGCCGACTCGCCCAGCGACCCGGGCGCGGTGCTGCGGGTGGGCCGGGACGAGACGGTGTGCCGGCTGGTGACACCGGACGACTGGCTGTTCATCTCGCGGGTCCATCTGGAGTTCCTGTGCGGACCCGAGGGCACCTGGCAGGTGAACTGGCTGCGCGGCTCCCAGCTCGACCCCTCCTCCGAAGTCCGGCTGATCGTCGGCGAGTACGCCCAGACCGTCGCCTACGGCGGGAGCGTGCCCCTGCCCCGGGGCGGCAGCGGCGAGATCGTCATCCAGGACCGCACCGGGCCACGCAGCGTCAACGTCGGCTTCTATCACGAGAGTTGACAAGCCCTAGACGGATCAGTCGAGCACCCGGGCCAGCGCGAACCCGTCGTAGCCCTTCCTGCCGACCGTCTGGATCGCCGTGCCGGACAGGCGCGCGTGGGAGCCGATCAGCTCGATCGCGGTCCGCGTGCCGCGCACGTCCGGCGAGGTGTTGTCCGGGTCGGCGACCCGGCCGCCGCGGACCACGTTGTCGATGATGATCAGGCTGCCGGGGCGGGTGAGCTTGAGGGCCCACTCCACGTAGTTCGGGTTGTTGTCCTTGTCCGCGTCGATGAAGACCAGGTCGAAGGGGGCCTGGTCCTCGTCGGCCAGCTCGGCCAGCGTCTCCAGGGCCGTGCCCACCCGCACCTCGACGATCTTGTCGAGGCCCGCGCGGGCGAGGTTGCGGGTGGCGACCTCGGCGTGCTTCGCGCTGTACTCCAGGGTGACCAGCCGGCCGTCGGCGGGCAGCGCGCGGGCCATCCAGATCGTGCTGTAGCCGCCGAGCGTGCCGATCTCCAGGATGCGGGAGGCGCCCTGGATCAGGGCGAGGAGATGGAGCAGCTTGCCCGCGGCGCCGGAGACCGAGATCCCGGGCAGCCCGGCCGCCTCACTGTCCCGCAGGGCCGCCGCCAGCACCTCGTCGTCCGGGGCGAGGTGGCCGGTGAAGTAGTCGTCGACGTCGTCCCACACCTGTGACTGGCTCATTGGCTGTGCCTTCCGTCTTTCCACGCGTCTTTCCGCTGACGATCACTTCCTACCCAAGTACCCGCCGGATCGCCACGGGGATATTTGCTGTGCCCAGGCAACCCGGGGCCGACTATCGTCATCCGGACAAAAGGAGGGCGGACGTCAGGTGAAGAGGGGGTTGCCTGCGTCTCTCCCGCCGGGGGTGCGAACCTCATAGGGTTCGCAGAGGGACAGCCGCGCGTGTGACGCGTGGGACGAGCGGGGCGGGAGGCCTACGAGGCGTGGCGAACGTGGAGCACAGCGGGCGACCGGCGAGAGCCGCGGGAGCGTACGGGCCGAGTGCCGCCGGGACGGCCAGGGCACGTCTGCGCGCGGCGCGGCTGGCCCTGTGGCTGGTCGCCGCGGTCCTCGCCGTACGGCAGGTGGCCGTGGTCCTCAGCACCCCGCGCGGGGACCGCCTGACCGACCTGGAGACCTGGGTCGGCCCGAACGGCGTCCTGCATGTGAAGGGCTCGCTGTACGACTCGACGCAGTTCACCGGCACCCCCTTCGCCGGGCTCGTCCTCAAGCCCCTCACCCGGGCGGCCGAGCAGGCCCTCGGCTGGGGCTGGACCTTCGGCACCCTGCTGCTGGTCGTGGCACTCGGCCTGGTCGTCTCCCGGGCCCTGCCGCAGCCCGTCACCCGCCGTGCCTCGCTGCTCGCCGCACCCGTCGCGATCAGCCTGCTCATGCTGTCGCTTCCGGTGCGCAACACGCTCTGGCTCGGCCAGACCAGCATCATCCCGGTCCTGCTCGTGCTGCTCGCCTGCTTCACGGTGCGCGGCGAGCGGGCCAGCGGCGTACTGATCGGCCTCGCCGCCGCGCTCCAGCCCACCGTGCTGCTGTTCGCGCCGCTGCTGTGGTTCACCGACCGCCGCCGGGCCGCCGTCACCTCCGCGCTGACGTTCGCCACGAGCGTCGTGATCGCGTGGGCGGCGATGCCGCACGACTCGTACACGTACTGGGTGCACCACATGGCCGGGGTCGGCCTCGGCGGCAATGCGGACGCCCTGGGCAACCAGTCCCTGCACGGCGCGCTGCTGCGGCTCGACCTGACCGGCCCGCTGGAGATCGGTGTCTTCCTCGCGCTCGGCGCCGCCGTCACGTACCTGGGCCTGCGCCGGGCCGTGCGGTACGCGCGCGACGGACAACTGCTGCTCGCGGTCGCGGTCACCGGCTGCGCGGCGATCGCCGTGTCGCCGACGACCTGGCAGCACCAACTGCTGTGGGTGCTGCTCGCGGTGGTCGGCCGGGTCGGCAAGCGGGCCTCGGACCGCTTCGTGTGGCCGGTCGCGGTGGTCCTCGTGGTCACGCTGCCCGCGAAGATGATGCTGCCGAACATGCCAGCCCTCTACCCGCTGCGTGACAACGTCGTCCTGCTCATGGCGCTCGCCGCCGCGACCGCCGTGCCGTTCCTGTCCCGCACGTCGGAGTACTACCGGCGGCCGATCCCCACGGAGTACGCCGAGCCGGTCCCGACCCGCTGGAAGCACGTCCCGCTGCTCCCGCACCTGCGCCGGGTCCTGACCCGCCCGAACCTCCTCCTCGAACTCCTCCTGATCCGGGTCACCTACGCCGCCTACCAGCAGGTCCGCCTCGCCGCGACGGGCGGCACCAACGCGGGCGGCCGGGCCACGGCCGAGCACCACGGCCACGAGATCCTCTCGATCGAGCGCTTCCTGCACATCGACATCGAGCACGCGGTCAACCACTGGGTCGTGAAGGTCGACTTCCTCAAGGACTTCTTCAACTTCTACTACGAGTCCTTCCACTTCGTGGTCCCGCTGGCGGTCATGGCCGTCCTCTACTGGCGCCGCCCTGTCGACTACCGCTGGGCCCGCTCCGCCCTCGGCTTCGCCACCCTCCTCGCCCTGATCGGCTTCTGGCTCTACCCGCTGGCCCCGCCACGCCTGCTGCCCGGCCTCGGCATCATCGACACGGTCCACGGCGTCCAGGACTTCTCCAAGCCGGACTACGGCACCCTCACCGCCCTCACCAACCAGTACGCGGCGATGCCGTCCCTGCACTTCGGCTGGTCCCTGTGGTGCGGCGTCGTCATCGTGGCCCTCGCCCCCAAGTGGTGGATGAAGGCACTGGGCCTCCTGCACCCGTTCTTCACCGTCACGGCGATCGTCGCGACCGGCAACCACTGGGTGCTGGACGCGGTCGGCGGCGGGGCGGTGGTCGCGGCGGGCTTCGGCCTGGCGTACGTCTTCCAGGGGCCGCGGGCGCGCTCACTGACGAAACCGGCCACGGAGATCGACACCGGTTCGGTACCGGCGACGGGCGAACGCGTCCGCGCCGACGCCGCCGATGCCGTGTCGCGCGCGGTCACCGGGGACGGGCGAGCCGCTCCTTGAGGCGGGCATGGCGGAACTGGTAGACGGGGCCCGTCGCGCGCAGGAGGTTGCGGCGGCGGGCGTCTTCCAGGAAGGCGATCAGGCGGAGCGGGGTGCCTTCCTCGACCCGGAGCTGCGCCGAGGTGAAGGCGGCGGCCACGGCGAGGTTGCTGGCGGGGCCCGTCATGATGGCGGTCGGCAGGCCAGCTCCTACCGCCGCTGTCACGGCGAGCCCGGGGCCCAGCCACCAGGCCACCAACGGGGCGATGAACAGGGCCGCCGCGAGCCCGGTCAGCAGCCCGAGAAACAGACGTAGTCCCATGTGGTGGCGCCACACATCGCGCGGACCGATCGACCGGGTGTCCGCCACCGGAGGACGGTTGTGGAACTGCCGCACCGAGTCGTACCAGGATCCCGCTCCGATGGACAGGAAGGGGGTACCGGCGACGATCCCGTGACCGCGGCCCGTGACCAGTACACCGGTGAATCCCAGGGGCAGCGTGGTGAGGAAGCAGAGCCACACCGGAAGCGTGTCGCCGGGCAGGTACGACGCGGTCACACTCGCCAAGGCGGCCGTCACCAGCCACTCGACGATCCCCGACACGATCGCCCCGCGGCTGAAGATGTCGCGCCACCCGGCACTGGACAGCGGCTGCGGATCGTTGAGATCCGCGAAGCGGCCACCGGCCGCCCAGCCGCCCAGGCACGCGCTGGGAAGGCCGAACACCCAGGCCAAGGCGGAGTGGGTCATCGTCCACACCAGCAGCGCGAGGGGAAGCCCGCCCACCAGCATGACCAGGATCTGCATGGCGAGCCTTCTCGGGCGGGGCCGCGTCCAGCTGGGGAGGTGCCACCAGCGCAGGTCGTGGATGCCCTGCCCGGTGAGCTGCCGCGCGATGTACCGCAGCGTCCGCTCGGCGGTCTCGGGGGACCAGCCGGGGCGCGGATGTCCGTCCCTCGGCGTGTACGCGGCGGTGACCGCGCGGTCGAGGAGGTGGTCCTGGAAGGCCTCGGGGGTGGGGAGGGCGAGGAGTTCGTCGGGCGGGCCGTCGTCGGCGTAGCCGTCGAGCAGCAGGGTGGTCGCCAGCGGGTTGTCGAGGGCTCGGGCCACGACGCTCTCGGGGTCGTGCCGGAGACGTTCGGTCAGCGCCCGCCAGGCGGGCGAGGGCGGACTGGGCAGGGAGTTGAGAAGGTACTCCGCGGCATCCTCGGGACACACCGGCTGGATCTCCAGGATCACGGCACCGCCGAGCCGGGTCCGCTTCGCCGTGAGTACGGCTTCCAGGGCCCGGGAGAGCAGCACGATCCGGAAGGGGGCCAGCTCCAGCGCGCTCACCATGGCCCCCCGTAACTTGTTGCCGTCCACCTCGTCGAAGCCGTCCAGGAACAGCGCGACCCGGCCCTCTTCCACCAGCCTCCGGGCCCGCGCGCGTCCGCCGCGGCCCGCGAACAGGGTGTATTCGCGGGACAGCCGGCCGGCCGCCCAGTCCACCGCCTTCTCCCGCTTCGGGTCCCAGCCGTCGAGCGACAGCAGGACCGGGACGGGGATGAGGGCGCGGTCCGCGGGGGTGGCGGTCCTGCGATGTTCGAGGGCGTCGAGGAGCAGCAGCACCCCGGCGGACGTCTTGCCCGCCGGGGTGCTGCCGACGAGTTGGAGGCGCCCGGAGGCCAGGCCACCGTAGACCTCGTACAACTGGTCGAGCGCGCCGCCCGCGTGCAGGCTTTCGCGGGTGACGGGCCGCAGTCCCGGCAGTGGGGTGAACCGGGTGCGTGTCCCCTCGGCGGTCGCGGCGGCAATCCGGCTCGCCACCACCTTGCGTTCGGTCAACCGCCAGCGCAGCGGCAGCGGAGGGGGCTCCAGCAGGCGCCGCAGCGCGGCCTCCTCCAGCCACTGGACGTGCACCGCGCGAGCCAGTTCGTCGGCCTCCACGTCGACCGGTGAACTGGCCGCGGTTTGGTAGTAGTTGCTCTGGTGGTAGTTGTACTGGACGCTACCGGTGCCGGTCTGGATGGCGACGGGACCGTTGAAGGTGTTGCCGGACACCTGGCTGTTCATTCGGTCACCCCGAAGTGGTTCTCCTGACGGCTGTGGTTCCCCGTCTGGAAGGCCACCGGCCCGTTGAAGGTGTTGCCGGACCCGGCACCTCCCGAGGTGCCGGGTCCGCCGCCGAACTCCCGCTCCAGGGCGTGCAGTTCGAGGAGAGCGTCCGCCCGTTCCCGCTCGCCCAGAAGCTCAAGCAGCGACGTGAGCTCCCCCTGCCAGGAACGTTGGTGGTCCGCCCGCAGCCGCTCCCGCTCCTCCTGGCCGACTGCCGCGGACAGCACGGTGGCCGTCCGGTCCAGGCGGTGGAGCGCGTCGTTCTCGCGCGCCGGGTCGCCGCGGCCGATGAGCCGCGCGCCGCGACTCCGCAGCAGCACCCAGAAGTCGGTGCCCACGGCCTGTACCACGGCCGTCCCACCGGCCGCCGCACCAGCCGTCATGATCTCGCTCAGCACTCGCGTCGCCTCCTCGAAACCGGCAGCCGTTCGGCGCCGGGCGTCCACTGTGGGGCAACTCGGGTGATGCTGTGACGATTTCGTGGAAAATCGGGTGATGGCACCTCAGGTGATGGTCTGGTGCCCGCACTCGAACCACACCGTCTTTCCACCCCCCGCCGTCCGCGTCACCCCCCACTTGTCGGTCACCGCGTCCAAGAGCACGAGCCCCCGCCCGTTCTCCGACTCGGTGTCCAACTCCGCGTGCAGGTCCGGGAGTTCTGAGGACCCGTCGCTCACCTCGACCCGCATGCCGGTCGGCAGTCGCAGCAACAGCAGTGCGCAGCGCCGGTCCGGGACATGCCGTACGACGTTGGCGAGCAGCTCCGTCATGGCCAGTTCGACGGCGTCCGACAGCTCCGGCATGCCCCACTCCAGCAGGAACGAGCGGACGATACGGCGGATGTGCCGGGCCGAGTGCTCACCCACGGTGAGGCGCATGACGTACCGCTGGCGGTGGGGAACGGCCAGCATGGGAGGGGGAATTGGTTGGTTCACGCTACGAGCCTGATGTCTCGCCGCTACCCTCGGCAACTGTGTGAATACAACCCGTTCGCGGGTGGACAGGTCGGGAGACGAGGGGGCTTCGCGTGACCCACATCAACACGCTCGATCCGGGTGCGTCACCACTGGACTACTACGGCTTCGAGCTGCGCCGCTACCGGGAGGCGGCGGGCCTCACGCAGCGGCAACTGGGCGTCATCATCAACTACACCGGCTCGATGATCGGTCAGATCGAGACGGCGCGGAAGCTTCCGACGCTGGAGTTCAGCCAGCGGGTGGACGCGGCGTTGGGGACGGGCGGGTTGCTGACGCGGTTGCTGGATCTGGTGTTGCGGAGTCAACTCCCTTCCTGGTTCCAACAGGTGGCGGAGTTGCAGGGGCGGGCCGTCGACATCTGCTCCTTCGAAGCGCAGATGATCCACGGTCTCCTTCAGACCGAGGAGTACGCCCGTGCCGTGCTCGGCACGCTGGACCAGAGCAAGCTGGACGACCGGACCGCCGTGCGCATGGCTCGTCAGCGCATCCTGGACAAGGAGAACCCGCCGGTCTTCTGGGCGATCCTGAGCGAGGCCGCGCTGCATCTGGAGATCGGCGGCCGGAAGACCATGAGGAACCAACTGGCCCGCTTGTTGGCCTACGAGGACAATCCCCGAGTCAACATCCAGATCCTGCCGTTCTCGGCCGGAGCGCACGCGGGACTGACGGGCTCGTACGACCTCTACCGCTTCCCGAGCGATCCGCCCATCGTCTACACAGAGGGCTACGGAAGCGGGCAACCGACTGCCAACCCGGACACCGTCAACGACTGTTCGCTCCGTTACGATCATCTTCAGGCCGCCGCCCTCTCCCTCAGGGACTCGGCGGAGCTGATCCGGCGCGTGATGGAGGAACGTTATGGGGAACAGCGCGATGCCGACGAGGACTCAGTGGCGGAAGTCGAGCTACAGCAGTGATCAGGGCGGCAATTGCGTCGAGTGCGCGCCACTCGGCCCCCTCGCCTGGCGCAAGTCCTCCTACAGCGGCGACGAGGGCGGTAATTGTGTAGAGATCGCCGAAACCCCCACCCTCGCCATCCGAGACTCCAAGACCCCGGCGGGACCGATCCTCACCCCCGGCCCCGCCGCGTTCAGCACCTTCGTCAACTGGGCCGCTACGACTGCTCGTTGAAGTAGTAATCGTGGTCGAGGTCGGCGAGCAGGCCGATCCGGGTCGGGGTCCAGCCGAACCGCTTCCGGGTGAGGGTGCTCGTGCCGGTCAGGTCGGACGAGTAGAAGTGGCCCAGCCAGCCGAAGTGGGCCCCGGCCTCCTCGACCGGCACGCTCTTCACCGGTAGGTCCAGCCGCTTGCCGATGACCTCGGCGATCTCCCGTACCGGGATGCCCTCGTCGTGGACCGCGTGCAGGACCGTGCCCGCAGGGGCGTTCTCCAGGGCCAGCCGGTACAGCACCGCCGCGTCGTCGCGGTGGACGGCGGCCCAGCGGTTGGTGCCGTCGCCCGGGTAGGCCGAGACGCCCTTGGCGCGGGCGATGCCGATGACGCCGGGGACGAAGGCGTGATCGCCCTCGCCGTGCACTTGGGGGAGCCGTACGACCGAGGCGCGGATCCCTCGCGCTGCCGACGCCAGGGCCGTCACCTCCGCCGGGAGGCGAAGGAGGTCGGGGCGGGCGGTGGGGTCGGGTACGTCGTTCTCGGTCGGGCCGTGGCTCATCACGGAGCTGATGACGAGGGGGCGGTCGGAGCCGGAGAGGGTTTCGATGAGGGTCTTGACCGCGCTGAGGTCGATCGCGACACAGGCCGCGTAGTTCGAGAAGTCGTGGATGAAACCGGTGTGGATCACACCGTCGCAGGCGGAGGCGCCGACGCGCAGGGCGTCGAGGTCCTCCAGGGAGCCGCGGTGGACCTCGGCGCCGGTCGCGGCGAGCCGGTCCGCCGAGGTGTCCGAGCGGGCGAGGCCCAGTACTTGGTGTCCCGAGTCGAGCAGTTCGCGGACGACGGCGGCGCCGACGAAACCGGTCGCTCCGGTGACGAAAACACGCATGACGAAATCACCCCAGGTGGGTTCGGAAGTGGTGTGCTTCCAGCGTGCGTCCGCTGGGTGCGGCCCGTCCAAGACGGACTCCGGAAGACGTGATTCGGTTCCGGTATCAGTGCAGCTCGGGCGGTCGAGCGGTCGTACAGTCGAGGGATGAGCGATCTGGATCTGCGTCTGGTGCGCTGCTTCACCGTCGTCGCCGAGGAACTGCACTTCGGGCGGGCGGCGGCCGCGCTGCATCTCGCGCAGCCGTCCCTGAGCCGTCATGTGCGGCGGCTTGAGGGCGAGTTGGGGGTACGGCTCTTCGACCGGACCACGCAGGGCACGCGGTTGACCGAGGCGGGGGAGGCGTTCCTGCCCCGGGCGGAGGCGCTGCTGCGGTCGGCGGAGGAGGCGACGGCGCTGGTGCGGGCGGTCGCGGAGCCGAGCCGGGTCGTCATCGGGTTCATGACGGGGCTCATCGTCACCCCGGCGGTGATCGCCCTGCGGGGACACCGCCCGGACGCCGAGGTGCACAGCCGCTTCCTCGGCTGGGGCGAGCTGCCGTCCGCCCTTCTGGAGCACCGGGTGGACGTGGTGGTGGGCCGACTCCCGTTCCCCACCGAGGGGTTGAGCGTGACGGTCCTCTACGAGGAACCCCGGGTGCTGATGATGCCGGTCACCCACCGGCTGGCCGGCAAGGAGTACGTCACCCTCGACGACATCGCGGACGAGCCCGTCCCCCGTTTCCCCGACGAGGAGTTCAGCGCGTTCTGGCGCGTCGACCCCCGCCCGGACGGCCGCCCGGCGCCGGACGGCCCCCTGGTCAAGGAGTTGGAGGACAAGCTCGAACTCATCGCCGCGGGCGAGGCGGTGGCCCTCGCACCGGCAGGCGCCGTCGCCAAGGGCCTACGCCCCGACCTGACCACGGCCCCGATCGAGGGCGTACCCCCCATCCCCGTCATCGTGGCCACCCGCGCAGGCGAGGAAAACCGCCCCTTGCTCGCGGCCTTCCACGCCTGCGCGAAGGCTCATCTGTCCTGAGCCTCAGCTTCGCCAACTGGCCTGCTGCGGCGGGTGGTTGGATGTCGCCCAGGCGTGTGCAATCGATTGAGGGTGACGCACTGCGTCTGTCCAGCCGGCGCGGGCGAGGGGGCCGCCCTCCACTCGCGGCGTTCCGCGCCCGCGCGAGGCCGACCCGAGCTTGGCTCGGGCCCGCTGCAACCGGTGGTTGGTCGTCGGCTGCTCCGGCCCCGCGCCATGGCGTCTGGCCACGGCCCCCGGCAAGGGTGTCGCACCGCGTCCATCCCGGGGCGGCCCGGCCAGTCAGCGCCTGCGCGGAACACCGCCCCTGCTCGCGGCCCTCTGCGCCTGCGCCGAGGGCGAGTTGGCTCCCGCAACCGACTGGCTACAACCGCTGAATGATCGTCCCTGTAGCCAACGCCCCACCCGCGCACATCGTGATCAGCGCGAACTCCTTGTCCGCCCGCTCCAGTTCGTGCAGGGCGGTGGTGATGAGACGCGCGCCGGTCGCGCCGACCGGGTGCCCGAGGGCGATCGCGCCGCCGTTCACGTTGACCTTCTCCAGGTCCTGGCCGAAGACCTGGGCCCAGCTCAACACCACTGACGCGAAGGCCTCGTTGATCTCGACGATGTCGATGTCCTTGAGGGTCATGCCGGCCTTGCCGAGCACCGCGCGCGTCGCGTCGATGGGGCCGTCGAGGTGGTAGTGCGGGTCGGCGCCGACCAGTGCCTGGGCGACGATCCGGGCCCGGGGGCGGAGCTTGAGCGCGCGTGCCATCCGCTTCGACGCCCACATGATCGCCGAGGCGCCGTCGCTGATCTGCGAGGAGTTGCCCGCCGTGTGCACGGCCGTGGGCATGACGGGCTTGAGCCGTGCCAGCGCCTCCATCGAGGTGTCGCGCAGCCCCTCGTCCCGGTCGACGAGCCGCCACATGCCGAGGCCCGCGCGCTGCTCGTCCTCCGTCGTCGGCACCTGGACGGCGAACGTCTCCTTCTTGAAGCGCTCCTCGGACCAGGCGATCGCCGCCCGCTCCTGCGAGATCAGCCCGAGCGAGTCGACGTTCTCGCGGGTCAACTGCCGGTTGCGGGCGATGCGTTCGGCGGCCTCGAACTGGTTGGGCAGATCGACGTTCCACTCGTCCGGGAACGGCTTCCCGGGCCCGTGCTTGGACCCCGAGCCCAACGGCACCCGGGACATCGCCTCCACGCCACAACTGATCCCGACGTCGATGACACCCGCCGCGATCATGTTGGCGGTCATGTGCGAGGCCTGCTGCGAGGAGCCGCACTGACAGTCGACCGTCGTGGCCGCCGTCTCGTACGGCAGACCCATGGCCAGCCAGGCCGTGCGCGCGGGGTTCATGGACTGCTCGCCGGCATGCGTCACCGTGCCGCCGACGACCTGCTCGACGCAGTCGGCGTGAATGCCGGTGCGGCCGAGGAGTTCACGGTAGGTCTCGCCCAGGAGATAGGCGGGATGCAGATTGGCGAGCGCGCCGCCGCGCTTGCCGATGGGGGTGCGTACGGCTTCCACGATGACGGGTTCCGCGACCATGGGACACGTCCTCTCCTCGTACACCGCGCGGCGCGGGCGTCCCGGCCACCCGCCACGCAGAACTAGTACGCGTTCTAGTTCTGTGTGCAGTCTGCTGACAGGCCGTCCACAACCGCAAGGGTCGTGCAGGGAATTCGGCTTGCCGTACCCCTTGCGAGTTGTAGAACCCGTTATTACCTTCACGGCAGCCCGGTTCCTGATGACCCGTCAGATGGCGGGAGTTGACGGGAGTTGACGATGCCCTGTCCAGCGTTGCCCGACGGGTTCGACTTCACCGACCCCGACCTGCTCCACCACCGCGTGCCCCTACCGGAGTTCGCCGAGCTGCGCGCGGCCGAACCGGTGCGCTGGATTCCGCAGCCCGCAGGCATCGCCGGCTTCCAGGACGAGGGCTACTGGGCCGTCACCCGGCACGCCGACGTCCGGTACGTCTCCACGCACCCCGACATCTTCTCCTCGACCCTCAACACGGCGATCATCCGCTTCCACGAGCACATGGAGCGCGACGCGATCGACGCCCAGCGGCTGATCCTGCTCAACATGGACCCGCCCGAACACACCCGGGTCCGCCAGATCGTCCAACGCGGCTTCACCCCACGGGCGATCCGCGCCCTGGAGGAACGCCTGCGCGACCGCGCCCAGTCGATCGTGACGAACGCCCGCGCCCACTCGGGCCCCTTCGACTTCGTCACCGAGGTCGCCTGCGAACTGCCGCTCCAGGCCATCGCCGAGCTCATCGGCATCCCGCAGAACGACCGCGCCAAGATCTTCGAGTGGTCCAACAAGATGATCGCGTACGACGATCCCGAGTACGCCATCACCGAGCAGGTCGGCGCCGAATCGGCCGCCGAACTCATCACCTACGCGATGGCCATGGCCGCCGAGCGCAAGCAGTGCCCGGCCCATGACATCGTCAGCACCCTGGTCGCCGCCGAGGACGAAGGCAACCTGAACTCCGACGAGTTCGGCTTCTTCGTGCTGATGCTGTCGGTGGCCGGCAACGAGACGACGCGCAACGCCATCACCCACGGCATGCACGCCTTCCTCACCCACCCGGAGCAGTGGGAACTCTACAAACGCGAGCGTCCGTCGACCGCCGCCGAGGAGATCGTCCGCTGGGCCACCCCGGTCAACGCCTTCCAGCGGACCGCGACCCAAGACACCGAACTGGGCGGCAAGTTGATTCACCAGGGCGACCGGGTCGGTATCTTCTACGCCTCCGCCAACCACGACCCCGAGGTCTTCGAGAACCCGGACGCCTTCGACGTGATGCGCGACCCGAATCCCCATCTGGGCTTCGGCGGCGGAGGCCCGCACTACTGCCTCGGCAAGTCCCTCGCGGTCCTCGAAATCGACCTGATCTTCAACGCGATCGCGGACGCGATGCCGAACCTGACCCTGACGGGCGACCCGCGCCGACTGCGCTCCGCGTGGATCAACGGGGTCAAGGAGCTTCAGGTGACCGCCGGTTGAGGCGATCTCCTTCGAGGTGACCACACAGCTCGGGCCGGCGGCATCCCGGCGCCGCCGGCCCGTCCTCAACCACCGCCGCGCTTACTTCCGTATGGCGAACTTCATGAGCTCCCGCTCGTCCCCCTGCTTGATCTTCCCGGTCTCGTTGATGACCAGGAGCTTCCAACTGCCGCCTTCCCGGACCGCCTTGGCGACCGCGCAGCCGTTGTCCGCGCTGAGCAGGTTCGGCCAGATCTCGGCCACCTGCTGGGTGGAGCCACCGCTCGCGTCGTACACCTTGAAGGCGATGTTCCGCGCCTTCTGGAAGGAACTGCCCTTCTTGTAGGCCGCGGCGACGAACACGATCGAGGTGATGGCGGCCGGGATCTTGGTGAGGTCGACGGTCACCGTCTCGTCGTCGCCGTCGCCCTTGCCGGTCTGGTTGTCACCGCTGTGCAGCAACGAGCCGTTGCCCAGCGGGTCCAGGGAGTCGAGCCCGGCGAGCCGCACCGGCTCCGCGCCCTGCATCGCGATGGCGATCAGATCGAGGTCGGTACCGGCCTTCTGGCGCAGCTTCCCGATGATGCCGCCGCTGCTGCCGACGGTCGGGTCCCAGGACGCCCCGATCTCCAGATGGGTCACTCCGTCCAGATCCGCCGGACCGTCTTCCTTCGTGAGCGTGATCATGTGTGATCGATCCTTTTGATCGTGGGACTCAGACGCACGAATTCTGCCTTCTTGGGCAGCCTTTGGGCTACTCCCGTCCGGACGCGGTCACCGCGAAGACCCCGGCGGCCAGGGCCGCGACCAGGAGCGGGTAGCGCAGACCGTGATGCAGAGTGAGCCAGGCGCCGAGGAACGCGCCGGCGACCATCGCGACTATCGCCGAGACGCGGCGCAGCGCGCCGGGGGCCGAAGTCTCGCCCGCGGCCGAGTCGGCGAACAGACCGGTCAGGGTCATCGTCAGGACCGTGGTGGTGGTGAAGTTGGCGACCTTGAGTTTGCGGACCGTCGCGTTGCGCATCCCCATCGCGAAGGCGGTGAGGGCGATGAGGGAGTACGTGGTGACACCGTCGCCCGGTGCCACGAAGGCGATCAGCGCCGCCGCGCCCACCAGCAGCGCCTCCGCGCCGAGACTCACCCGGGCCCATGTGCGGCGGGAGTCGGTGTCCATCCGGGCCGCGATCCGGCCGCCGGCCACCGCGCCCACCAGGAAGGCGACCAGGGAGGTGAGGATGTGCGGCACCGAGAAACCGGGTGCCCCGGCGGCGGCGAAGCCCAGGACCACCACGTTGCCGGTCATGTTCGCGGTGAAGACATGGCCGAAGCCCAGATAACTCACCGCGTCGATCAGCCCGCTGACCACGGTCAGCCCCAGCAGCACGGGCACCAGCCGGACCCCGCGCGCTTCACGGTCGTAGGACTCCATGAACGCAATGTAGCGGCGGTCCCTTGCGTACAAGGGACCGCCGCTGCAGAGGTGTTTGTGTGGGCCGGTGATCAGTACCAGCCGTTGGACTGCCAGAAGCTCCAGGCCGCGGCGGGGCTGCCGTAGCGGGAGTTCATGTAGTCCAGGCCCCACTTGATCTGCGTGGCGGCGTTGGTCTTCCAGTCGGAGCCGGCCGAGGCCATCTTCGAACCGGGCAGCGCCTGGACCAGGCCGTAGGCGCCGGAGGAGGAGTTCGTGGCGGTGACGTTCCAGCCGCTCTCGTGCTCGACGATCTTGCTGAACGCGTTGTACTGCGTGGCGCTCGGGATCATCTTGTGCGCGATCGACTGAGCGGAGGAGGCGGAGGTCGTCGCGGCCTGAGCGGGAGCCGAGGTCAGCACCATGCCGGTGGTGGCGGCGGCCAGAGCGGCGGCGGTCAGGGCCTTCTTCGGGGAGGCGATGCGAGCGACGATGCGGGAGACGGACACGGAGAACCTGTTTCTTCGGGGACAGAGACGTCGTATGCGTGCCTGCTTCGCTGAATGCGCGGTGCGGGCAATGCGTCGGCGCCGAGGCCCGTGAGGACTCGTCGGCGCCGTGCGACTGCTCCAGAGAAGCACTCTGGATCCGTGTCCGCAAAGACCCCTTTTACTAGTTGTGGTCGCATGTGGGTGAATCGTCAACTGTGTGACGTGGCTCTCAAACCCCAGGTCAGAGGCTGTTGGGGCGCGTACATGCCACGCAGATGTCCTACTAATCCACTTCGTTGGTGACATGGGTCATGTGGGCCTCTTCACCACCTCTATGACGGTTGGCGCACGGTGTCTCACGCAGGGCGAGGAGGCAATAGGTTCTGGCCATGTCGACGACGGGGAAGCTGATCGGTTCCGGCCGTACCGCGGACGTGTACGAGATCGACGAGGCGTGGGTACTGCGCCGCAACCGCGAGGACTGGGGGGACGCGGCGGCCGAGGGCGCGGTGATGGAGCATGTGCGGGCGCACGGCTATCCCGTGCCCCGGGTGCGCGTCGGGACCTCCCGGACCGACCTGGTGATGGAGCGGCTGACCGGGCCCACCATGCTGGAGGCCTTCGCCCGGGGCTCGATCGGCGCGCGGGAGGCGGGGATCACGCTCGCCGCGCTGCTACGGCGGTTGCACGCGATCCCCGGCCGACGCCCCGGCACCCGCGTCCTGCACCTCGACCTCCACCCGGAGAACGTGATGCTCACCCCGGCCGGCCCCCGTGTCATCGACTGGGGCACCGCGGAGGACGGCGACCCCGGGCTCGACTGGGGGCTCTCCGCGATCATCCTCGCCCAGGTCGCCGTGGACGACCTGCCGATCGCCGACCCGGCCCGCGCGATGCTCGCCACACTCCTCGCCGATCCCGCCGACCTCACGGAGGAGGGGCTGACGGAAGCGCGGCGGAGGCGGGCGGCGAACCCGACGATGACGTCGCACGAGGTTGAACTCCTGGGCGGGGCAGTGGAGTTGGTCCGGTCGCTGGCGTAGTGCGTGCGTACTCAGAAAACATGTCGGCCGGCACCTCACGCGCTGACGCGCACGCGAGAGCCGGGTCCGTACGGTGCCGACGGCCACGCCCAGGGCCTCGGCCGCCGCGTGGTGAGGTCCAGGCCCTCCCACACGCACAGCGGCCGGGCTATTGCTCAAGCGGGGCCGGCCCGGTCAGGTCCAGGACCCGCACCGGTGCCGTCACCTCCGATGGCTGGCACAGCACGAGCGCCAGGTCGTCGGTGGGCGGGCCGCCGACGTGGGCGATGAGCCGGTCGTAGAGGGCATGCAGCGCCGCGTCCGGCATCGGCTCGCTGAGGGCCGTCGCCGACTCGGTGAGGAGGGCGAAGGGGGTGCCGTCGGGGGCGTGGGAATCGGTGAGGCCGTCGGTGTAGAGGAGGAGCCGGTCGCCGGGCTGGAGCCGGACCCGGTACTGCTGTGGATCCGGGTGCAGGCCCAACGGCGTGGTGGGGACCCGGGGTTCGAGGAGTTCCAGGCGGTGGCCCGAGCGCAGGGGCGCCGGATGACCGCAGTTGACCAGCCGCACCTCGCCCGGCCCGAACTCCACCAGCACCGCCGTGACGAAGTCCTCGGGGCCGAGGCCGGGGGAGAGGCGGGCGTCCAGCGCCTTCGCCAGGACCGTCAAGTCCGGTGCTGTATGGGCGAGTTCACGGAACCCGGTGATCGTGTCGGCCGCCGTCCGCAGCGCGTCCAGTCCGTGCCCGCGCGCGTCCCCGACCAGGACCCGCAGACCGTACGGCGTCACCGCGAGGTCGTAGAGATCGCCGCCGACCGACGACTCGCGGTGCGCGCAGTGGTAGCGGGTGCTGACATGGGTGCCGGACAGGGTGCGGGAGACGGGCCGGAGGATCGTTTCCTGGGTGACGCGGGCCACCTCCCGTGCCTCCGTGAGCCGTTGCCGCAGCCGGCCGCGCTGCCGGGCCGCGTAGACACTGCACACGCAGCCCAGCAGCAGCCCGCCCCAGCCGACGGCGCACCCGGCGTCGAGCCGTGTCCCCGGCCCGAGATCCGCCGCCAGCGCGAGCAGCACGGTCCAGCAGCAGACCAGCACCGTACGGCGGGCGTTCAGAAAGGTCGCGGCCATCAGCGGACCGATCGCCAGCAGCGGCAGGATCGGCTGCACCCGGCCGATCAGCAGCCCCGGCATCGCCGTCACCAGACAACCGACCGGCGCGAGGAGCAAGCGGCGTCCTCCATCCATCACATTCACGCCACGACGATCGCGGAATTCCGCTCTCCGTACCCGCGCGGAGGGCGAGTTGAGCAGATCTTGATCTCAACGCGTCGATCCGGGGCGACAAGTGATCGCAAAGAGCGGCTGTTGTGACGGCGACCCGACATTTCCGGGCAGCCGTGGGCCGGGTTGCTGGACCCACGCATGGAGCCGCTGACGTCCGGACACGCTGGACCGCCTGCCGGGCACGACTCACCCGAACCCCTGGAACCACGGGTACCTCGGGAAGCTGCCGCCCGAGACCCACAGGGCCGTGGGGCGGCGCACCGAACTCGATTGTCCACAGGCCGAGTTGGGCCCCCGGTGCCGACACGGCCAGACTGGTGAGCGTCGTCGGGGCCGACGGGGTCGGCAAGACCCGGCTCGCGCTGCGCGCGGCGACGGAGGTCCGGGACGCCCATGCCGACGGCGTCCGGCTGACCGAACTCTCCCCCTTGCGCACCGCCGGACTCGTCGGTCTCGCCGTCATGGAGACGCTCCGACTCGACCGCCAGTCGACTCGCCCGGTCGTCGACGTCATCACCGAACGGGCGCACCGCAAACGGCTGTTGATCGTCCTCGACTCCGGCGAGCACCTCGGCGACGACATGCACGAGACGGGATACCGGGCGGCGGCGCTGGCGATGTCGTACCACGAGGGAATCACCTACGTGACGACCCGTCAGTGACGCGGGGTGGCACCGCCGAACGGCAGGAACAGTGTCCGGGTGCCGATCAGCCAATTCCCGTCCACGCGGCGGAAGGTGTCCTCGTAGTGTCCGACCTGGACGGGCGGCCCGGCGGCGACCTGACCCCCGTGAAAACCATCGATCCGGTACGTCGTGAAGTACGCCGTCGAGATCGCGGAGTCGGGGGAGGTGAGGCGATCAGCCGGTCCCCGTCCGGCCACTCCCATCTGCCGTCCTCGGTGAACAGCTCGGCGACGGAGGACGGTTCACCGAGATCGAGCCGGCGGACGAAGTCCAGGACGACGCGTTCACAGGCACGTTCGGCGAGGAGTTGCTGCAAAGGGTCCAGGTCCATGGGGACGTTGGTACCAGCCGCACCCCCCGCCCCACGACCGAATTACACCGCCACGTACGTCACCGGCTCGCTCCCCGTCACCGCCTCCGCCTGGCCCAGCTTCACCAGTCGCCGCAGATGCGCCTCGGCCTCGGACACCGCGATGTTCCTTGATGGGTAGGGGATTTGGGCCCATGGCCGGTTCCACTCCATGCGCTCCGCGACCTGCCAGGCGGTGAGGGGTTCGGACAGCAGGGTCAGCAGGCCGGTCAGCCGGTCCTCGTGGTGGGCGAGCAACTCCCGTACTCGGCTGGTCGCGTCGGTGAAGGTGTGCTGGTGGGCCGGGAGCACCTCGGCGGGGGCGAGCCGGCCGATCCGCTCCAGGGAGTCGAGGTAGTCGCCGAGGGGGTCGGCGATCGTGGTGTCGTCCGGGTCCTCGTACAGACCGATGTGCGGGGTGATCTCGGGGAGGAGGTGGTCACCGGAGAACAGCCGTCCATGGCCGGGGAGTTGGGCCGGGTGCTGCTCCTCCAGGTGAAGGCAGACATGGCCGGGCGTGTGGCCCGGTGTCCAGATCGCGCGGAGTCTGCGCCCCGCCAGGTCGAGGAGCTCACCGGGGACGATCTCGCGGTCGGGCAGCGCGGGCGCGAGACCCGGGACGCTGCGCGGGCGGGCGGCGCGCAGGGGAGCGAGGTGCTCCTCGGGGGCACCGGCCGCCACGAGCTTCGCGGTCATGTACGTCAGCCAGCGGCCCGGCTCGGTCGAACGCGCCCGCCGGACGATCGCCGTGTCCGCCGCGTGCATCGCCAGCCACGCCCCGGACGCCTCGCGCACCCGCCCGGACAGGCCGTGATGGTCGGGGTGGTGGTGGGTGATGACCACGCCGTGCACCTCGCCGACCGGCGAACCACAGGCATCCAGCCCCTCGACGAGGGTGTCCCAGGAGGCCGGGTCGTCCCAGCCCGTGTCGACCAGTACAGGTCCGCGATCGGTGTCGACGACGTACACCAGCGTGGTGCCAAGTGGGTTGTCCGGGATGGGGACTTCGATGGAGCGAACGCCGCCGCCGTGGTCGTGGACCTGAGCCATGGACTCCCCAATCGCCGCCTTCCGGCCACTATACGTGGACTCCATCGACCGGAACTGGTATTCAGTCTTCGTATCTGATGGATCGTCAGACCGTGCGTCAGGCAGCGGTACCGGGAGGCATTCGGCCATGACCGAGCTCGTGGAACACCGACAGCTTTTCATCGGCGGGGAGTTGACCGATCCCCTGGGCAAGGACGTCATCGAGGTGATCTCCCCGCACACCGAGGAGGTCATCGGACGCGTCCCGCACGCGTCGGCCGAGGACGTGGACCGGGCCGTCGCGGTGGCCCGCAAGGCCTTCGACGAGGGGCCCTGGCCGCGCATGACACTCGACGAACGGATCGCGGTCGTCACCCGCATCAAGGACGCGATCGCCGCACGGTACGAGGAGATCGGCCGCGTCATCTCCTCCGAGAACGGCTCGCCGTACTCCTGGAGCATCCTCGGGCAGGCCCTCGGCGCGATGATGGTGTGGGACGCGGCGATCAACGTGGCGAAGGGCTTCACCTACGAGGAGCAGCGGGACGGAGTCCTCGGCCGAATCCTCGTCCGCCGGGAGCCGGTTGGGGTGGTCGCGGCCGTAGTCCCGTGGAACGTCCCCCAGTTCGTGGCCGCCGCCAAACTCGCACCGGCCCTGCTCACCGGCTGCACGGCGATCCTGAAGCCGTCGCCCGAAGCACCCCTGGACGCCTACCTGTTGGGCGAGATAGCGAAGGAGGCCGGGCTGCCGGACGGCGTCCTGTCGATCCTCCCCGCCGACCGCGAGGTCAGCGAGTACCTCGTCGGACACCCCGGCATCGACAAGGTCTCCTTCACCGGCTCGGTCGCGGCCGGCAAGCGCGTGATGGAGGTCGCCGCCCGCCATCTCACCCGGGTGACACTGGAGTTGGGCGGCAAGTCGGCGGCGATCGTGCTCCCCGACGCGGACATCACGACGGCTGTCCCCGGCATCGTCTCGTCGGCCTGGATGAACAACGGCCAGGCGTGCGTGGCCCAGACCCGCATCCTCCTGCCGCGCTCGCGCTACGACGAGTTCGCGGACGCCTTCGCGGCGGCGGCGAGCGCGCTGGTGGTCGGCGACCCGCTCGACCCGGCGACCCAGGTCGGCCCGCTGGTCGCCCGGCGCCAGCAGCGGCGCAACCTCGACTACATCCGCATCGGCCAGGAGGAGGGCGCCAAGATCCTTACCGGCGGCGGCCGTCCACCCGGCCTCGATCACGGCTGGTATGTGGAACCGACCCTCTTCGGCGACGTCGACAACTCGATGCGGATCGCCCGCGAGGAGATCTTCGGCCCGGTGATCTGCCTGCTCCCGTACGGAGAGGAGACCGAGGCCGTGAAGATCGCGAACGACTCCGACTACGGCCTCAGCGGCAGCGTGTGGACCGGCGACGTGGCCCACGGCATCGACATCGCCCGCCAGGTCCGCACCGGCACCTACAACGTCAACACCTTCAGCCTCGACATGCTCGGCCCCTTCGGCGGCTACAAGAACTCCGGTCTGGGACGGGAGTTCGGGCCCGAGGGCTACTCCGAGTTCCTCGAACACAAGATGATCCACCTGCCCGCCGGCTGGGAGGGGTGAGCAGGGGATGGGCGACCGCTGGCAGATAGAGGTCGACCGCTCCATCTGCATCGGCTCGGCCCAGTGCACCCACCAGGCCCCCGACCGCTTCCACCTCGACTCGGCGATGCAGTCCCACCCGACCGCCTCGGAGACCGACGCCAACGAGAAGATCCTCGCGGCGGCGGAGGGCTGCCCGGTGGAGGCCATCATGATCACGCTGCTGGGGAGCGGGGAGCCGGTGTTCCCGCCCGAGGAGTAGGGCGCCTCGGGCGGGGCTGGGGGCGGGAGTTCAGCGCCAGGAGGCGATGGTTCGG
The DNA here is from genome assembly GCF_040605995.1 of Streptomyces sp. NPDC005492. Taxonomy (NCBI): domain Bacteria; kingdom Bacillati; phylum Actinomycetota; class Actinomycetes; order Kitasatosporales; family Streptomycetaceae; genus Streptomyces; species Streptomyces sp. NPDC005492. Next base: position 153,740 of record NZ_JBEXDX010000005.1, read on the forward strand.
GCGGTGTCGCGCAGGTCGGCTTCCTGTGCCCGGATCGCGCCGGCCAGCAGGTGCACGTCGTCCGTCTTCGGGTCGACCGGCTGGTCGGAGGCCGTCATGTACAGCGAGGCGCAGGCCCAGCCGATGACGCCGTTGTAGTCGGCGAACGGGCGGAGCAGTAGGGCGGTGTGGAATAACGTCGCGGCGCGCGCGGCCGGTTCCTCGTAGTAGAGCTGGCCGTGCGGCTGCTCGTAGAGGTGCCGGGTGGCCATGGCGTCGAGGGCGCCCCAGTCCGCGATGGGGGTGTTGACGGGAGAGACGCGTGTCTGGATCTCAAGGATCCAACCGGCGTCGACGCGGATGACAGGGCTCAACGCTGGCCCTCCGGCATGTCCTTGAAGACGTCCAGAGCGAAGGCCACGGCGGCGTCGGCGTCCTTCAGAAACGCCGCCCGCTGTGCGTCGGCGAGGATTATGTCGTGCGCGTGGGCACGCATCGACTTGCCGAGCGAGGCGGCGTGCGCCTTCGCCTCGGCCAGCTCTTCCTCGGTGAACTCCACTGTGATCATCGGCATGCAGCCATGCTAGCAGCGATGAAATCAGTGGCACTACCACCGGTCAATCGTCGGTTGACGTCAGATCGATCAGCCTGCACACCGTCTCGATGTCGATCTTCACTTGGGCGATGGACGCACGGCCCGACAGCCAGGTGATCAGGGCCGAGTGCCAGGTGTGCTCGATGACCCGGACCGCGGAGAGCTGGTCCGGGGTCGGGTTCTCCAGGCCCATCGCGTCCAGGATGATCACCGTGGTCTGCCGGGAGACCTGGTCGACCTCGGGGGAGACGCTGCGGTCCGCGAAGGTCAGCGCGCGGACCATCGCGTCGGCGAGATGCGGCTCGCGCTGGAGTGCGCGGAAGGCCCGCATCAGCGTCTCCGCGACCCGCTCGGCCGCGCTCTCGCCGCCCGGCGGCTTCTTGCGCAGCGTGCCGTGCATGTGCTCCAACTGGTCCTGCATCGTGGCGACAAGGAGATGCACCTTGGACGGGAAGTACCGGTACAGCGTGCCGAGCGCGACCTGCGAGGACTCCGCGACCTCACGCATCTGCACCGCGTCGAAACCGCCCCGGCTCGCCAACTGCGCGCTCGCGTGCAGGATGCGGCGCCGCCGGGCCTCCTGCCGCTCGGTGAGGGGCGGCGAGGTCCGCGCAGTGGCTTCGGGCTTGGCTTGCGCTGGCATGGCTCCCGTTCCGTGACTGTCGGTGAGGGCGGGTGATCGGACCGATCATGGCAGGGGTCCGGCCGTGGTGTGAATCACCTGATCCACTTCTCACAGCGCCCGTACCGGCCGGTAGATTCAGAACCTCCTGGACGATCAAGTCTGAAACTTGTTCTAGATTAGCGTCCCGGCGTAATCTCGCGGGACAGTGCAGGCAGAAGGGGGCTCAGAGTGACCGCTGAGGCCAGTCAGGCGGGTCCCCAGGAGGATCCGGCAGCCGACGGCGAGCGACCGCTCCGTATCGCACTCCTCACCTATAAGGGGAACCCGTTCTGCGGGGGCCAGGGCGTCTACGTCCGCCACCTCTCCCGCGAACTGGCCCGCCTCGGCCACCGCGTCGAGGTGATCGGCTCCCAGCCCTACCCGGTCCTCGATCCGGGCTACGACGGCATCTCCCTGACCGAGCTGCCCTCGCTCGACCTCTACCGCTCCCCGGACCCCTTCCGCACCCCGAAGCGCGACGAGTACCGGGACTGGATCGACGCCCTCGAAGTCGGCACGATGTGGACCGGCGGCTTCCCCGAGCCGCTCACCTTCTCGCTCCGCGCCCGCCGTCAACTCCGTGCCCGGCGCGGCGAGTTCGACGTCGTGCACGACAACCAGACGCTCGGCTACGGGTTGTTGGGGGACGTCGGCGCGCCGCTGGTGACGACGATCCATCACCCCATCACCGTGGACCGGCAGTTGGAGCTGGACGCGGCCGAGGACTGGCGGCAGCGGATGTCCAAGCGCCGCTGGTACGCCTTCACGCGAATGCAGAAGCGGGTGGCCCGCAGGCTGCCGTCCGTCCTCACCGTCTCCGGCACCTCGCGCCAGGAGATCATCGACCACCTCGGCGTCCGCGACGACCGCATCCACGTCGTCCACATCGGCGCCGACACCGACCTGTTCTCCCCGGATCCCGCCGTACCGCAGGTGCCGGGCCGGATCGTCACCACGTCCAGCGCGGACGTCCCCCTCAAGGGCCTCGTCTTCCTCGTCGAGGCCCTCGCCAAGGTCCGCACCGAGCACCCGGACGCCCACCTCGTCGTCGTCGGCAAGCGCCCGGCCGAGGGCCCGGTCGCCCAGGCCGTCGAGCGCTACGGCCTCGAAGGCGCCGTCGAGTTCGTGAAGGGCATCTCGGACGCCGAACTCGTCGACCTGGTGCGCTCGGCGGAGGTCGCCTGCGTGCCCTCGCTCTACGAAGGCTTCTCGCTCCCGGCGGCGGAGGCGATGGCCACCGGCACGCCCCTCCTCGCCACCACCGGCGGCGCGATCCCGGAGGTCGCCGGACGCGACGGCGAGACCTGCCTCGCGGTACCGCCCGGCGACCCGGGCGCGCTGGCCTCGGGCCTGAGCCGACTGCTCGCCGACCCGGCCCTGCGCACCCGCCTCGGCGCGGCCGGCCGCGAACGCGTACTGGCCCGCTTCACCTGGGCGAAGGCCGCCGAGGGCACCGCGGCCAGGTACCGCGAGGCCATCGCGGGCCGCCGTACGACCTCAACCTCCCCTTCCCAGACCAGTGTTACCGGCGTCTCTCCCGAAAGCAGGGCCACGTGCTGACCGTCGACTTCTCCCGGTTCCCGCTCGCCCCTGGCGACCGTGTCCTGGACCTCGGATGCGGTGCCGGGCGGCACGCGTTCGAGTGCTACCGGCGAGGGGCACAGGTCGTCGCCCTCGACCAGAACGCCGAGGAAATCGCCGAGGTCGCCAAGTGGTTCGCGGCGATGAAGGAGGCCGGCGAGGCCCCCGCCGGAGCCACCGCCACCGCGATGGAGGGCGACGCGCTCGCGCTCCCCTTCCCCGACGAGTCCTTCGACGTCGTGATTATCTCCGAGGTCATGGAGCACATCCCGGACGACAAGGGCGTACTCGCCGAGATGGTCCGAGTGCTGAAGCCCGGCGGCCGCATCGCCATCACCGTCCCGCGCTACGGCCCCGAGAAGGTCTGCTGGACCCTCTCCGACGCCTACCACGAGGTCGAGGGCGGCCACATCCGCATCTACAAGGCGGACGAACTCCTCACCAAGATCCGCGAGGCCGGCCTCAAGCCGTACGGCACCCACCACGCGCACGCGCTGCACTCGCCGTACTGGTGGCTGAAGTGCGCGTTCGGCGTGGACAACGACAAGGCGCTGCCGGTGCAGGCGTACCACAAGCTCCTGGTCTGGGACATCATGAAGAAACCTCTCGCCACCCGGGTCGCCGAGCAGGCGCTGAACCCGCTGATCGGCAAGAGTTTCGTGGCCTACGCCACCAAGCCGCACCTGCCGCGGGTGGCCGCCAAGTGACCACCCCCCGGACAGAACACCTCGTCCTGCCCGGGGTCCTCACCGCGGAGCAGGCCGCCGCGACCGTCGCCGGCATCCTCGCCGTGCAGCGGGAGGACGGGGCGATCCCGTGGTTCCGGGGCCATCACCTCGACCCGTGGGACCACACCGAGGCCGCGATGGCGCTCGACGCGGCCGGCGAGCACGAGGCCGCCGAGCGGGCGTACGACTGGCTCGCCCGGCACCAGAACGGCGACGGGTCCTGGTACGCGGCCTACGCCGACGGAGACCCGCACGACGTCACCGACCGGGGCCGCGAGACCAACTTCGTCGCCTACATAGCCGTAGGAGTCTGGCACCACTACCTCGCGACCGGCGACGACACGTTCCTGGACCGGCTGTGGCCGACGGTCTACGCGGCCGTCGAGTTCGTGCTCCGGCTCCAGCGGCCCGGCGGGCAGATCGGCTGGAAGCGCGAGGACGACGGCACGGACACCGAGGACGCGCTCCTCACCGGTTCCTCCTCGATCCACCAGGCACTGCGCTGCGCGCTCGCCATCGCCGAACAGCGTGAAGAGCCGCAGCCGGACTGGGAGTTGGCGGTCGGCGCGCTGCGGCACGCGATCCGCCGCCATCCGGAACGGTTCCTGGACAAGGACCGCTACTCGATGGACTGGTACTACCCGGTCCTGGGCGGCGCGTTGACCGGTACGGAGGCCAAGTCCCGGGTGGAGGAGGGCTGGAGCCGCTTCGTCGTACCCGGCCTCGGCGTCCGCTGCGTCATCCCCAACCCCTGGGTGACCGGCGGCGAGTCCGCCGAACTCGCCCTCGCCCTCTGGGCGTTGGGCGAGTCCGACCGCGCCCTCGACATCCTCCAGTCCATCCAGCACCTGCGCGACGCGGAGAGCGGCCTGTACTGGACGGGCTACGTCTTCGACGACGACGCGATCTGGCCGCGCGAACTGACCACGTGGACGGCGGGGTCCCTGCTCCTCGCGGTGGCCGCGCTGGGGGGCCACGATGCGACGTGTGCGGTTTTCGGCGGGGAACACCTGCCGTGCGGCTTGGACCCGGACTGCTGTTAGGTGCTCAGCGATGCACCCGGTTGGCGATCGCGTGGCCGATGAAGAGGTAGACCACCGCTGCCAGGCCGTAGCCGCACACGACTCGTGCCCAGGCCTCGTCGAAGGTGAACAGGTCACGGGACCAGCCGGCGAGCCAGTTGGCCATGTGGTGGACGAACTGCACGAGGTCGTTCGCGCGGTTGGCGTCCAGGAGGTACATCAGAATCCAGAGGCCCAGGATGAGGGCCATGATGTCGGCGATGATCACGATGACGTTGCCGACGGATGTGGAACCTCGTCGATAGTAGGGGGACATGCCGACCGGATTACCGCTCGCGCCCGGATGAAACCCCGAACGGTTCGCAAGGGCGACTCGACCGACGCGATGGCGAGTTCGCGGTGACCGACAAGGTGCCGTCGACGGGTCGACTGGCGGGTGGCTCCTAGGAGTTCAGCTCGGCCAGGACCCGCAGCGTGTGCGGGTCGGGCGCAAGGGCCAGCAGGTCCGTCACCGGGCCCTTGCGCCACAACTCCAGCCGCTCCGCGATCCGTTCACGCGGCCCGACCAAGGAGATCTCGTCGGCGAACGCGTCCGGCACGGCCATGACGGCCTCCTCCCGGCGCCCCGCGAGGAACAACTCCTGTATCCGCCGGGCCTCTTCCTCGTACCCCATGCGCGCCATCAGGTCGGCGTGGAAGTTGCGGGCCGCGTGCCCCATCCCGCCGATGTAGAAGCCGAGCATCATCTTCACCGGAAGCAGTCCCTCGGCGACGTCGTCGCAGACCTTCACCCGCGCCATGGGAGCGACGAGGAAGCCCTCACGGAAGACGGTCGTCCCGTACACCTCGGGCCGGCTCGGCGACCAGTACAACGGCAGCCACCCATCAGCGATTTCGGCCGTCTGCGCGACGTTCTTCGGCCCCTCGGCCCCGAGCAGCACCGGCAGGTCCGAACGGAGCGGGTGCGTAATGGACTTGAGCGGCTTGCCGAGCCCGGTACCGTCCGCGCCCCGGTACGGATGCGCGTGGAACCGCCCGTCCACCTCGACCGGCGCCTCCCGCCGCAACACCTGCCGTACGACCTCGACGTACTCCCGGGTCGCGGTGAGCGGCGACTTCGGGAACGGCCGCCCGTACCACCCCTCCACCACCTGCGGCCCCGACAGCCCGAGGCCCAGCAGCACCCGCCCGCCGGAGAGATGGTCGAGGGTGAGCGCGTGCATCGCGGTGGTGGTCGGCGAGCGGGCCTCCATCTGCGCAACGGCCGTACCCAGCTTGATCCTTGAGGTCCGCGCCGCGATCCAGGTCAGCGGAGTGAAGGCATCGGACCCCCACGACTCGGCCGTCCACACGGAGTCGTACCCCAGCCGCTCGGCCTCCAGCGCCAGCGGCACATGATCGGCGGAGGGCCCGCGCCCCCAGTACCCGAGTGCGAGACCGAGCCGCATATCGCCTCCACAGCCACAGAACTGACGGTCCGTCAGGGATCGACGGCTGCGACTCTACGACAACAGCCCCCCACCCGGAAAGGGCGAGGGGCCGTAGGAGACGCTGCGGGGGCTCAGCCGCGCTGGATCCCCGAGGTGTCCTGCAGTACGCCACGACGGCCGTCCTGCGTCTGCGCTACGAGCGCCGGGCCGCGCTGCTCGACAGCCAAGTACCAGGTACCCGGCGCGAGTTCGGCGATCGGCGCCTGCGAACCGTCCTCTGCGAACAGCGGCCGGGCCACCGGCACGGCGAACCAGAACGGCGAGAAGTCCGCGGCCGGAGCCGGCGCGGGCTGCGGCTGGGGCTGCCCGAACGGCTGCCCGGCCTGCGCCTGCTGCGGCGGGGTGCCGTACGAGGGCTGCTGCGGCGCACCGGCGCCCGGGTAGCCGTAGCCACCGGGGGGCTGGGCGCCGTAGGGCTGCGGGGCGACGGGCTTGGGGGCCGGGATCAAGGCCGCCTGAAGAGCGGGAACCAGCGGCGTCGCGATGGCGGCACCGGCCATGACCAGGGCGGCGATGAAGCCGAGGATGAGGCCCGCGGCGGGGCTGGCGTTGTCCCCGACATCCACCATGAACCAGAACAGGCTCCACGCGGTGAGGACCGCGAATGCCGCGCCCACCGTCCCGAGGTCCAGACCCGCGATCTTGCGCGGCTGGGGCAGGCAGCGGTTGACGACGATCAGCGCGGCACCGATGACGCCGCCCATGTAGGTGCCGAGTCCGTTACCGAGACTGGTCCAGGCAGTCACGTCCAAGTTGAACCCGGAAACGGAATAGAGCTTGAGAAACGACGCGATGAAGAGCAATACCGCTGCTCCGATCACCACGCCGTCGCCTCGTGTGAGGGAGCGGATATTCACTTCAGGTCCTTCGTAGGTCGTCTCGTCGTCGGTAGACCCTATCGTCCACCCCGTCAGGGTGTCCGCCCGGATCAGCCCACTGATCGCTACCCGCGCAGGAAACTCACGATTCCCTCAGAGATTCCCTGCGCCGCCTTCTGTCGCCAGGCGCCGCTCGTCAGCAGTGCGGCATCCTTGCTATCGCGCATATTGCCGCACTCGATGAACACCTTGGGAACCGTTGACAGATTGAGACCGCCCAGGTCCTTACGCGTGACGAGACCGGTGCCCTCGCCGATGTAATTGGAGGGCTGTTCGCCCGTTGCCCGAAGGTAGTTGCTCTCGACGCTCCGGCCGAGAGCGGCGGAGGGGGCGACGATGGCGCGGGTGTCGGCGGCGCCCGCGTGGACCGAGGCCGGCATGATCACGTGGAAGCCCCGGTCGCCGGCGGCCGCGCCGTCCGCGTGGATGGAGATCGCGGCGTCCGCGTGCGCGTCGTTGCCGATCTTCGCGCGCTGGTCGACGCAGGGGCCCCAGGACGGTGAGTGGCCCTCGTGGGTCAACTTCACCGTGGCGCCCTGCAGTTGGAGCAGAGCCTTCACCCGGTAGGACACGTCCAACGTGAACTGGGCTTCCGCGTAACCCTTGTTGGTGGAGGTCCCGGTGGTGTCGCACTCCTTCCAGTTGGTGCCGATGTCCACCTTGCGGTTGATCTCGGCGGTGTGCTGGAAGTTGGTGATGTTGTGTCCCGGGTCGATCACGACGACCTTGCCCTTGAGGGGCTTGGAGTTCGGCGGCTTGTCGTCGTTCGACGCGGTGGCCGAGGGAGAGACGGCCGCGCTCGACGACGCACCGGCCGCGGCGCCGCCCGAGCCGTCACCCGGGCTGCCCACCGCCTCGTACACGAACCAGCCGATCAGCGCCCCCGGGACCAGCGCGGCCAGCGCCACGGTCAGGGGCCCCCGGCGGGGACGGCGGGGACGACGAGACAGCGGAGAATCGAATTCCGGACCTACGTACGACACGGAAGCCACCCTAACCGCCACCCGGAGCCGGTTTGCCGAACCGGCAACAAGAGTCGTGGACGAGCCGCGCCGGGGCGCAGGATCGACCCATGACCATGGTCAAGGACATCGACATCACCCACCGACTCGTCCCCGCTCCCGCCGGCCGTATCCACCTCGTGGAACAGGGCACCGGACCACTCGTCCTGCTGGTGCACGGCTTCCCGGAGTCCTGGTACTCGTGGCGGCACCAACTGCCCGCGCTGGCCGCCGCCGGATATCGCGCCGTCGCCGTCGACGTACGCGGCTACGGCCGCTCCTCGAAGCCCGACGACGTCTCCGCGTACCGGATGCTCGACCTCGTCGAGGACGCCGTGGCCGTGGTACACGCGCTCGGCGAACGGTCCGCGGTGATCGTCGGCCACGACTGGGGCGCGGGCATCGCCGCCAACTCCGCCCTCCTGCGCCCGGACGCCTTCCGAGCCGTAGGACTGCTGAGCGTCCCCTACACCCCGCGCGGCGGACCACGCCCCGGTGAGATCTTCGCGGGGATGGGCGGGGAGGAGGAGTTCTATGTCTCGTACTTCCAGGAGCCCGGCCGGGCGGAGGCCGAGATCGAGCCGGACGTGCGCGGCTGGCTCGCCGGTTTCTACGCCGCAATGTCCGCCGACACCATGCCCGCGCCCGGCACCCCCGACCCGCACTTCGTGAGCCGGGGCGGTGGGACGCTGCGCGAGCGGTTCCCGGCGGAACGGCTGCCCGGCTGGCTGAGCGAGGACGAACTCGACGTCTACGCGGGGGAGTTCGAGCGCACCGGCCTCACCGGCGCGCTGAACCGCTACCGGAACATGGACCGGGACTGGGCGGACCTGGCCGACCTCGACGGCGCTCCCATCACCCAGCCCTCCCTGTTCCTCGGCGGATCCCTGGATGCCTCCACCACGTGGCTGGCCGACGCGATCGCCGCCTACCCGGTGACCCTTCCCGGCCTGCGCGGCTCGCACATCCTGGAGGGCTGCGGGCACTGGATCCAGCAGGAGCGGCCGACCGAGGTCAACCAGTACCTGACGAAGTGGCTGGCGGAGCTGCCGAGTTGAGGTCAGATGCCGGTACCCGTGCGCCGTAGGACACGTAGGGAGTCCGTCGCCGACACCTCGGTGAAGGCGCCGGACTCCAGGGCCCTGAGGTACACGCGGTACGGGGCCTGGCCGGTGAACTCGTCCGCCGGATGCGGGAACACGTCGTGGATGACGAGGAGGCCGCCCTCGGCGACATGGGGTGCCCAGCCCTCGTAGTCGCCGTTCGCGTGCTCGTCGGTGTGGCCGCCGTCGATGAAGACGAGGCCGAGCGGGGTGCCCCAGATCCGGGCGACCTGCGGCGACCGCCCGACCAGGGCCACCACGTGCTCCTCCAGACCGGCCCGGTGCAGCGTCCTGCGGAACGTGGGCAACGTGTCCATCAGGCCGATCTCGGGGTCCACGGTCTCCGGGTCGTGGTACTCCCAGCCCGGCTGCTGCTCCTCGCTGCCCCGGTGATGGTCGAGCGTGAGCGCGACGACCCCGGCCTCACGGGCCGCATCCGCGAGGAGGATCGTCGAGCGCCCGCAGTACGTGCCCACTTCCAGCAACGGCAGTCCCAGCCGCCCGGCCTCCACAGCGGCGGAGTGGAGAGCCAGTCCCTCACCGGCCGGCATGAATCCCTTCGCCGCTTCGAACGCGGCGAGGATCTCGGGCTTGGGCGCCGGGGGCATAGGAGTTCCTTCGGTGAGGACGGGCTGCTGGGCTCGGCCAAGAGTACGACCCGCCGACTACGCGCTGACCGTCTCCCCGGGCAACGCGAGATCCAGGTCGACCGCGACCTCGTCCCCCGCGTGCGTCGCGGACGAGGCAAGCGGACCATGACCCGCCGCCCGCGCGGCCAGCACATACGCCCCCTGCGAAGGCACAGCCAGGACATAACTCCCGTCATCCTCGGAGAGAGTCGCCCCCGCCTGCCGCCCCCGCCGGTCGATCAGCGTGACCCTGGCCCGGGCGACGGGCGAACCGTCGGCGCCCAACACCCGCCCACGGAAGCCCCGTAGAACCTCCTCCGCACGCTGCAGGTTGGCCTCCTCCTCGCTGCTGAAGTTCAACTGCGGCGCCCGGTTCGGCTTGGGGAGGAACAGCGCCATCAGCAGGCCTACGGCGACCGCGCCGGTGGCGATCAGGAAGGACACCCGGAAGCCGTGCATGGTCGGGATCGCGACCCCGCCCACATGGTTCGCGGTGTTGGCCAGCACCATGCCGATCACCGCGCTGGACACCGACGTACCGATGGACCGCATCAGGGTGTTGAGACCGTTCGCCGCGCCGGTTTCCGAGGCCGGGACCGCGCCGACGATCAGCGCGGGGAGCGAGGAGTAGGCGAGGCCGATGCCCGCGCCGAGGACGACGGCGATGACGAGGCTCTGCCAGGGGGCGCTCATCAGGCCGAGGCCGGCGCCGTAGCCGATGCCGATGATCAGCATGCCGAGGATCAGGGTGACCTTGGGGCCGTACTTCGCCGAGAGGCGGGCGTAGACCGGGGCCGTGAACATCATCGTCAGGCCGAGCGGCGCGACCAGCAGACCGGCGGTGACCATCGACTGGCCGAGGCCGTAACCGGTGGCCTTGGGCAGCTGGAGGAGCTGGGGCAGGACGAGGGAGACGACGTAGAAGGAGACGCCGACCATGATCGAGGCGAGGTTGGTGAAGAGGACCGCCGGGCGGGCCGTGGTGCGCAGGTCCACCAGCGGTGCCTTCAGGCGCAGCTCCATCACGCCCCACAGGACGAGGACGACCGCGGACGCGGCGAACAGACCGAGCGTGGTGCCGGAGGACCAGCCCCAGTCGCTGCCCTTGGTGATCGGCAGGAGGAAGAGGACGAGGCCCGCGGAGAGGCCGATCGCGCCGAGTACGTCGAAGGTGCCCTCGGCGCGCATCGGGGACTCCGGTACGACGAGGAGGACGAGGAGGATGGCGAGGACACCGAGGCCGGCGGCGCCGTAGAAGAGGGCGTGCCAGTCGGCGTGCTGCGCGACCAGGGCCGCGCTGGGCAGCGCGAGGCCGCCGCCGACGCCGATCGAGGAACTCATCAGGGCCATGGCCGAGCCGAGCTTCTCGCGGGGCAGCATGTCGCGCATCAGACCGATGCCCAGCGGTATCGCGCCCATCGCGAAGCCTTGGAGCGCGCGGCCCACGATCATGATGATGAGATCGCTGGTGAGCGCGCTGATCAGGGAGCCGACCACCATCACGGCCAGGCTGGCGATCAGCATCCGCCGCTTGCCGTAGAGGTCGCCGAGGCGGCCCATGATGGGCGTGGCCACCGCTCCCGAGAGAAGTGTCGAGGTCAGGACCCAGGTGGCGTTGCTGGGCTCGGTGCCCAGCAGTTGCGGCAGGTCCTTGATGACCGGGACGAGCAGGGTCTGCATCACCGCGACCACGATGCCCGCGAAGGCGAGCACCGGCACGATGGCGCCGGACGGCCTCCGTGCGGGCTGGTCGGTCGACGTGTGCGTCATGGAGTGAGGCCTCCAGGCCTGAAGAGGTGGGTGGAGCGGGACGAGATAAGTGGTGGGTAAACCTCGTATGCATGGGCAACTATTCCGATGCTTCGGCGTACTAACGAATCCTTGACCGTCCCATGAACATCTGACTCTCTGTCATGCCTGTCACCCGGCTCTGGTCATTTACTGGAACGTGTTCTAATGTCACCCGCCATGAAGGCCTATGTCGCCGGCGTCGGGATGACGAAGTTCGAGAAGCCGGAGAGCCGGGAGTGGCAGTACTGGGACATGGTGCGCGAGGCGGGCACCGCCGCCCTCGCCGACGCCGGGATCTCCTACGACGAGGTGGAACAGGTTCCGATCGGGTACTGCTTCCAGCCCTCGACCGCCGGTCAGCGCGCCGCCTATGAACTGGGCCTCACCGGCATCCCCGTCTACAACGTCAACAACAACTGCGCCACGGGTTCGACCGCCCTGATGCTGGCCCGGCAGCTCGTCGAGGGCGGCGCCGCCGACTGCGTGCTGGCGGTGGGCTTCGAGAAGATGAAGCGGGGCGCGCTCGGGGGCGGTGCCGACGGGGGCGCCCGCGGCGGAGCCGCTAATGACTGGAGCGCCACCTCTCCGGTAGCCCGGCACTACGGGATCATGGCCGCCCGGCACGGCTTCGAGATGTCCCCGCCCACCGCGCAGATCTTCGGCGACGCGGCCCACGAACACATGGAGAAGTACGGCACGACCGAGGCGCAGCTGGCCGCCGTCGCCGCCAAGAACCACCGGCACTCCGCGCACAATCCGAACGCCCAGTTCCAGGACGTCTACGACGTCGACGACATCCTCGCCGCGCGGGTCGTCCACCACCCGCTGACGAAGCTCCAGTGCTCCCCGACCTCGGACGGCGCGGCGGCCGCGGTCGTCGTCTCCGAACGCTTCGCGCAGACCCGCGGCCTGCCCGGCCCGCTCGTCGAGATCGTCGCCCAGACGATGACCACCGACACCGAGGAGTCCTTCGCCTCGGGCTCCTGCGTCGACGTCGTCGGACAGCCCATGTCCCGGGCCGCCGCCCGCCAGGTCTACGAGCGCTCGGGACTCGGCATCGAGGACGTGGACGTCGTAGAACTGCACGACTGCTTCTCGATCAACGAACTGCTGACGTACGAGGCGCTGGGCATGTGCGAGCCCGGTGAGTCCGGGAAGCTCGTCGAGTCCGGGGGGACGACGTACGGCGGGCGGTGGGTGGTCAACCCGTCCGGCGGGCTCATCTCCAAGGGGCATCCGCTGGGGGCGACCGGAATAGCCCAAGTCGCCGAGCTGGTCTGGCAGTTGAGGGGGACCGCGGGGGAGCGGCAGGTGCCGGGGGCCGAGGTGGGGCTCGCGCACAACATCGGGCTGGGCGGGGCGGCGGTGGTCACCATGCTGCGGGCCGTGTAGATCCCATGACGTAGGTCCTACGGCGGTCCTGTGGTCGGGGCGAAATACCGATGCAAGGGGCGCAGACCGGTTGAGAGTATGACGACCATGCCCCGAGCCGCTGACGCCTCCCGAATAGCCCGCCCGTCCCGTTTCTTCCGGCAGGGCGCGGCACCGCCCGCCTGGCTGGTCGTGGCGCTCGCCTGTGCCGGGCAGTTCCTCGTCGTGCTCGATGTGTCCGTCGTCAATGTGGCGCTGCCGTCGATGCGGGCCGACCTGGGGATGAGCGCGTCGGGGCTCCAGTGGGTGGTCAACGCGTACGCCATCGCCTTCGCCGGGTTCATGCTGCTCGGCGGGCGGGCCGGTGACCTCTACGGACGCAAGCGGATGTTCCTGGTCGGGCTCGCGCTCTTCACCCTGGCCTCGCTCTGCGGCGGGCTGGCCCAGGACGGCTGGCAACTGCTGCTCGCCCGGGCCGTGCAGGGACTCGGCGCCGCCGTGCTGGCCCCCTCGACACTGACCATCGTCACCTCGGCGGTACCGGAGGGCGCGGCCCGCGCCCGGGCCATCGCCACCTGGACGGCGGTCGGCGCGGGCGGCGGGGCCGCGGGCGGGCTCGTCGGCGGAGTGCTGGTGGACACGCTGTCCTGGCGCTGGGTGCTGCTGATCAACGTGCCCGTCGGCGCGGTGGTGTTGCTCAGCTCGCTGCGCTGGCTCCCGGAGAGCCGGGCCGGCGACGGGCGACGGCTCGATCTGCCCGGTGCCGTGCTGGTCACGGCGGGGCTCGGGGTCCTGGCCTACGGCATCTCGCAGACCGAGGCCGAGGGGTGGACGGCCGCGGCCACCCTGACACCGCTGGCCGCCGGGCTCGCGCTGGTCGCCCTCTTCCTTCTCGTCGAGGCGCGTACGGCGGCTCCGCTGATGCCGCTCGGACTGTTCCGGGCGCGGGCGGTGTCGTCGGCGAACGCGGGGATGTTCCTGTGCGGGTCCGCGATGTTCTGCATGTGGTTCTTCATGACGCTGTACACGCAGAACGTGCTCGGGTACACACCGCTGGAGGCCGGGCTCGCGCTGGTGCCGAGTTCCCTGGCCGTCCTGATCGGCTCCAAGTCGGCGCCCCGCTTCATGCCGGTCCTCGGCGCGCGCAACGTCGCCGTGCTCGGGACGCTGATCGCGGCGGTGGGCTTCGGCTGGCAGTCCCTGATGACCGCGCGCGGGGACTACCTGACCGACATCATGTTCCCCGGCATCCTGATGATGCTGGGCGCGGGCCTGACGGCCACCCCGCTCGCCGCGCTCGCCACGTCCGGGGCGGCGGCGGGGGAGGCCGGTCTCGTCTCCGGGCTGGTCAACACCTCGCGCACGATGGGTGGTTCGCTGGGTCTCGCCGTGATGTCGACGCTCGCGGCGGCGCGTACGGCGCGGGCCGCGGGGAGCGGCGGGATCACGCCGGAGGCGCTGACGGACGGGTACGCGCTGGCGTTCCGCACGGGGGCGGGGGTGCTGCTCGGCGGGGTGGTGCTGATGGTGGTGTGGCTGCCGTGGCGCAATGCGGCGGTGCCCGCGGTGGCGGGGGTGGGCACGGACGCGGCGGTGGCAGCGGAGGGCGTGGAGAACACGGCTGCGACGACTTTCGAGAAGTGAGGCAACGGTTCGGGCCGCTCATGGACTCCTTTAGACATCTAGGAGGTGCCCATGGGGGAGCGCAAGCAGGCTCGGGAGACTCGGCATGACGAGTTCCAGGGCTTTGTCGGCGTATGTCCGGCGCGTGATGATCAACGCGCACGCTCCGGCCGCCGCCCCGGAATCTAGGTCAGATGACGGATGCCACCGTAAATGCGCACTTCATAGGGTCCATGGCATACCACCCCGACGAAGTCAGCCGTGCGCGGCCCTTGCATGAGGAGTCCCATGAGTACCGAGGTTTCCCGCCGTCAAGTACTGGCCGCCGGAGCGGCGTTGGCCGGGTCGGCAGCGCTGACAGCCGGTGCCGAAGGAGCGGCCGACGCGGCGACGGCCACCGCCGGCACCGGTGAGGAGAAGTCGAAGGTGAAGCCCACCATCGTGCTGGTCCACGGCGGCTACGCGGACTCGTCCTGCTGGAACGCCACCATCGGGGAGCTGCAGGAGAAGGGCTACACGACGGTCTGCGGATCGAACCCGCTCCGTGGCATTCCGACCGACGCCCCCTACATCGCGAGTCTGCTGGACTCCATCAGCGGACCGGTCGTACTGGTGGCGCACTCCATGGGGGGCACGGTCATCACGAACGCCGCCGCCGGGAAGAGCAACGTCAAGGCGCTGGTCTACATCGCGGCGTTCGTTCCCGACGTGGGCGAGACACAGGGGGAGCTCATCACCAAGTTCCCCGGCAGCGAGGTCGGGCCGGTGAGTGTGCCGGTGCCGTACACGAAGGCCGACGGCACGACCGGAACCGACCTGTATCTGAGCAAGGACGGCCAGGCGGCCTTCGCCGCCGACATATCCGCCGCCGACTTCCGGGTCCTGCAAGCCACGCAGCGGCCGTTCGACGCGGATTCCTTCGTCTTTCCGACGACGGCCGCGGCCTGGAAGACGATTCCGACGTTCGGGCTGGTCGCGGGCCGGGACAAGGCGATCCCGCCGGCCTGCGAGCGCTGGATGTACAGCCGTGCCAACGCCCGCAAGATCGTCGAAGTACCGCGCTCCTCCCACGTCGTGATGATCAGTCACCCGAAGGCGGTTGCCGACCTCATCCAGGACGCGGCCAGGGCGACCGCCTGACGCTCGCGACGAACGGCCCGGTCCACCGCCCGCCCTCTCCCCCCTATGATCGACGCCTCGGAGAGGGGGGCCGGATGGACCAGCGTGGGCGGAACATACGCACGGTCGACGACGTACTGCGGCTGCTGGACGGGCTGTTCGCGCCGGAGGCCGACCGCTGGAGCTCCAGGGCCGCCTCCTGGTGGGACGGTTTCTACGCCGACCGCACCAAGCCGGTGCCGTTCTTCGCGGCGAAGCCGGACGAGAGCCTGGTCGGGTATCTCGACCGGGGTCTGATCGCCGGGGGCGGCCGTGCCCTGGACCTGGGGTGCGGCCCGGGACGCAACACCCTCCAACTGGCCGCTTGGGGCTTCGAGGTGGACGCGGTCGATCTCTCGCCGACGGCGGTCGCCTGGGCGGAGGAGCGAGCCCAGGATTCCGGAATCCGGGCCCGGTTCCACTGCGGGGATGCGTTCGCCCTCGCCGGCACGGAACTCCCGGGCCCGTACGACCTGGTCTACGACTCCGGGTGCTTCCACCATCTGCCCCCGCACCGGCGCATCAGCTATCTCACCCTGCTGGACCAAGTCCTGGCACCCGGCGGCCACTTCGCGCTCACCTGTTTCGCGGCCGGCGCGATGGGCTCCGAGCTGCCCGACGCCGACCTGTACCAAGGCTCCGGCCTCCAGGGCGGGTTGGCGTACACACCCGAAGCCCTGCGCCGGATCTTCGGGGACCTGGAGGAGGTCGAGCTGCGCCGGATGCGCGACGAACCGCCCCAATCGCCGTGCTTCGGCGAGGACTTCCTCTGGACGGCACTGTTCCGCCGCCCCCACATGGAGGGTTAGAGCCACCCCTGCTGTCGGGCCTCCCGCGTCGCCTCCATGCGGTTGCGGGTTCCGGTCTTGCCGATCGCGGAGGAGAGGTAGTTGCGGACGGTGGACTCGGAGAGGTGCAGCTTCGTGGCGATGTCGGAGACCGTCGCGCCGTCCACCGAGGCCTTGAGGACATCGCACTCACGGGCGGTCAGCGGATTGGGCCCGGCGCTCAACGCGGCCGCCGCGAGCGCGGGATCGATCACCGTCTCGCCGGTGAGGACGCGGCGGATCGCGGCCGCCAGGTCCTCCACCGGGCCGTCCTTCACCAGAAAGCCCGCGGCGCCCGCCTCCATCGCCCGGCGCAGATAGCCGGGGCGGCCGAAGGTCGTGAGGATCAACACCCGGCAGTCCGGGGCCTGTTCGCGGAGTTCGACGGCCGCGTCCAGGCCGCTCATGCCGGGGAGTTCGATGTCGAGGAGGGCGACGTCGGGGCGGTGGGTCAGAGCCGCGTCCACGATCGTGTCACCCGTCCCGACCTGGGCGACGACCTCCAGGTCCGCCTCCATGCCGAGCAGCAGGGCGAGGGCGCCGCGCATCATGCCCTGGTCCTCGGCGAGCAGCACTCTGACGGACTTGGCAGGCCGGTGGTCCCGGGGCATCTCATCCACGGGGCCAGGGTAAGGCCCGGGACGGTTGTCAAAAACTCTTCATTGTTCGCGTCCGCGAGTCTTGACGGTCCACGGCCGCGGGCAAACAATCGCCTCGGCATTCCACAAGTCATTCCGGGAATTCCGGGGCCGCGCCATTCTCGGAAAACTTTCGACAGTTCGACATTTCGATCGCGAACAGGTTCGGCATTTCGATCGAACGGCGTTCGGTATATCGACCGGGCGTCGTTGCCCTCCCCGCACCCGCGTCAACCACCCGCACCGCCTACCAGGAACGAAATGAGGTGCACCGTGTTCTTGAGATTCCTCCGCACCCGGCCGCGCCGGCTGAGAAACGCCGTCCTGGCCGCGCTGTCGGCGCTCGTGACCGTCGCCGCGCTCGCCGTCGGCGTTCCGCAGGCGTCGGCCGCCACCTCGCTCCCGTGCGACATCTACGCCACCGCCGGCACGCCCTGCGTCGCCGCGCACAGTCTCGTCAGGGCGCTCTACTCCTCGTACAACGGCTCGCTCTACCAGGTGCAGCGCGCCTCCGACAGCGCCACCGCGAACATCGGCCTGCTGGTGGCCGGGGGCTATGCCAACGCGGCGGCGCAGGACTCGTTCTGTGCCGGTACGACCTGCATCATCACCAAGATCTACGACCAGTCGGCGCGCCACAACGACCTCACCATCGAGGGCGCCGGCGGGGCGGGCGTAGCCGATGTCGGGGCGCCCGCGGACGCGCTGCCGGTGACCGTCGGCGGGCACCAGGTCTACGGCCTGGAGATCTCGGCCGGCATGGGCTACCGCGACAACTCCACCTCGGGCGTGGCCACCAACGGCGCCGCCGAGGGGATGTACATGGTGACCTCGGGCACCCACGTCAACAGCGGTTGCTGCTTCGACTACGGCAACGCCGAGACCAACAACCAGGACACCGGCAACGGGCACATGGACGCGATCAACTTCGGCACCGAATGCTGGTTCGCGCCCTGCTACGGCGGGGGCCCGTGGGTGCAGGCCGACCTGGAGAACGGGCTGTTCCAGTCGGACTCCGGGTACAGCAAGAACACGGCGAACACCGGTACCGGGGCGATGCCGTTCGTCACCGCTTTGCTGAAAAACAACGGTCAGGACCATTTCGCGCTGAAATACGGAAATGCCCAGACGGGCAGTCTCACGACCACCTATTCCGGCGGTGAACCCACCACCAGTGGTTACTCGCCCATGCACCAGGAGGGCGCGATCGTCCTGGGCACCGGCGGGGACAACAGCAACGGCTCCATCGGCTCGTTCTTCGAGGGCGTCATGACCGCGGGCATCCCCACGGACGCCGCCGACAACCTGGTGCAGGCCAACATCGTGTCCGTCGGCTACGGCGGCTCGACCGGCACCACCGGCACGCTCGCGGCCGGTTCGGAGATCTCGCTGCGCGCGACCACCTCATGCTGCACCGGCGACTACATCCGCCACCAGGCCAACGCGGCGGTCGTCTCGGCCATCACGTCGAGCAGTTCGGCGCTCGACAAGGGCGACGCCACCTGGATCGTCCGCAGGGGACTCGCCAACAGCTCCTGCTACTCCTTCGAGTCACGGAACTACCCAGGCGACTTCCTGCGCCACTTCAACTACCAGCTCTACCGACAACCGATGGTCGGCACCGCGCAGTTCAGACAGGACGCCACGTTCTGCGCCTCGACCGGCAAGAGCGGCACGGGCACCTCGTTCGCGTCGTACAACTACCCGACCAGATATCTCCGGCACTACAACTACAACGTCTACATCGCGAGCGACGGCGGCTCGAACGCCTTCGACAGCGCCACCTCGTGGACGGACGACGTCAGTTGGGTGGTCACCGCGCCCTGGGCGCCGTAGTCACCTCGGAGGATGTCAACTCCGCCGACTCCACCGGGAGTTCGGCGGTGACGGTGAAGCCGCCGCGCGGCGACGGGCCGGCCCGCAGGGAGCCGCCCGCCGCCGCGAGGCGTTCGGTGAGGCCCTTCAGCCCGGTCCCGCCGACGCCCTCGGCGGAACCCGTACCCGCACCCGTGCCGTCGTCCGCGACGGTCAGGCGGACCCGGTCCAGGACGCCGTCGAGCGTGATCTCGCAGCGGGCCGCGCCGCTGTGCCGTACGACGTTGGTCACCGACTCGCGGACCACCCAGCCCAGCAGGGCCTCGGTCTGCGGGTTCAGGGGCGGGCCGGACTGGCGGACCACCGGGTCGATGTCGGCGGCGGACAGGGCGGAGCGGGCGCGGTCGAGTTCGGTGGCGAGGCTGCCCTCGCGGTAGCCGGTGACCGCCTCGCGGATCTCGGTGAGGGCCTGCCTGCCGACCGATTCGATGTCGGTGATCTGGCCCAGCGCCGCCGCCATGTCACGGGGGGCGAGCCGCCGGGCCGCCTCCGACTTCACCACGATCACCGAGAGCGTGTGCCCGAGCAGGTCGTGCAGGTCGCGGGAGAAGCGCATCCGTTCCTCCGCGACCGCGCGGCGGGCCAACTCCTCGCGGGCGGCGCGCAGTTCACGTACGGCCTCGGAGAGGGAGAGGATCGCCGCGGTCACCATCGTGGACAGGAAGGTGCCGTAGGCGACGTTGATCGCGTCCCAGCCCGCCCGGAACACGGAGACCGCCGCCGCGAGCGCGGTCAGCGCGAGGCCGACCTGGCCGAGGCGCGGGCCGCGCAGACAGGCGCCGGTGGCGAGGCCGAGCAGCGGGAAGAAGTACAGCCAACTGCCGCCGTAGCCGAGGGCGAGGCCGCAGGTGATCACGCCCATCACGACCAGCGCCACCCGCGTCGAGACAGCCTCGCGCTTCTCCTTCACGAAGGAGCGGAAGACGACGTTGATGTAGAGGGAGTTGAAGGCGAGCAGGCCCAGAGCGCCGATCCAGGGGTTGGCGGTCTTGCCCTGGAGGAGGTTGGAGAAGGAGCCGAGACCCATCAGCAGCCACGGCAGCAGCGAGAAGCCGGTCGGCGGCGGGCCCGGGTGCTCGGGCCGCTCGCCCGTGCGGCGCGCCTCCTTCTGCGCGGTCTTGAACTCCGCCATGTCGGCCCTCCACTGGGCCCGCGCCGCCCGCAACTGCCGTATCTGGCAGGTGATCCCTCGCATCCAGGACATCTCTCGCTCCCCCGGTCACACGGTCCGCCCGGTCCGGCGGCACGCCAGCACAGCGTACGAACCGAACGCGAGCAGCCAAGCCGTCAGAACCACGATCGCGCCGAGTGCGGGTGCGTGCCCGTCGGCGACGGAGGTGCCGAGTTCCGCGAAGCGGTTGGTCGGGGTGTACTCCGAGACCGCCCGCAGCCAGCCCGGGAACAGACTGATCGGGAACCACAGACCGCCGATCACCGCGAGCCCCAGGTTGCAGGCCATGTTGGCGACGCCGGTGGTCTGGGAGGTCAGACCGTAGCCGTTGCCGAGCCCGAGCAGGGTGAAGGGGACCGAGCCCAGCCACAGCAGCAGCGCGACCAACGCCCACTGCCAGACGGCCAGCCGAACCCCGTTGACCAGCCCTCCGGCCGCGAGCACCGCCACGATCGAGGGCAACACGGTCACCGACCCGGTCAGCGCCCGACCGATGACGACCTGGCGCGGCGTCATCGGCGTCACCCGCAGTTGCCGCAGCCACCCGATCGCCCGATCCTCGGCGACCCCGCCCCCGGTGTTGAGAGCGGAACCGACCGCGCCGTAGGCGGCCATACCGACCATCGCCGTGGCCTTGTAACCGCCGTCGTCGCCACCGAGGTTGGTGAACAGCAGATACATCATCACCGGCATCGCGATCCCACCGATGACGAACCCGAGGTCACGCAGGGTCCGGCGTACTTCGAGGCGCAGGTAGTCGAGCATCAGAGGGTTTCCGTCTCGGTGTCGGTATGGGCGGGGGAACGGTGGTGCGGGGTCGCCGGGGTGGTGTCGATTGGGCGGCCGGTGTCCGTGCGGGCGGTCGTCGAGTGGGAGTCGCGTGGGGTGCGGCTGTCTGCGAGCCGTAGGCGAGCGAGCATCAGGCGGTCTCCGTCTCGGGGGTCGTGCGGGTGGGGAATCGGTGGTGCGGGGTCGCCGGAGTGGCGTCGAGTGGGCGGCCTGTGTCTGTGCGGGCGGTTGTCGGATCGGAGTCGCGCGGGGTTCTGGCGGTCTGCGAGCCGCGGGCGGTCGAGCATCAGACGGTCTCCGTCTGTTGCTGGGGTGGCGTCGAGAAGGCAGTCCGTGTCTGTGCGGCCGGTCGTCGAATCGGAATCGCGCGGCGTGCCGCGATCCGCGAGCCGCAGGCGGGCGAGCATCACACCGTCTCCGGTTCAGGTCGGGACGTCAGCGCCAGGAACGCGTCGTCCAAGGAAGCCGGGGTGACCTCCAAGCCGCGGATCGCGTTGCGCGCGGCCAGGGCGATCACCGTCGCGTCCGAGTCGTCCGTGCGCAGCAGCGCGCGGCCGCCGCGGACTTCGAGGGTGCGTACGCCGGGGAGGTGGGCCAGGTCCTCCGTGGAGTGTCCTGCCAGGTCGATGGAGACGAGGCTGCCGCCGGCCGCTCGCTTGAGGTGCTCGCCGGTGCCGTCCGCGACGATTCGGCCGTGGTCGATGACGACGATCCGGTCGGCGTGTGCGTCCGCCTCCTCCAGGTAGTGCGTGGAGAACAGGACGGTGTGACCGCGCCGGGCGTAGGCCCGCATCGAGTGCCAGAACGCGTGCCGTGCCTCCACGTCCAGGGCGGCGGTCGGCTCGTCCAGGACGATCAGTGACGGGTTGCCGGCCAGGGCCACGGCGAACCGCACGCGCTGCGTCTGGCCCCCCGAGAGGCGGTCCACCCGGCGCCCGGCCAGCTCGCCGATCCCGGCCAGGTCGAGGGCCTGCGCGACGGGCATCGGGGTCGGGTAGCGCCGGGCGACGAACGTGATCAGCTCGCCCACGGTGACCCGGGGCACCGCCCGTGTCTCCTGGAGCATCGCCCCGACCAGGCCGCTCCGTACGGCCAACTCGGGCCGCGCGCCGAACAGTTCGACGGTGCCGGCGTCGGGCGCGTTCAGCCCGAGCAGCAGCGAGATCGCTGTCGACTTGCCCGCACCGTTGCGGCCGAGCAGCGCTACCGTCTCGCCGCGCCCGATCTCCAGGTCCACCCCGTCCACGGCGCGCACCGCGCCGAAGGCCTTGACCGCCCCCGCGAAGGACACCGCCCGCTCTGCCCCACCTGTCTGTGTCATGGCTACGACGCTACGAACCCGAGCCCCCCGCACGGCAGATGCGCATGTACGGACTCGGGCAGGACAAATGTCACGGGCGCCGCCGCCGACACCGACCTGACACAGTGTCAGGAGCCTTCACAACTGCCGGGTGCTGGGCTATACAAGGGTCGCCGGACTGGAACGCGTTCTAGGTCGGCCCGTGACGACCTCGGTGCGGCCGACGGTGCGGACGGCCGCACCGAGGTCTTCGACCACCGGCGATCAGGAGCCCCATGCCCATCGACGCAGCCCAGGCCCTCGCGGCCGAACCCCGGACCGGCGAGATCTCCTGGACCACCAAGGACGTGCAGCTCTACCACCTCGGCCTCGGCGCGGGCACCCCGGCGACCGACCCCGACGAGCTGCGCTACACCCTGGAGTCCCGGCTGCACGTCCTGCCGAGCTTCGCCACCGTCGCGGGCAACGGCTCACCCGGCGTGATCAGCGGCCTGTCCATGCCCGGCATCGAGGTCGACCTAGCCCGCGTCCTGCACGGCGGACAGTCCCTGCGCCTGCACCGCCCCATCCCGGCCCAGGGAACCGCGACCAGCACCGGCAAGATCGCCGCCGTCTACGACAAGGGCAAGGCGGCCGTCCTCGTCATGCGCACCGAAGTCGCCGACACCGACGGCCCGTTGTGGACCAACGACGCACAGATCTTCATCCGCGGCGAGGGCGGCTGGGGCGGCGACCGCGGCCCCTCCACCCGCCTCGAACCACCAACAGGCGCCCCCGACAAGGTGGTCGAGCGTCCCGTCCGCGAGGACCAGGCCCTCCTCTACCGCCTCTCCGGCGACTGGAACCCGCTGCACGCCGACCCCGAGTTCGCCAAGGTCGCCGGGTTCGACCGGCCCATCCTGCACGGCCTGTGCACCTACGGCATGACGCTCAAGGCGGTCGTCGACACCCTGCTCGACGGCGATGTGACGAGGGTGCGCGGCTACGACACCCGCTTCGCCGGAGTCGTCTTCCCCGGCGAGACACTGCGCATCCGCATGTGGCGCCTGGGCGACACCGAGGTCCGGGTCGCGGTGAGCGCCGTCGAGCGGGACGACGCGCCCGTCCTCGCCGACACGATCGTCGAACACTCCTGAGCCAGGCCAGACTTGAGGGGAGCCGCACCATGCGCGCAGCCGTACTGCACGAGATAGGCCAGGACAAACTGGAAGTCCTCGACGACGTCGAGGCGACGGGATTCGGGCCCGGCCGGGTCAGGATCCGGGTGCGGGCCACGGGGCTGTGCCACTCGGACCTGTCCGCGATGGCCGGCGTACTGCCGCAGCCCGCGCCGTTCGTGCCCGGCCACGAGGGCGCGGGCGAGATCCTCGAAGTCGGCGCGGGCGTCAGCCACTTGAAGCCCGGCGACCGGGTCGTCGTCTGCTGGCTGCCGGCCTGCGGAGTCTGCCCCGCCTGCAAGCGCGGCCAGACCCAACTGTGCCTGGCGGGGTTCATGAACGCGGGCACCCCCAACTTCAAGCGCCCCGGCGGTGATGTCTTCGGCTTCGCAGGCACCGGCACCTTCGCCGAGGAGGTCGTCGTCGACGCGGGCTGTGCCGTCCCGATCCCCGACGACGTGCCGTTCGACATCGCGGCCCTCATCGGCTGCGGGGTCACCACCGGACTCGGCGCCGCACTCAACACCGCTGACGTGGAGGCCGGTTCGTCGGTCGCCGTGATCGGCTGCGGCGGGGTCGGCATCTCGGCGATCCAGGGCGCCCGCCTCAAGGGAGCCGCCGAGATCGTCGCCGTGGACCCGGTCGCCTCGCGCCGCGAGTCGGCCCTCAAGTTCGGTGCCACGAGGGCGATCTCACCGGACGAGCTGCCGACCGCCAAGCAGGAGGTCACCGGCGGAGAGGGCTTCGACTACGTCTTCGAGGTCGTCGGCCGCTCCACCACCGCCCGCACCGCCTACGAGAACACCCGCCGCGGCGGCACCCTCGTCGTCGTCGGCGCGGGCGCCCTGGACGACTTCCTCCAACTCAGCATGTTCGAGCTGTTCTTCGACGAGAAGCGCATCCTGCCATCGATGTACGGCGGCGGCGACGTCCTGCGTTCCTACGAGCGCACGATCGCCCTGTGGCGGGCGGGCCGCGTCGACCTGGAGGGCCTGATCACCCACCGCGTGCCGCTGGCCGGCATCAACGAGGCCCTCGACCAGATGCGGCAGGGGACGGCCCTGCGCACCTGCATCGAGATCTGAGGGCCGGTATGTCGCTGCCACTTGAGGGCCTCTCCGCGATCGTCACCGGCGCCGCGCGAGGGCTCGGCCGCGCCGAGGCGCTCGAACTCGCCCGGCTCGGCGCGGCCGTCGTCGTCAACGACTACGGACAGCCGGGCCGGGACGGCTCCGGCGAGGCCTCCGCGGGCCCCGCCGAAGGGGTCGCCGCCGAGATCCGCGCGGCCGGCGGCCGGGCCGTCGTCCACACCGGGGACGTCGCCGACTTCCAACAGGCGAGCGAACTGGTCGAGTTGGCGATCGACCAGTTCGGCAGGCTGGACATCCTCGTCAACAACGCGGGCATCCTGCGCGACCGCATGGTCTTCTCCATGACGGAGGGCGAGTGGGACGCGGTGATCCGGGTCCACCTCAAGGGCCACTTCAACACCACCCACTTCGCCGCCGCGCACTGGCGCGAGCGGTCCAAGGCGAGCGGCGCGCCGGTGTACGGGCGGATCGTGAACACCTCGTCCGAGGCGTTCCTCGCCGGTTCCGCCGGACAGCCCAACTACGCCGCCGCGAAAGGCGGGATCGTCGGCCTGACCACCTCCACGGCCCTCGCCCTCGCCAAGTACGGCGTGACGGCGAACGCCATCTGCCCGCGCGCCCGCACCCGGATGACCGAGGACGTCTTCGCCGGCTTCGAGGAGCCCGACGACGGCCTCGACCCGCTCGCCCCGGAGCATGTCGCCCCGCTCGTCGGCTACTTGGCCTCACCCGCCGCCGGACGGATCAACGGACAGCTCCTCGTCGTCCACGGCGGCATGGTCGCGATCGTCGAACGCCCGCACGTCCAGGCCAAGTTCGACAGCAAGCAGGACACCTTCAGCTACGACGAGCTGGACGCCGTACTCACTCCGCACTACGCGCGACGGACCGCAGGCGAGACGTTCGCGGCGGCCGAGGTGCTCGGGCTCAAGCGGGAGTCGGACCAGACCTAGGGAACGCGACGGCCCCGCCCGTCCGAGGACGAGCGGGGCCGGTTGATGCTGACGTTCCGTCAGACAGTCGCGTACTTGGACTGCGTGGACTGCTCGGACGGCTTGCGGTGACGGCCGTGGGCGGCCGTATCGCCGTCCTGTGCCGAGACCGGGCCCCGGTGCTTGCCGTGACCGGACGCCTCGTGTGTGTCGGCAGACATGGTCTGCGCGGTGTTCGTGTCGTTCATCGGATACTTCACCCCGTAGCAACAAGATCCTTCATACAACCCGTTGATCTTATCCAGCCGTTCCCGGGGTGACGCGCGACGGCCTGCCGTCCGGAACGACTTCGTTACCGAGCCACATCACTTCGTTACCCGACCGCCACCCGGCCTTTCAACGGCGCCTCCCGCAACGGCACCGGACGCGGTGCGACCGGCACCGGGGGATCCGGTTCGGACGGCTCCCGCGCGGCCTCCCCAGGCGCGCCTGCCGCCCCGTCCCGAACCGGATCCCCCGGGCGTGTTTCCCCCGTTTCCCCAGGAGCCCCCGCCGCCCCCTGGCCCCCCGTTCCCCCCGCCCCCCAGGGCACCGCGAACCGCGCCACCCCACACGGCACTTCCCGTGTGGCGTACGGCAGTCGCAGCACCCCGTCCGTGGTCCACAGCCCGGCGCCCGCCAACCACCCCTCGGGCGCCGGGAGTTGGAGCAACTGCCGGTCGGCGGGCCGCCACACGCCGAGCCAGCTGCCGCCCGGCCCGTCGACGCGCAGCGCCACCCCGCAGCTCTCCGGCATCAACACCAGACCCGGCTGGATCGCGAACGGCGTCACCGTGCACTCCGGCACCCGCAGGCACTCCGGGAACCGCACCGGCAGCGTGGAGCCGAGCACCCCCCAGCCCAGCCGGTCCCGCCCCGGCGACGGCGCGTCCGAGCGGATCAGCAGCAGCCCGCTGTCCGGGTCGGCCAGCAGCAGCCGGTCGTCGCTGTCCGCGGCGATCTGCAACAGCGGCGACACCTCCCCGTCCCGCTCCAGGTCCACCACGATCGCCTTGGTCCGGCCACCGACCTCCCGGTCCAGCGCCAGCATCCGGCCCGCCCTGTCCAGCCACACCCCGCCCGAACAACGCCCCGGAACCATCGCGAGATGCTCAGGACCGAACGCCCCGCCCGCCACCAGCCACACGGCGGTGGAGCGCCGGCCCACGGCGAGGGCGTACGCCTTCTCGCCCCCCGGCGCCGGCGGCAGCAGCCGCAGTTGCGTGTCCGGGTCCGGGCACTCGACCGCGCCGAGCGGCAGCTCACCGGTGCCGGGACCGGTCGGGTACAGCAGCGAGAAGGTGTGCCGCCCGTCCACCAGCCGCCGGATGAGCACCCGCCCGTCACCCATCGGCTGCACCTCCGTACCGGGCTCCTCCGGCTGGTTGCCGGGCAGCGGCACGGCGTACGGCTCGGGGCCGTCCAGGGTCCACCGCTCCGGGAACAGACAGTCACCCGCCGGAGCGAGACGGGCTGCGTACGCCCCGTCCGCGGTGATCGCACACGCGGAACCATCGGTCCGCGGGTCCCCGCACTCGTCCCCGTCCTCGTCCGCCGCCGTGGGCTCGATCGCACAGGCCGTCATGGTTCGGTCACCTCCGGCGACGAAACTAGTTTTCGTACGTACGGGCGTGGGACCGATGAGCAGCCGCATCACACATAAGGGTGGCCAAGTAACGATTCGCCTGAGGAAACCGGGACGGGTGTGCTGAACGGGGTCGTAGAGCGTCTACGGCTCCTTCGGCGGTTCAGCCGCACAGTGCGGCCAGGTAGCCTTTCCCCGTGCCCCGTCAGCCCGTATCCCGTCAGTCCGCACCTCGCCTGTCCGAAGTCGTTGCCGCGCTGGAGAACCTCTGGCCCGCTGAGCGAGCCGAGTCCTGGGACGCGGTCGGCACCGTCGTGGGCGACCCCGAGCAGGACGTCACCCGCGTGCTGTTCGCCGTGGACCCCGTGCGCGAGATCGTCGACGAGGCCGTGAAGCTGGGCGCCGACCTGCTGGTCACCCACCACCCCCTCTACCTGCGCGGTACGACCACGGTCGCGGCCTCCACCTTCAAGGGCCGTGTGGTGCACACCCTGATCAAGCACGACATCGCGCTGCACGTCGCCCACACCAACGCCGACCGCGCCGACCCGGGAGTCTCCGACGCCCTCGCGGGCGCGCTCGACCTCCGTGTCGTACGACCGCTCGTGCCGGACCCCACCGACCCGGACGGCCGCCGGGGACTTGGCCGCGTCTGCGAGCTGGACCACCCGATCACCGTCCGCGACCTCGCCGCCCGCGCAGCCGAGCGGCTGCCCGCCACCGCGCAGGGCATCCGCGTCGCCGGCGACCTCGACGCCCTGGTCCGCACGGTCGCCGTCAGCGGCGGCTCCGGCGACAGCCTCTTCGACGACGTACGCGCGGCGGGCGTCGACGCCTTCCTCACCGCGGACCTCCGCCACCACCCCGTATCAGAGGCCCGCGCCCACAGTCCTCTCGCGCTGCTCGACGCGGCGCACTGGGCCACCGAGTGGCCCTGGTGCGAGCTGGCCGCCGCCCAGCTCGACGAGATCTCCGACCGCGAGGGATGGGGCCTGCGGGTCCACGTCTCCAAGACGGTCACCGACCCCTGGACCGCCCACGCGGCGTCCTCCGCCACACCAGACTCAATGGGAGCCCCCAACTGAACGCCGCGCCCGCCGACCAGATCCGACTTCTCGAAGTCCAGGCTCTCGACGTACGCCTCTCGCAGCTCGCGCACAAGCGCAACTCCCTGCCCGAGCACGCCGAGATCGACTCGCTGACCAAGGACCTCACCCAGCTGCGCGACCTGCTCGTGGCCGCGCAGACCGAGGAGAGCGACTGCGCCCGCGAGCAGATCAAGGCCGAGCAGGACGTGGACCAGGTGCGCCAGCGCGCCACCCGCGACCAGCAGCGCCTCGACTCCGGTGCCGTCACCTCGCCCAAGGACCTGGAGAACCTCCAGCGCGAGATCGTCTCCCTCGCCAAGCGCCAGGGCGACCTGGAGGACATCGTCCTTGAGGTCATGGAGCGCCGTGAGTCCGCGCAGGAGCGTTCCGCCGAACTGACCGAGCGGGTCGGTTCCGTGCAGGGGAAGATCGACGACGCGATCGCCCGCCGCGACGCGGCCGCCGAGGTCCTCGACGCCGAGGAGGCCACCGCCGAGAAGGAGCGCGAGGTCGTCTCGGCCACCATCCCCGCGGACCTCCTCAAGCTCTACGACAAGCTGCGCCAGCAGCAGGGCGGCGTCGGCGCGGCCAAGCTCTACCAGCGCACCTGCCAGGGCTGCCGCCAGGAGCTGGCCATCACCGACATCAACGAGATCCGCGCGGCGGCCCCCGACACGGTGGTCCGCTGCGAGAACTGCCGCCGCATCCTGGTGCGCACGTCCGAGTCGGGTCTGTAGAGGCCAAGGAGTCCTGGGCGTGCGGGAGTTCATCGTCGAGGCCGACGGCGGTTCCCGGGGCAACCCGGGGCCCGCGGGCTACGGCAGCGTGGTCATCGACGCGGCGACGGGGGAGACCCTGGCGGAGGCGGCCGAGTACATCGGCGTCACCACCAACAACGTCGCCGAGTACCGGGGCCTGCTGGCCGGCCTCCGCGCCGCCCACGCCCTGGACCCGACCGCCCGCGTCCACGTCCGTATGGACTCCAAGCTCGTCGTCGAGCAGATGTCGGGCCGCTGGAAGATCAAGCACCCTGCCATGAAGCCGCTGGCGGCGGAGGTGGCCGCGGTGTTCCCGGCGGATCAGGTGACATACGAGTGGATCCCGAGGGAGCAGAACAAGCACGCGGACCGCTTGGCGAACGAGGCGATGGACAGCGGGGCCGAGCCCCCGCGAGCCCGCGCCGCGACGATCACGGACAAGACGGCCGCCGATCTCCGCGCCGCCGTCAACGTGGCCACTCCCAGCCCGGGTTGGGCCCCCGCCGACATGGGCGCCCCCGCCACCTTCGTCCTCCTCCGCCACGGTGAAACCCCTCTGACCCCCCAGAAGCGCTTCTCCGGCAGCGGCGGCACGAACCCCTCCCTCTCAGACGTCGGCCGCGACCAAGCGGCGCGCGCGGCAACCGCGTTGGCGGCTCGCGGCACCATCCAGGACATCGTCGCCTCCCCTCTCACCCGCACCCGCGAGACCGCCGCGGCCGTGGCGGAGCGGCTCGGCCTCGACGTGACGATCGAAGAGGGCCTGCGCGAAACGGACTTCGGCGCATGGGAGGGCCTCACCTTCGGCGAAGTCCGCGAGCGCTACCCGGACGACCTGACCACCTGGCTGGCCGATCCGGCGGCCCAACCCACCGGCGGCGGCGAGAGTTTCGCGGCGACGGCGACCCGGATCGCCGCCACCCGCGACAAGTTGGTCGCGGCCTACGCGGGCCGCACGGTCCTGCTCGTCACCCACGTCACCCCGATCAAGACGTTCGTCCAACTCGCCCTGGATGCCCCGCTCCAGGCCCTGTTCCGCATGGAACTCTCGGCGGCCTCGCTCTCGGCGGTCGCGTACTACGCGGACGGCAACGCGAGCGTACGGCTGTTCAACGACACGTCCCACCTGCGCTGAGCGCCGCCGCCTCGCGGGCCAGCGCCTCGATCCGCCCCCAGTCGCGCGCGGCCACCGCGTCCGCCGGGATCATCCAACTCCCGCCCACACAGCCGACGTTGGGCAACGCCAGGTACTCCGGGGCGGAGTCGATCCCTATCCCGCCGGTCGGACAGAACCGCGCCTGCGGCAACGGCCCGGCGAGGGACCTGAGATACGCCGTGCCGCCCGCCGCCTGAGCCGGGAAGAACTTCATCTCCCGCACCCCGCGTTCGAGCAGCGCCACCACCTCGGACGTGGTCGACACCCCCGGCAGGAACGGCACCCCGGACCCCCGCATCGCCTCCAGCAGCAGATCCGTCCACCCGGGGCTCACCAGGAACCGCGCCCCGGCCGCCACGCACTCCTCCACCTGCCCCGGAGTCAGCACGGTCCCGGCTCCGACCACGGCCCCGGGCACCTCACCCGCGATCGACCGCAACGCCTCCAGTGCGGCCGGCGTCCGCAGGGTCACCTCGATCGCCGGCAGCCCACCGGCGACCAGCGCCCGCGCGAGCGGTACGGCGTCGGCGGCGTCCTCGATGACGACGACGGGGAGTACGGGAGCGAGCCCGAGCAGGGAGGAGGAAGCCATGGCCTCATCCTGCCGAGCCGATGCAGTGTGCGCAAAGCTCATTGCGCACACTGCAACGCATTCAAAGATGCCCTCAGTGAATCTCGTCCACGAGCACATCCAGCGACCAGGCCTGCCCCGCTCGCGCGGGCGCCTCCGCCTCCACCTCGTACCCCAGCCCCCGCAACGCCTCCACCAGCTCCGCCGGCGTCCCGGGCGTGCTTGCCCCCGACAGCAGACTCCGTACGATCCGCCCCTTCGTCGCCTTGTTGAAGTGGCTGACGACCTTCCGGGTCGGCGCGTGCAGCACCCGTACGGTCGCCGTCCGCCCCGCGATCTCGCCCTTCGGCTTCCAGGCCGCCGCGTACGCCGAGGACCGCAGGTCGAGCACCAGCCCGTTCCCGGCGGCCTCGGGCAGCACGGACGCCATCGGCGCGCGCCAGTGCGCGCCCAGCGCCCCGAGCCCCGGCAGCCGTACGCCCATCGAGCAGCGGTACGACGGGATCCGGTCCGTCACCCGGACCGCGCCCCACAGCCCGGAAAACACGAGCAGCGAGCGCGCGGCCCGCCGCTTCGCGGCCGGTTCGAGGGAGGCCAGGTCCAGGGCGTCGTAGAGGACACCCGTGTAGATCTCCCCGGCGGGCCGCGCCCCGGCCGTGCGCAGCTCCGTGTTCTTCGCGATCTCGCCCCGCAGCCCCTCGCTGAGCCCGAGCACCTCGCGCGCCTTGTCCTCGTCGGCCGCGCACAGCTCGACCAGTTCGTCGAGTACGGCCGCGCGGGCCTCGGCGAGTCCCGGCAGTGACAGCGACTCCGGTTTGAGCGGGGCGCCGCGTCCGGAGGAGGCCTTGCCTTCGGAGGGCGGCAGCAGGACGAGCACGGTGGTTTTCTCCTTACGGTGGGTGCTGCGCCAGCGTAAAGGGTGCGGCCCGGCGGAATGTGCCTACGCTCGTGTCATGCCCCGCCGCCGCATCCGGGTGACCGGCACCCCCGAAGCCCCGCTCCGCGCCGCGCTCAGCGCGCTCCGCACCGAACTCGGCGTACCCGAGAACTTCCCGCCGGAGGTACAGGCCGAGGCGGAACGGGCGGCCGCGGCCCCGCCGCCCCCGCTCCCGGACGCCACGGACATCCCCTTCCTCACCGTCGACCCGCCCACCTCCATGGACCTCGACCAGGCGATGCACCTGTCCCGCCGGGGCACCGGTTTCCGGGTCCGGTACGCCATCGCCGACGTCGCCTCCTTCGTGGCCCCCGGCGGGGCGCTGGACGCGGAGGCCCACCGGCGCGTCACCACGCTCTACTTCCCGGACGAGAAGACCCCGCTGCACCCGCCCCTGCTGAGCGAGGGCGCCGCGAGTCTGCTGCCGGACGTGACCCGGCCGGCCGTGCTGTGGACGATCGACCTGGACGCGGACGGCCGTACGACCGCCGTCGACGTCCACCGGGCGCTGGTCCGCAGCCGGGCCAAACTCGACTACGAGACCGTGCAGCGCCGGATCGACGAGGGCACCGCCGAGGACCCCCTCGCGCTGCTCAAGGACATCGGCGAGGCTCGGGAACGGCTGGAGGTGGAGCGCGGCGGCATCTCCCTGAACGTGCCGGAACAGGAGATCGTCGAGCGCGACCACACCTACGAACTCGGCTACCGCGCCCCGCTCCCCGCCGACGGCTGGAACGCCCAGATCTCCCTGCTCACCGGTATGGCCGCGGCCGAGCTGATGCTCGCGCACGGCACGGGCGTCCTGCGCACCCTGCCCGCCGCCCCGGACGGCGCCGTGGCCCGCCTCCACCGCACCGCCCACGCCCTGCACATCGACTGGCCGCACCACATGTCGTACGCCGGTCTCATCCGCACCCTCGATCCGCGCCGCCCGCACCACGCGGCCTTCCTCCAGGAGTGCACGACCCTGCTGCGCGGGGCGGGCTACACGGTCTTCCGGGACGGCGACCTCCCCGCCCTCACCACCCACGCGGCGGTCGCCGCCCCCTACACCCACTGCACGGCCCCGCTACGACGGCTGGTCGACCGCTACGCCGCCGAGATCTGTCTCTCGCCCGCGTCACCGCCCGCCTGGGTGCTGGCCGGCCTCGACGCCCTCCCCAAGCGGATGGCCGAGGGCACCCGCCTCGCCGGCACCGTCGAGCGCGAGTGCGTCGACATCGTTGAGGCGGCCCTGCTGAAGGACCGTGTCGGCGACCTCTTCGAGGGCTGTGTGGTCGACGTCGAGGAACACCAACCCACCGTGGGACGAGTCCAGTTGGACACCCCGGCCGTCGTCGCCCGGCTGACCGGCGGCACCACTCCGCTGCCCCTGGGGGAGCGACTGCGGGTCCGCCTCACCCAGGCCGACCCGGGGACGGCGAAGGTACAGTTCGCGCCCGCGTGACCGCTTCCACCAGGGCTTCTACGAGGCGTTCGGCGTCGTCGGCGTGGAAGCGGACGGTGTCGACCGCCCGCCGGCCCCCGACGAACGTGAAGTGGGTGACGGGCTCGGTGAGCTGAAGCGTGACGGAGGTGCGGAAGCCGACGGGGAGATCGAGTTCACCGTCGGCCCGGCGGCGGGCGGTACGCGACTCGCCCTCGGCCGAGCCGATCCGGCCCAGCGGGATGACCAGGTCGGCACGGACGGCCCGCCGGAGCCGCAGTGCGTCCCGGTCGAGCTGATGCGGGCGGGCGACGGAGGAGGCGTGCAGGGCGGCGACCGCCCCGACCGCGAACAGGCCCAGGAACGGCACCAGTTGGTGCAGCACTGGCGAGTACCGCAGCAGCACCGACAGGGTGAGCGTCTCCAGGACACACGCGAGCGCCGACCCGGCCACCAGGGCCCGACGCCCCCGCGCATACCCGAACACCCGCCCGCCACCTGCCCAGTTGATCCTCATGGGGTCAGTACAGATGCTGACGTCGCGGGAGGGTCAAGCGCCAACGGGCGCGCCGAACCACAAGCGCAGAGCCTCCGTCGGATCGTCCTCGGCGCTGTCCGCGTCCGCCGCCCAGGCCGTGATGCCGTCCGGGCGCACCAACAGGGCGGCGAGTTCCGGCCGTCCGGGGCAGGTGGTGGTGAGGACGTCCACCACACCCTCGTAACCCTCGGCGCGGGCCCGGAGTTTGGAGTCGTCGGCGAGGTCGAGGAGGAGAGCGCGGCCGGTGCGGAGATGGTCGGCGAGGTGGGTGGCGTCGGCGAGTTCGAGGTCGGGGGCGCTCCGGCCGGTCAGCGGGTGGTCGCCGGGCAGGTCGTAGTGCTGCCAGACACCGGAGATCCGCTTGACGAGATACGTCGTCCCGTCGACCGTCCGCGTGAGGTCGGTCAGCACCTCGCGCAGGGCGCGGGAGTGTGGCTCGGGGCGCATCACCGCTATCTGGGCGCGTGTCCAGTCCAGCACCCAGGCGCCGATCGGATGCCGCTCCGCCGTGTAGGAGTCCAGGAGTTCCACCGGCGCCCGGCCGCCCACCACGAGGGCGAGCTTCCAGCCGAGATTCATCGCGTCCCCCACGCCGAGGTTGAGCCCCTGCCCGCCGAACGGCGAGTGCACATGCGCCGCGTCGCCCGCGAGCAGCACCCGGCCCGAGCGATAGGTGTCCGCCTGACGGCAGTTGTCGGTGAACCGGGTCGAGGTGTGCACCTTGTGCACGGTGACGTCGACACCGGTCACCCGGCGCACACTGGCCTGCAACTCCTCAGCGGTGACCGGGGATTCACGGTCGGCGGGCGGTCCGTCGAACTCGACGGTGAGGATCCGACCCGGCACCGGACCGTAGGCGTACGTCCCCACGTCGGTGGTGTTCCAGCCGCCCCGCAGCGGTTCGGTGCCGGTCATGTCGGCGAGCGCCTGGTAGCCGGTGATCTCCGGTGCGGTGCCCGGGAATTGGATCCCGGCGAGCTTGCGCACGAGGCTGCGCCCGCCGTCGCAGCCGACCAGCCAGCCCGCGCGGAAGGTCTGCGGCGCGGAGCCGTCCACAGGGGCGAGGTGCACCGTCACCCCGTCCTCGTCGGTGTCGAAACCGGTCAACTCGACCTGCCTGCGCACCTCGACGCCGAGTCCGTCGGCGTGCCGGCCGAGCAGCCGCTCCAACGGGGCCTGCGGGACGAGCCCGACCCGCTCGACCGGGCCGAGGTCGGCGAAGGCGGGGTCCGAGTCGTCGAGCAGATCGGCCCGCAGCATGATCCCGGAGAAGTGCCCGGCGAACTTCGGCGGCGGCACGGGGTTGTCGTGACCGGGGCCGCCGTGCTGCCGCGTGAACTCCTTGAAGCGGTTCATCGCCTCCTCGTGCACCTCGGTCAGCGCGGGCAGCAGTCCTCGCCGGTAGAGGGCGACGGCGGTCGTGGAATTGATGCCGCCCGCCTTGATCGTCTCGTTCACCTCGGCCAGCTTCTCCACGACCAGCACACGGGCCCCGCCGAGGGCCAGTTCGGCGGCCAGGAGCAGCCCCACGGGCCCGGCTCCGGCCACCACGACGTCGTAGTTCCTGTCAGTGTCCATGGCTGTAAGTGTAGTCACTAAAAAATTATGTTCGCTACACTGTTCTCATGAGCGAGGGCGAGCTCTCCCTGAGGGAGCGCAAGAAGCGGGCCACCCGGCAGCGGATCTCGAACGTCGCCACGGAGCTGTTCAAGGAGCGTGGCTTCGACGCGGTGTCGGTGGCGGAGGTCGCGCGCGCCGCAGAGGTGTCGACGATGACCGTCTTCAACTACTTCCCGCGCAAGGAGGACCTGTTCCTCGACCGCATCCCGGAAGCGGTCGAGACGCTCAGCGGGGCGGTACGCCACCGCGCCCCGGACGAGACCCCGCTGGCCGCGCTGCGCCGCCTCTCGCTCCAACTCTTCGACCAGCACCACCCGTTGGCCGGACCCAACGACACCTTCCCGGACTTCTGGCAGGTCGTGATCGACTCACCGGCCCTGCGCGCCCGGGCCCGCGAAGGCCTGGAGGAGATCGAGAACGCCCTGGCCGACGCCCTCGCCGAGACCGCCCCGGACACCCCCGACCCCGCCCTGACGGCGGCACTGATCGTCGCCGCGTACCGATCGGTCTACGTCACCACCGCGCGCCGCCTGCTCGCGGGCGACCGCGGGAAGGGGCCGGCCGAGGACCACCAGATCCGGATGAACGCGGCCTTCGACCTCCTGGAGCGGGCGCTCACCCCGGCATGACACGTGGCCCCGGAGCGTTGCACCCTGTGGAGGAAAGGGGGTGCCACCGGTGACCGCACGCGAACAGGCCCTGTGGACGAGGGCGAGGCTGGGCCACCGCGGCCCGCCCCTGGACCTCCTCACCGCCCGCTTCGACCGCCACGTCTACGCCCCGCACGCCCACGCCGAGTTCACGATCGGCGTCTGCGTCGACGGCTACGAGGTCATCGACTACCGCGGCGACCGCATCCGCACCGGCCCGGGCTCGATCGTCGTCCTCGCCCCCGGCGAGATGCACACGGGCGGCCCCGGCAGCCCGACCGACGGCTACGCCTACCGCGCCCTGTACGCCGACCCCGCCCTTCTCGCCGACGGCACCCTCGGCGGCGGCCTCCCGCACTTCCGCGAACCCCTCCTCGACGACGCCGAACTCGCCCTCGCACTGCGCCGAGCACACACCGAACTCAGCGCCTGCCCCGACCCGTTGGAGGCCGAGTCCCGCCTCCCATGGCTCCTCACGGCCCTCACCCGCCGCCACTCCACCGCCCGCCCGGCACCGGACCTGATCCCCGGCGCGACCCAGGTGGCCCACGCGATACGAGACCGCCTGGCGGACGAGTTGCTCACCCCACCCTCCCTCTCCTCCCTGGCCGCGGACTTCGACCTGTCCCGCTACCAGCTCCTCCGCGCCTTCCGTACGACGATGGGGATACCGCCGTACGCCTGGCTCGCGCAGTACCGGGTGACCCTGGCCCGCGGACTGCTGGAGGCGGGCGGCCGCCCCGCCGAGGTGGCGGCCCAGGTGGGCTTCGCGGACCAGGCGCATCTGACCCGCTGGTTCCGGCGGGTGCTGGGGGTGACCCCGGCGGCGTACCGCAACAGCGTTCAAGACTCCCGGTGAGGGGCGGCACAGACTCGCCGTATGACTGCACGCGGCTGGTTCCTGTTCTCCCTGATGGGAGTGGTCTGGGGCATCCCCTACCTGATGATCAAGGTGGCGGTGGACGCCCCGCTGTCCCCGTCCATCGTCGTCTTCACGCGCTGCGCCGTGGGCGCCGTACTCCTCCTGCCGTTCGCGCTACGACAGGGCGGCCTGCCCCGCACGATCCGGACGCACTGGCGCCCGATGCTGGCCTTCGCGTGCATCGAGATCATCGGCCCGTGGTTCACGCTCACGGACGCGGAACGCCACCTGTCGAGTTCTACGGCGGGTCTGCTGATCGCGGGCGTCCCGATCGTCGGCGTACTGATGGCGAGGTTCTTCGGCACCGCGGAACGACTGGGCGCCCGCAGGATGTCCGGCCTGGCCCTGGGCCTGGCCGGAGTCACCGTCCTCACGGTCCCGCACCTCACGGGAGGCGACGCCCGCTCACTGGCGGAGGTGCTGCTGACGGTCCTCGGCTACGCGACGGCCCCCCTGATAGCGGCCCGCTACCTCAAGGACGTCCCGACCCTCCAACTGACGGCCCCCTGCCTGGCGTTGGCGGCCCTGGTCTACGCCCCGGCGGCCGCGCTGACCCGGCCGACCTCGGTCCCGTCCCCCCAGGTCCTGGCGTCCCTCGCCGGCCTGGGCGTGATCTGCACAGCGGTGGCGTTCGTGGCTTTCCTGGAACTGATCAAGGAGGTCGGCCCCACCCGCTCGACGGTGTTCACCTACGTCAACCCGGCGGTGGCGGTGGCGGCGGGCGCGCTGTTCCTCGGCGAGGACCTGACCGTGGGCATCGTGGTGGCCTTCACCCTCATCCTGGCGGGCTCGGTCCTGGCGACGGCGGGACCTGGCGCCGGTCGGAGGGACGACGGCCGCCCGGTAGCATGGTCCACACGGCAGACGAGCCGGGCGGACGGCCGCGTGGAGTGCCCCTAGCGGGAACTCCCCGAGGAACGTCCGGGCTCCACAGGGCAGGGTGATGGCTAACGGCCACCCGGGGTGACCCGCGGGAAAGTGCCACAGAAAACAGACCGCCCGGTGCTTCGGCACCGGGTAAGGGTGAAACGGTGGTGTAAGAGACCACCAGTGCCCAGGGTGACCTGGGCAGCTAGGTAAACCCCACCCGGAGCAAGGTCAAAAGGGAGCGCCTCGGCGCTCCTGCGGGGACGTTCGAGGGCTGCCCGCCCGAGTCCCCGGGTAGACCGCACGAGGCCGGTGGCAACACCGGTCCTAGATGGATGGCCGTCGCCGAGAGGACCGTGAGGTCCTCTCGGACACAGAACCCGGCGTACGGCCCGGCTCGTCTGCCATCAGGGCCTGTCGGTCACAGCGCGGCCCGCTCCTTCAGCGGTTCCCACCAGGCACGGTTGTCGCGGTACCACTGCACCGTCTCCGCGAGGCCCTGCTCGAAGGTCTTGCGGGGCTCGTAGCCGAGCTCCTCACGGATCTTCGTGCAGTCCACCGAGTAGCGGCGGTCGTGGCCCTTGCGGTCGGTGACGTACTCGACGCTGCTCTCCCAGTCGGCTCCACACGCCTTCAGCAGCAGTTCGGTCAGCTCCCTGTTGCTGAGCTCCGTGCCGCCGCCGATGTTGTAGACCTCGCCGGCGCGGCCCTTGGTGCGTACGAGTTCGATGCCCTGGACGTGGTCGTCGATGTGCAGCCAGTCGCGGACGTTGCCGCCGTCGCCGTACAGCGGGACCTTCTTGCCGTCGAGGAGGTTGGTCACGAACAGCGGGATGACCTTCTCGGGGAAGTGGTGGTGCCCGTAGTTGTTGGAGCAGCGGGTGACGCGGACGTCCAGGCCGTGGGTGCGGTGGTACGACAGTGCGATCAGGTCGCTGGAGGCCTTCGCCGAGGAGTACGGCGAGTTGGGCTGCAGCGGGTGTGTCTCCGGCCAGGAGCCCTCGTCGATGGAGCCGTAGACCTCGTCGGTGGAGATATGCACGAAGGTCTTGATGCCCGCGCGGTGAGCCGCGTCGATGAGAGTGTGGGTGCCGACCACGTTGGTGCGCACGAACTCCGCGCCGCCGTCGATGGAACGGTCGACATGCGACTCGGCGGCGAAGTGCACCACCTGGTCGTGCTCGGCCAGAAGCCTGCCGACCAACTCGTGGTCGCAGATGTCGCCTTGCACGAAGGCGAAGGAGGGGTGCCCGTGCACCTCGTCGAGGTTGGCCGGGTTACCCGCGTACGTCAGCTTGTCCAGGACGGTGATGGTGACGTCGCCGGGACCCTCGGGGCCGAGCAGCGTACGGACGTAGTGCGAGCCGATGAAGCCGGCACCGCCGGTCACCAGGATCCGGGTCGAGGGGGACGGAGCCGAAGGGGAGGTCATGAAGAGATCTGTACCTTGCTGTGGTCGCCGAGGACGAGACGGTGGGCTGCGGGGTTGCGGGGGGCGGGGGTGACCTGGACGTTGCGGCCGATGAGGGACACCTCGACCCGCCGTACGCCGGTGATGGAGGACTCGCGCAGGACGATGGAGTACTCGACTTCGCTGTCGTCGATCCGGCAGTCCTCGGAGACCGAGGTGAAGGGGCCGATGTACGAGTCACTGATCACCGTGCCGGGACCGATGACGGCCGGGCCGACGATGCGCGATCCTCGGACTTCGGCGCCGGCTTCGATCCGTACGCGGCCGATGATCTCGCTGGACTCGTCGACGGTGCCCTCGATGCGGGGCTCGACCGTCTCCAGGACGGAGCGGTTGACCTCCAGCATGTCGGTGACGTTCCCGGTGTCCTTCCAGTAGCCGGAGATGGTCGTCGAGCGC
Organism: Streptomyces sp. NPDC005492; assembly: GCF_040605995.1. NCBI lineage: Bacteria > Bacillati > Actinomycetota > Actinomycetes > Kitasatosporales > Streptomycetaceae > Streptomyces > Streptomyces sp. NPDC005492. The sequence continues at coordinate 193,160 of NZ_JBEXDX010000005.1, forward strand.
ACGTCCTTGCGCTGGTCGATCAGCCACTGGATGGCGTGGGTGATCTCCAGCTCGCCGCGCCAGGAGGGCTCGATACTGCGGACGGCTTCGTGGATCGCCGGAGTGAAGAGATACACGCCCACCAGCGCGAGATCGCTCTTGGGCCGCTTCGGCTTCTCCTCCAGTCCCTTGACGCGGCCGTTTTCGTCGAGCTCGGCGACACCGAACGATGTCGGGTTGGGCACCTTGGTCAACAGGATCTGCGCGTCGGGGTGTTCGGTACGGAACTCGTCCACGAGGCCGGTGATGCCGCCCACGATGAAGTTGTCGCCGAGGTACATGACGAAGTCGTCGTCGCCGAGGAACTCGCTCGCGATGAGCACCGCGTGCGCCAGGCCGAGCGGCTTGTCCTGGGGGATGTACGTGACGTTGATCCCGAGCTTCGAGCCGTCACCGACGGCTTCCCGGATCTCTTCGGCGGTGTCACCGACGATGATGCCGACATCCGTGATCCCGGCGTCGGCGATGGCCTCCAGCCCGTAGAAGAGCACGGGTTTGTTGGCCACGGGCACCAGCTGTTTGGCCGATGTGTGGGTTATGGGGCGCAGGCGGGTGCCCGAGCCACCGGAGAGAACGAGAGCCTTCATGCGCTGCATCCTAGCTGGGGCCATGTCAAGCGACACTCCGGCTGGTCCGCCACAGTTCGTGAAACCGTTCCCCGGGCTTTGTGATCCGTTTGTGTCCTGGCCCGTCACTTGCTGTGACTGGGGTGGGGTCGTCACCCGCTAGCCTGAATCGAACGTCGACCGAGCGATGTCGTACGCCGGGTCCTGACGAAATGATTCCCAGCAGCTGAGGCGGAAGAAGACACATGCCCATCAAGGTGAGCGTGGTGGTCCCGGTCTACAACCCGGGCCGGTACATCGAGGACTGCATCGCCTCTCTTCTGCGTCAGAGCCTGGCGGACGACGAATACGAAGCGATCTTCGTGAATGACGGTTCCACCGACGGCACCCCGGAACTTCTGGACCGGCTCGCCGCCGAACACGCGAACATGCATGTAATCCACCAGGAGGCGTCCGGTTGGTCCGGCAAGCCACGCAATGCTGGTATTGCTGCCGCGAAAGGTGAATTCATCCAGTTCGTGGACAACGACGACTGGTTGGGCGATGAAGCTCTCGAACGTATGTACAACTACGGTGTGAAGAACAACGCCGACGTCGTCGTGGGCAAGATGGTCGGCAAGGGACGTGGGGTTCCCCGGGAGCTGTTCCGTAAGAACCGTCCGCATGCCAATGTCGACAACGCCCCACTGATCGACAGCCTCACGCCCCACAAGATGTTCCGCAGGGAATTCCTCGACCGGCACAACCTCCGCTATATGGAGGGGCGTCGGCGTCTTGAGGATCACGTCTTCGTCACCGAGGCGTACTTGCGGGCGGAGAACGTCTCTGTCCTCAGCGACTATCTGTGCTACTACCACGTGAAGCGCGACGACGCGTCCAACGCGGGATTCCAGCGCTTCGACCCGGTCGGGTACTTCAAGAACCTCCGCGAGGCCTTGGACGTCGTCGAGGAGCTCACCGAGCCCGGGCCGCTGCGGGACAAGCTCTTCCGCCGTTGGCTGCGCAACGAGATGGTCGAGCGCATGCGCGGACAGCGTCTGCTGAAGCTTCCTGAGGACTACCGACAGGAGCTGTTCGACGAGATCCACAAGGTCGTCGTCGAGCGCTTTGGACCTGGTGTCGCGGCCGGCCTGCAGCCCACGCAGCAGATCGTCGCGGGGCTGATCGCGACCAACCGGCTGGCCGACGTCGAGGAGTTCGCCCGGTGGGAGTCGGGGATCAAACCCTCCGGTGTTCTTGAGGAGCTCGGCTGGGAGGACGGCAGGCTGACGATCGGTTTCACCGCCGAGTACAAGTCGGGCGGCGAGCCCATCACCTTCCGTGCGGACGGCGAGAAGGACCTGCTCGTTCCGCCGTTGCAGCAGACCAGCCTGGACGCCATCGCCCTGCTCGGTACGAACACCGCTGCTCCGCTGGCCAAGTCCAAGGTGGACCTCGTCCTGCGCGAGCGTTCGACGGCCGCGGAGTTCTTCCAGCCTGTCGATCTCACCCGCGAGAAGGTCGCCGTGGCGGGGCGGGAGGGACACTTCCGACAGAGGCTGCATGCCGTCTCGCGGGTGAACCCGTTGTCGGCGGCCAACGGCGCCTCGCTGAACGCCGGTATCTGGGATGTCCTTGTCCGCATCAGCTCCTGCGGCTGGTCCAAGGAGACCCGCCTCGGTTCTGTCCGTGGTGTGGAGGCCGGGCGCGGGCGCGGTGGCGCCGTTGTCGGTTCCCCGGCCCACTTGGTCCTGCCGTACTGGACCGACCCGCAGGGCAACCTGTCACTCGACATCGACCAGGAGACCGACCGGCTCGCGTACGAGTTCGCCGGTCTCGCCGCCGCCGACGTCACCGTGACGACGGATCCCGGCCGCCTCGTGGTTGTCCTGCCGTTCCACGTACAGGGCCCGAGTGAGGCAACCTTGAGGCTGACGAACGTCGCGAGCAGTCGTGCGGTCGCCCTCCCCGCCACACTGACCGCCCGCGCGACCGGTGACGCCGATCTGAGTGCCGACCTTCCGCTCGACGAATTGACGGAGGGTCAGTGGCGACTGGAACTGACTCCGCCCTCGACCAGGGGTGACAGTGGCACGCCGGTGGCCCTCCCCCTGGCTCTCGATGTCTCCGAGAGCGGAGGAGGCGTCGTCGTCAAGCGTCTCGCCGCCGCTGCGGCCGACCTGGCAGCCAAGGATCCCGGACGGCGCAAGCCTGCCCCTCGCCCTGGGGCGTGGACGATCTTGCGCCGTGCCGCGGGCAAACTCCGTCGGGCTCTGAAGAAGTAGACGAACTCGCGAGCAAGGATCGACACGTACGGCCACTGGGTATTGAGGGCGCTTGGGTGCTGTCATCGTCGATCACCGCATCGGCTCTCCGGGACCGTCACCAAGCGCAAGTGACGGAAGGCCGCTACCGCTTCGGTACCTGGATGTCCCTACTGCTCAACGTCTGCGGTCTGTCGGTGAATACCCTCAGCCGTACCCGCAAGTGGGCCCGGTTCGGCAGGGAATAGCGTCCCGTGTTCGGCACCAGGACGTAGCGCGCCGACTGGTGCGGGCGCAGCACGGCTGGGCCGCTGTGCACGGTCCAGTACGCGGACGCGCTCTCGCCGACGCTGGAAGCGAAGTGCGGAGCCAGCGCGGTGTCACCGGTGTTCGTCGCCTGCACGGTGAGCCCGTGTATCCCGCCGCTGTCGCCCCGTACGTTGCTGATCACCAGCCGGATCGGCGGCCCGCTTGCGGCAGCGACGGTCACACAGACAGCAGCGGGGGCCAGTAGCACCGCGACCAAGGCCACGCCGACCGCTCGCCGCCGCCCCGGAGGCAACCGGGGCTGCCAGGCTGAAGCGAAGTCGGAGCTGGTGGCGGTGGCGGCGGCAGCGACCCACAACGGGGTCATCATCAAGTAATAGCCGTCCTGCGATCGCGTGGCCAGGTAGAACGCGCACCAGGGCAGTACGACGGCGGCAGGGCCCAACCGCCGTACGAAGAGGACGAACAGCACGAGCAGCGCGGCGGCCAGCAGCATGCTGCCGTACGAGTAGAAGTCCAGGTGACTGCTGCCGTCGGTGAAGTAGTACGACAGGCCCATGATGCCCTGGCCATGGGGCACTCCGTGCTGGGTGAACGGCAGGGCCAGGCCGGACACCCAAGCTCGTGGGCCCTGCGCGATGAAGTAGGCGTTGGCGGTCAGGGCCACGACAGCGGAGATCGCGGTGAACCGTGCGACCACACCGAGAGCCGCCCGCGCCGAGAGCTCACCGCGCCGTACCGCGTAGACGCCCATGAGCAGGAACGGCGTCAGGAACCAAGGCAGTTGATGTGTCGCACACGCGGCCCCGAGAGGCCCCGCGCGCACGATGTCCGAGCGGCGAAGCCGCCCCCCGGCGCCGATCGAGGGCCAGTGGATCACCACCGGGATGAGCAGTACGAGTGCCGGGATCGCCGGGTAGCCCATGGCCGCGTACCCCTTGAGCATGGGGAAGCCCAGGCAGACCGCTGTCGCTGCCGACCGCCACGGTGTCGGCAGCAGTACCCACAACACAGCGGCGCCGACGATCAGCAGGACCGTCGGGACGAACGTGACCGCCTTGGCGCCGATCAACGCGTATACGGGAGCGTTCAGCAGCACTGCCAACGGCGGATACGCGAAGGAGTAGTCCGCGCCGCCCGACATCGTCTTCGTCACCCCGACGTGGTGTTGCTGGAACACCCACGGCCATTCGTGCCCGTACACCGCGTGGCCGTGCACCAACTCGTGCGTGGCCTGGGTCATCAGCACCGTCTCGTCGTTCATCCCGCCGCCGAGGGCGTACGAGCACAGTGCCAGCACGATGCCGAGCAGCAGTGCGCCGATGTCGACGCGTACAAGGGCACGGCGGCTGCGCACCACGAGAGCGAGAATCCCGAGAAGCAGGATTCCCGCGTAACAAAGGGTGATGACACCACCGATCGCCGGCCGCTTCGCGATCGCGGTGTTCCAGTCGGTGCGCGTGCCGATGAACAAGGTGATGACGGCGAGCAGTGTGATCGCTCGGTGCAGTGGTGCCGGCGCGGTCGGTGCCGACAGGCCCGGACAGTTCGACGCGGCATCGGGGACGGTGACGGAGGCGTCGGCCGTCTTGCTCATGTGGGGAGCCTTTTGAGTGAGCGGGTCATGGTCGGATGAGGGAGCTCTCGCAGTGGAAAATCGCCGTCTTGGCGCCTTTCCCGGAAGGCTCGACGGTGAAGCCGACGCCGTTTCCGAACCCCTTGGCTTGGAGAGCTGTTCGACCTGTCATGTCGTCGTCCCCCTGGAGTTCTCCTCGGTTGTGAGGGGGAATTGAAGCATCTGGTGATCTCGTGACGCCAGGCCCGGTTTGTCGCCGGGACGGTTGCGTGGCGTTCGTCCTGGACGCGTACTCGCGGCCGCTGTTCAAAATTTCGGCAAACGTGATCCAAATCACTTCCGTAAAGAGACTGTGAAGAGGCGATTGGTGTTGATCACCCGTTTTGCGGGGCTGTCGGCTGACCGTTGAGGCCGCTTAACGTGCCCCTTTGATCAGGCTGTGAACGGCGGTCAACTCATCGACCGCTCGATGTCATGGCCTGTTCACTTTGCTTTCCTGCTGGGATTGGGACCAGCTTGGCTGGGGTGGGGGGATGGTCCGTGCGGTTGATGCACAGACACAGAACGAAGGCTTCGTGGGCGCTGGCCGCGGCATTGGCCGCGTCACTGCTGGGCGCACCGGCGGCCGAGGCCGCGGCGGCGGTCGTCGCGTCGGGGCCGAAACCGGTGAACGTACCTGCTGAGACCGCCGGGAGCGTGCCGCGTGACGGCGCGGAGCCGACGCGGACCAAGGCCGTCCGCCCGAGCTGGCCGAAGGCGGCCCAGGCGCGGATATCCCTGTCCGGCCTGGCGACGGGCAAGTCCGCTCCGGTCACCCCGACTGCCGGAGGCAAGGCGACCGTCCAGGTGGGGCCCGCCCCCGCGTCCGCGCTCGTATCGTCCCTCGCCGGGAACCGGTCGCCGCTCACCGCCGCCCCGAAGGACGTCGATGTCAAGGTCCTCGACCGCGCTCAACTGGCGTCCGTCGGCGGCACCGGCGTGGGCGTCAGGGTCACACGGCGAGACGGTACCGGCACTCCGGGCCCGGTTCGCGTCGCCATCGACTACTCAGGCTTCAAGGACGCCTACGGCGGCAACTTCGCCTCCCGGCTGCGCCTCGTCGCCCTGCCCGCGTGCGCGCTGACCACACCGAAGGCCAAGGGCTGCTCGCACGGCACCCCGAAGTCCGTGCCGATCAGCAACGACACGGCGAAGAACACGATCACGGCGACCGTGCAGGCGGACGGAGACCCGGCCGCCGGTGTCTCGGTGATCCAGCCCAACGGCTCGACGCTGTCGCAGTTCCAGTCCATCCAGACCCTCTCCGCCGCCGACTCCGGGACGGTGTACGCGCTGGCATCCGGCTCGTCGTCCGACGCCGGCGACTATCGCGCCTCCCAGCTGAGCCCGACCGGCTCGTGGAACGTCTCCAAGGGGTCGGGCGCGTTCACGTACAGCCTCCCGATCGACGTACCGAAGCCCCCCGCCGGCAGCGCGCCCAGCCTGTCGCTCAACTACAACTCGCAGTCCGTGGACGGCATGACCTCGGCCGTGAACACGCAGGCCGGGACGGCCGGCCTGGGTTGGGACCTCGGCATCGGATTCATCGAGCGACGCTACCGCGGCTGCCAGGACGACGGCACCGGCACCGGCTGGGTCGGAGACCTGTGCTGGGACTCGCCGAACTCCACCAAGGAGCCCGACGGCGCGGTCTACGTCATCAATCTCAACGGCGTGACCTCGGAACTGGTGCAGGACAACGATGGCACCGGCTGGTACCACGTTCTGGACGACCCGGGCTGGCGGGTGCAGCATCTGAGCGGCGGCTACGGCTCGGACGACGAGTACTGGGTGGTCTCCACCCAGGAGGGCATGCGCTACTACTTCGGCTGGGGCCGCTCGGAGCGCCAGACGGGCACCCCGACGAACTCGGTGCTGACGGTCCCCGTCTTCGGCAACAACCCGGGCGAGCCCGGCTACAACGGCGGCATCGGCGTCTCCACCCAGGCGTACCGCTGGGGGGTGGACCGGGTCGTGGACGCCAACGAGGTCGAGACGGCCTACTTCTACGAGAAGGATCAGAACCAGTACCGCTCCGTCCTGCTCACCGACCAGGCCCGCACCTACGACTCCGCCGCCTACCTGGTGCGCATCGAGTACGGCTGGGCCTCCCAGATCACCGGTGCCCAGCTTCCCGCGAAGGTCGACCTGCGCTACGTGGGCCGCTGCGTGGAGCGGATGTCCGACATGGACCCGCTGGCCAAGGAGCCGGACGCGTGCCCGGGCATCTCCTCGAACCCGGACTCCTACCCCGACGTGCCCACGGACCTGATGTGCGACGGCACCGACGGCTGCAAATCCATCACCGGTGAGACGTACTCGCCGACGTTCTTCTCCACCAAGATGCTGTGGGACGTCAAGACGTACGTCCGGGACACGGACGCCGCGGCGTGGGATCCGGCGATGCAGTACCAGATGAAGTACGGCCTGCCGAACCCGGACGGCGTGATCGACGCCAACCTCTGGCTGGACTACATCCAGCGCCGGGGCTATGGCAACGGTACGGACATCACCTTGCCCACCATCAACATCAACGGCGAGTGGCGGGACAACCAACTCGGCGGCGGCGTACTGAACTTCCGCCGCGTCACCCAGATCCACGGAGACCTGGGCGCGTTCACCAACGTCACCTACCGGGACTACGACGCGCAGGACACCTGCGACATCAACAGTCCGCCGTCCGAGTCAAACAACACCCAGGCCTGCTTCAAGCAGCGTTGGGTGCCCGAGGGTTCGACGACCGAGAAGACCGGCTGGTTCAAGAAGTACGTGGTCGCCAAGGTCAGCGTCGACCCCGGCCCCGGAGCGGGCACCGCCAACGACGGCGACCCGGTGATGACGACGACGTACGACTACGTGGGCAAGCCCGCCTGGGCGTTCCCCAACGACCCGCTGGTCAAGGACGAGAACGAGTCCTGGACCGACTGGCGTGGCTACCAGCAGGTCGAGATCCACACCGGCACCAAGGACAACGCAGCATCCACCTACTACTGGCTGTACCGCGGTATGGACGGCGACCGCACGTCCAAGACCGACTCGTCGGCCACTCGTTCCGTGACCGTCGACGACGGTGACAGCGGCAGTACGGCGAAGACCGACTCCCCCTGGCTGGCGGGCCGTGTCCTGGAGTCCAGCAATCGCGACGGCACCGGCCAGTCGCACAAGCGGGTGTGGCACGAGTACTGGGCGTACGACACCGCCCAGTACGACGGCCTGCCCGACGCCCGCTTCGTGCGCGAGTCCAAGACCACCACGCACGACCTGACCTCCGCGGGCTGGCGCGAGCACATCGTCATGGACGAGTACGACGACGCGGACGCGCGCAGCTCCACGTACGGCCGCCCGGTGCGCACCAACGACTGGGGCCTCAGCTCCTTCGACGACAACCGCTGCACGACGTACGGCTACGCCTACAACACGGACCTGTTCCCGAGTTCGCAGGTCCAGCGCTGGATGGTGCTGCAGGACGATGTGCGCCACTACGACGCGGACTGCGCCGCCACCGATCGGCTGAGCAAGCAGAGCGGCCACGCCGTCAAGCTCTTCGACAACGCGGCGGTCGCGGCCGGCAGCGAGCCGGCCGCCAACAACAAGCCCGGCGACGCCAACATCACCGCTGTTCTGAAGTACACCGACGGGACGAACTACCGCATCACGAAGTACGGCTACGACGCGGCGGGCCGGACCACGTCGACCACCGACGGCAAGAACAAGACCACCACGACCGTCTACCAGCCGAACACGTCCTGGCCGGTCAACGGCGTCAAGGTCACCACTCCCGACCCGGACGACAGCGGTCCCGCGACCGCGCAGTCCACCACCACCTGGTCGTCCCGGCTGTGGGGCATCCCGCAGCAGGTCCTGGACGCGAACGGACAGACCACCCGGACCGTGCTCGACGCGGTGGGCCGCGTAGTCCAGGTCTTCAAGCCGGCCCAGATCGCCAACTACCCGGACGGCACGCCGACGGCGAAGTTCAGCTACACGATCACCACGTCCGACAACAGCGAGGGCGTCCCGGACCTGGTGTCCACCGTCCCGCCGAAGGTGACGACCCAGCAACTGCTGTCCGGCTCCACGTTCATGACCGGCTACACCTACACCGACGGCCTGGGCCGCACCCGCGAGACCCAGACCCTGGCGCCGACCGGCTCGGGCCGTACCGTCGTCTCCACCCGGTACGACACCTCCGGCAACGTCACCGGCACCAGCGCGCCGTTCTACAACAGCTCCACGGCGGGCTCCGGAATGGTGCTGCCCACGGTGGCGAACCTGCCCTCGTACACCGACCTGCTTGTCGACTACGCGGGCCGCACCACCCAGTCGCGGCTGATGGCGCTGGGCAACCCCCAGGCCCAGTTGCAGACGCTGAGCAACTACCACGGCGACTACGTCACCGAGATGCCGGCCGTCGGCGAGCGCAGGAACGTGTACAACGACGTCTTCGGCCAGACCTCCAAGATCGTGGAGTTCGGCCCGTCCACGTACACCACCACCTACGACTACGACCGCTCCGGCCATCTGACCAAGCTCACCGACGCCAAGGGCAACATCTCGACGTACGAGTACAACTGGCTCGGAGAGCAGACCAAGTCGGTCGAGCCGGACACCGGCACGCGGCTGACGCAGTACGACGCCAACGGCCTGATCCAGCAGACCACCGACGGCAACAACGCCGTCCTGACCTACGCCTACGACAACCTGAACCGGGCGCTGACCGTGTCGAAGGGCAGCACCGTGCTGACCCGCAGGACCTACGACACCGCGACCGGCGGCATCGGCAAGGCGGCCACCTCCACGTCGTACTCGGGCGGCTTCGCCTACACGACCGAGGCCGTGAAGTACGACGCCAACGGCCAGTTGACCGACAGTAAGGTCACCGTCCCCACCGACGGCAACGGGTTGCAGGGCAGCTACACCACGACCTACGGCTACGACGCCGCGGGCCACCCCACCACTGTCGCCTACCCGGCCACCGCCGGGCTGCCGGCGGAGACGGTGACCACGTCGTACGACGCGTCCGGCCTTGAGGACAAGGTGACCAGCAGCATCAGCGGCACCACCTATGTCGACGCCACCGACTTCGACTCCCTCGGCCGCCTCACCGGCCGCACCTACGGCGCCACGGGCGCCGCCAACAGCGCCAAGCGTACCTACACCTACGAGGACACCACCGGCACCGGCTGGCTCAAGAACATCACCACGACCACCACGGCCAAGGGCACCGTCCAGAACGACGACTACACCTACGACCTGGGCGGCCAGATCACCGATCTGAACGACAGGACCACCGGCCAGCACCAGTGCTTCAACTACGACGAGCTGAACCGGATCTCCAAGGCGTACACCACGCTGAGCACCAGCGGCTGCACGGGCCCGTTCGCGCCCGACCTGGCCACCGGCACCGACCCGTACCAGCTCGACTACACCTACGACGGCGCCGGCAACCTGCAGAAGGTCACCGACACCAAGGCCACCGGTGCCGAGGTCAACGACTACGTCTACCCCGGCTACTCCGCCGACCAGTCGACCTACACCCCCGGTGCGGCGCGTCCGCACGCCGTCTCCTCCGTCAAGACGCCCACCGGAACCGACAGTTACGGCTACGACAACGCCGGCCAGATGACGTCGCGGACAGTGAAGGGGGCGAGTACCACGCTGATCTGGAACGAGTTGGGGCAGCTCGTCCAGACCACGGGTGCCTCTGCCACGTCGTACGTCTACGGCGCGGACGGCAACCTGCTGCTCCGTAAGGGCAGCGCGGCCACGGTCCTCTACCTGGGCGGCCAGGAGATCCGCAAGGTCGGCAGCACTGTCACCGGCACGCGGTACTACTCGGACGGCGCCAGCACGGTGGCGATGCGCACCTCGGGGACCGGCGCCACCGTCACCTGGCTGATGTCCGACGCGCAGGCGTCGACGTCGGTGGCGGTGGACTCCGCGACCAACACCGTCACCCGCCGCCGCTACCTGCCCTTCGGCGCCCAGCGCAGCGGAAGTCTGCCGAGCGGCACCGACCAGGGCTTCCTCGGCAAGAGCGAGGACTCCGACACCGGGCTGTCCGTCCTGGGGGCCCGGATGTACGACAACAAGCTGGGACGGTTCATCTCCACGGACCCGCTGAGGACGCCGTACACACCGCAGAACATGAACCTGTACAGCTACTCGATGAACAACCCGATCGCCTACAGCGACCCGACGGGCCTGGAGCCGCACGGCGACCCGTGCCTGTACGACCTCTCTGACTGCCCCAAGGACGTGCAGGAGTCGGTGGGTTACGACCCGGGCTCGGGCAAGGTCTACCCGGAGAAGGGCACCGCGGTCGGCGACGGGTCGATCAACGAGTGGATCGCCAGCGGCAAGAAGCAGGACACATCCAAGAAGCTCAGCGAGAAGACCTTCGACTGGCTGAAGAAGAACCTCGGCTACACCGGGTCGCAATACATGAGCCGGGGCGAGGCGGCCGCGTGGTTGGAGAACGCGAAGGATGAGTGGCAAGGGGCGATCCAGGCGTTCGTGGGCTGCTACGTCGTCTCGACGCAGAGTTCCGGCCAGTGCCAGAAGGCCGTGGAGCACGATCACAAGGACGTGTTCGAGAAGGGCGACGGCGGCCTGTGGGGTTGGACGAAGAAGCTGGTCAAGGACCACATCGGGGATATCATCGGGGTGGTCGGCGGTGGACTCTGCGTCGCACTGACGGTCACCGTGGTGGGCGGGATAGCCTGCGGGGTTGCCGTCGCCGCGGCGGGCGGTGCGCTCGGGTACTGGATGTCCGACGAAGAGCACAAAACGGTCGGAGGCTATGCCGAGTCGGCCGCCGTCTCCGGAGTGTTCGCCCTCGGTGGCGCCGGGACAGCCAAAGTCGGAGAGCTGGCCGCAGCGAAGATAGCAAGAGCCACGGCGATGGCGAACCTGCTCGGTGGCTGACACGGAGCAACAGCCCGGCGGTCGGGCGGGCATTGTGCCTGTCCGACCGCCGGGTTGTCCTGAACGAGAGTGGAGGTGACGCGCGGATGAGTCCTCGCCGGCGTGTGTTCCGGGCTGACGGCCGTTCCACGCCCGGGGTGCGGGCGCCTGGGCGGGCGGAGGCGCTCGCCGCCCGCTATCCCGTGCGCACCGCTCTGATCGCCGCGGTCTGTTTCGGTGTCCTGGCCGCGCTGGCCATATCCGACGTCACCTGGGACGTGGTGCTGTGGGGGGTGGGGATGGGGGCGGTGTTCGGCCTGGCGAGTCTTGGCGTGCGCTGGGAACTTGGCCGGCGCATGCCCGAGGGACCCCGGGGGCGGACCCCTGTTGCGCCGTCCGCGGGACAGGGGCGGGCGACATGGCCCGGTGTCGCCCTCTGCCTGGTGGCCTGGGGCGTGGGGACGGTGCTCCTCTGGCTCCTGGGACACCTCCGCCCCGTGCCCATCGAATGGTCCGCCAGCGCGGTCATCGCGGTCGTGCCCGTGGCGATCGGTGTGCTCATCGGCTTGCGCAGGACACGAGCGTCGCGCCTGCCCCGGAGCGAGGACTGAGACTGTGATCTCCCTGCCGCCCAGGGGTGTCAGGAATGGGGCTCCGAGAGAAAGGCTGGACGGATCAGATGAGACTGCTCTTGTAGTAGAAGCTCGCCCTCTTGTTCGTGTCAGTTGCTGAATTCTCCGAGGCGAACCCCATGACCAGTCGACAGGCAGCCGTGTTGCTGGTGTCCGGGATCTGAATGGCGAGGCCCTCGGGTTCGCGGAAGTAGAGGCTTTGGGCGGCCTTCGTGAGCTGGCGATCGCTGACGGACCCGGTATTCCAGTCGATTCTGGTGACGTAAGTGTTGCCGTCGGGGTCGGTAGGTGTCGTCGTGGTGCTGTTGGCGTACGTGTAGGCGTTTCCGTCGATCATGTACAGGTACTGGCCGAGGCTGGTGAAGCCCTGGAAATCGGAATAGGCACTGCCGGTCGGCTGGGTGATCGTGGCCAGCGGAGTGAACGTGCCGGATTTGAAGGTGGCCAGGTCGTAGAGGCTGAATTTGAAGACGCCGCTGACTCTGTAGCGCACGGCCAGACGGCTGTTGACCGGATCGATGGCCACCGTGGTGCGGTCCGCTCCCGAAACCGGGCTGAACTTGGTCAACTGCCACGAATCAGTGGTGAGGACTGTGCCGTTGGCGAATTTGAAGCGAGCCAGTTTGCTGCCCCAGCCATTGGTGTTGCCGCTCGAATCGGTGGCTGCGACGGCGTCCGTCTCGGTCCACAGATAGGCGCTGTTGCCGGACGGCTCGGCGGCTATCTGAACGCCATGACCGAAGCCTTTGAGATACATGCGGCCGATTTCGGCCCCGGTGAGGTCGAGCCGGGTCACGACAAGGTCGCCGTTGGCTGAGCGTTCGTCCCCGGTGTACTGGCGCGATTCTCCGGGGAGTTGTCGAGATCCCTGGACCAGGCCAACCGCGTAGATGTGCTTGTTGGTGTTGTCGAAGGAGAAGGACTGCAGGACGCGTACGTCCTGGAGATCTATTTCCCGCAACAACTCGCTTGACGGCGCTGTGAGGTCGAACTTCGTGGACGAGGCGACGGCCGCGGAGGCGGTGCCGCTGCTTACTGCGACGGCCGCTGTGCCCAGTGTGGCCGTTCCGAGTATTCCGCCGGCCCATTTCACCAGTTGTCTGCGGCTCATCGACGAGAAGGCGTCTCGCATGCTGTCCCCAACCCCCTGAATCCCCTTGGATGCGGGGGATTGAAACACCAAGTGATCAGTTGGCGCCAGCCCTGGGCTCCCTTAGTTCCCGAAGCGCATGAAGTGTGACGCACATCACGTAACAGTTCTGTCTGATCTTGTCGTCATCTGATGATCACTGTCCGTTTTATTGACCTTTTCCCTGACGTTAGGCGGCGGTTAAGTTCCGGATCGCTCTGTGGCCGTGCTGTGGATTTCAGGTGAAGCCGCAGCGTCGGGAGTGGGCTGTGAGTGTTTGCCGGAACGGGGCCGGGGATCGTGCGGCGTCCGCGCCATGTCTGGTGGGGGTTGCTCGGTGTCGTCGCGGTTGAAGAGCCTGATGCTTGTCGTCTCCGGCGCCCTGGTGGCCGGCCTAGTCTCCGGTGTTCCGGCGACGGCCGCACCGCAGTCGGCGACATCGCATGTCACGCGCACGCCTTCGGTGCCCGCGCAGTCCGCCGCGGCGACTCGCAAGGACGAGGTGGATCCGACACCGACCAAGCCGGCCAAGGCCAGTTGGCCCGAAGCGACCGGTGCCGTGGTGAACCTCAAGGGCGTCAAGCGTGGCACAGCCCTTGCCGTGGCCCCGTCCGGTGCCGTGGTGGACGCGGCAGGCACCAGTGCGGACGCCAAGGCTGCGGCGGTGTCGGTCGGCCCGGCCCCCTACGACCTGGTGAACAACGCTCCGCACTCGAGTCTGTTGAACGGCACCGGAGCGGCGAACGCGGCCTCTGTACCGGCCTCGGTGCACGTCGAGGTGTTGGACCGCAAGGCGGTGGCCCCGGCGGGTGCTGTCGGACTCGGAGTCCAACTGACCCGCAAGGACGGGGTCTCCGCCGCCGGTCCGGTGCTGATGACGCTGGACTACTCCGGCTTCAAGAACGCCTACGGCGGTGACTTCGCCTCCCGCGTGCGGCTGGTGAAGTTCCCGGCATGTGCGCTGACCACCCCGAAGGTCAAGGGGTGCTCACCGGGCGACCGGACGATCGTCCGGGCGACCAACGACACGAAGAACGGCACCCTGACGGCGACGGTCGAGGCGGACGGGGACCCCTCGGGGACGCTCTCGGGCCAACTGCCGTCGGACGGACTGGACTCGGAAGGCCTGATATCGGGTACCTCGACGCAGCTGGAGCGGTCGGCGCCACTGGCGGCGTCCACTTCGTCGTCGGCGACGGTGTACGCCGTGGCGTCGGGATCGTCTTCGGACGCCGGCGACTACCGGGCGTCGTCGCTGAGTCCGTCGGGTTCGTGGAACGTGTCGGCCGGGTCCGGTGCGTTCACCTACAACCTCCCGATCGAACTGCCGAAGCCTCCGACCGGGTCGGCGCCCTCGCTGTCTCTGTCGTACAACTCCCAGTCGGTGGACGGCCTGACGTCGGCGGCGAACACCCAGGCGTCGTGGGCAGGTCTGGGCTGGGACCTGAACGTCGGCTACATCGAGCGGCGGTATCGCAACTGCAGCCAGGACGGCGTCTCAGGTGTGGGCGACCTGTGCTGGGATTCGCCGAACACCGCCAAGGAGCCGGACGGCGCGGTGTACGTGATCAGCCTGAACGGGGTCAACTCCGAACTGGTGCAGGACGATACCGGCACGGGTTCGTACCACGTGCAGGATGACCCGGGCTGGCGGGTGCAGCACCTGACCGGCGGCCACGGCGCGGACGACGAGTACTGGGTGATCTCCGAGCAGAACGGAACCCGCTACTACTTCGGCTGGGGCCGCTCGGAGCGCACGGACCCGGACGCGAACTGGGACAAGTACACGCACTCGGTGCTGACCGTACCGGTGGTGGGCAACAACGCGGGCGAGCCGTGCTACTCGCAGTTCCCGGAGCCGTGCACACAGGCGTACCGGTGGAACCTGGACCGGGTCGTGGACGCGAACGAGGTGGAGACCTCGTACTTCTACGAGAAGCAGGAGAATCACTACCGCTCGGTGATCTCCACGGACAAGGCCAGGGTCTACGACGCCGCCTCGTACCTGACGCGCATCGAGTACGGGTGGGCGTCGCAGATCTCGGGGGCGCAGCTACCGGCCGAGGTGACGCTCGGTCATGTGGGCCGGTGTGTGGAGCGGATGTCGTACACGGATCCGTTGACGCAGTCCGTCCCTGCCTGCCCGGGAATCTCCGACCACCCGGACTCCTATCCCGACGTGCCGACGGACCTGATGTGCGACGGCACCGCGGCGGACGACTCGTGCAAGAGCATCACCGGAGTGACGTACTCACCGACGTTCTTCTCCACCGACATGCTGTGGGACATCCACACCTGGGTCCGCGACAGTGACACCTCGGCCTGGGATCCGGCGATGCAGTACCAGATGAAGTACGGCCTCCCCGACCCGTCCGGCACCATCGGCAATCAGCTGTGGCTGGACTACGTGGAGCGCAAGGGCTACGGCGACGGCCCGGACATCACCCTGCCGACGATCAACTTCAACGGTGAGTGGAAGGACAACCAGGTTGGCTCCAGCCTGCTCAACTTCCGCCGGGTCAACGAGGTCCACGGCGACCTGGGCTCCTTCGTGGATGTCACCTACGCTCAGCCGGACGCCTGCGACATCGACAATCTGCCTACGGAGTCGTCCAACACCCAGGACTGCTTCAAGCAGATGTGGACTCCTGAGGGCGCTACCAGTCAGCGCAGCGGGTGGTTCAAGAAGTACCTCGTCAGCAAGGTCACTTCGGACGCCGGTGTCGGCAAGGGCGCCGACGACGACGGCGATCCGGTGATGACCACCACCTACGAGTACCACGGCGGCGCCGCGTGGGCGTTCCCCAACGACCCGTTGACGCCGGACAGTGACGAGTCGTGGTCGGACTGGCGTGGCTATCAGCAGGTGGAGGTCTTCACCGGTACGAAGGCCAATGCCGCCTCCACGTACTACTGGCTGTACCAGGGCATGGACGGCGACCGCACATCCAAGACCGACTCCTCGCAGACCCGCAGCGCGAGTGTGACCGACGGCGCCGGCACCAGCTACACCGACCACGCCTGGCTGAGCGGCCAGGTCCTGGAGTCCAGCCAGCGCGACGGTACGGGTCAGTCCCATCAGCGGGTGTGGCACGGCTACTGGTGGTACGACACCGCCACCTACGACGGACTGCCCGACGCTCGGTTCGTACGGGAGGCCGCGACCACCACGGACGAACTGATCTCGGGCGGGGCTTGGCGCGAGCACGTTGTCACCAACGTCTACGACAACTCCTCGTCGGTCAGCACCACCTACGGTCTGCCGGTTCGTACGGAGGACGCGGGCGACAGCGGCGTCACCGGCGACGAACGCTGCACCGTCTACGGCCGCGCCTACGACACCGACACCTTCACCGACTCATCGGTCAAACGGTGGATGGTGCTCCGCGACGAGACGATCCACCACGCCTCCACCTGTGCGAACCGCACCGACGCCAACCGCGACAGCGATACCGTCACCCTGTACGACGGGGCGACGTCGCTGGCCACGGACAAGCCGACCGACGGCAACCCCACGACCTCGACCGTCTACACCGACGCGACACACTCCCGTACGGTCACCAGCACCTACGACACCGCAGGCCGGATCCGGACCAGCACGGACGGCAAGGGCAACGCCACCGGCGACACCGCCAACCACACCACCACGACGACGTATTCGTCGGCCACGTCCTGGCCGACCAGCGGAGTGAAGGTCACCACGCCGGATCCCGACGGGTCCGGCTCCGGCACCGCGATGTCCACCACCACCTGGTACTCGCGGCTGTGGGGCAGCGCGTACAAGATCCTCGACGCCAACGGGCGGACCACCCGGATCGACCACGACTCGGTCGGACGGACCTCGGCCGTGTGGAAGCCGACCGAGGTGAGTGGCTACGACGCCGGCACCACCCCGTCGATGAGGTTCACCTACACCATCACCACCGCGAGCAACTCCGACGGAGTGCCGTACCTCGTCAACCGCGGCGACGCGCCACCGGTCGTCAAGAGCGAGACGCTGCAGTCCGGTACCACGTACGTGTCGTCGTACACCTACCTCGACGGTCTGGGCCGGACCCGCGAGACCCAGACCACTGCCCCCGGCGGCACCGGCCGCACGGTGACATCGACCCGCTACGACACCTCGGGCAACGTCACCGGTACCTCGGCCCCGTTCTACAACACCAGCAGCGCCGGTTCCGCCATGGTGAACCCGACGGTCGCGTCTCTGCCGTCGTACACCGACCTCCTCGTGGACTTCGCCGGGCGTACCACCCAGTCGCGGATCCTGGTCTACGAGAAGCCGCAGATCCAGGACCAGACGATCACCAACTATCACGGTGACTACACCACCACGGTGCCGTCGGTGGGGGAGCGGACCAACACCTACACCGACGTGTTCGGCGAGCCCACCAAGGTGGTCGAGTTCGGCGGTTCGACGTACACCACTTCCTACCTGTACACAGCCACCGGCAAGCTGTCGAAGATCACCGACGCCAAGGGCAACATCTCCACCTACACCTACGACTGGGCCGGCGAGCGTCTGACGACCACTGACCCGGACACGGGCCATTCGTCGACCACGTATGACGACAACGGCAACGTGTTCACCACCACCGACGCGACCAGCGCCACCGCGACGGACCCGGCCACCGCCAAGGTGACCTACGCGTACGACAACCTGAACCGGCCGCTGTCCGTCAGCCAGGGCAGCACGGTTCTGGCCGCCCACACCTATGACACGGCCGCAGGCGGCCTGGGCCAACTGGCGTCGGCGACCACCTACTCCGGCGGTAAGGCGTACACCACATCGGTCACCGGCTACGACGCGGATGGCAGGGCCACCGGCACGAAGTACACGCTGCCCGACGACGGCATGGGGATGGCCGGCAGCTACACCTACTCTTACGGCTACGACGCCGCCGGTCACCAGACCAGCGTCTCCTACCCCGCGGTCGGCGGCCTGCCCGCAGAGACGGTGACCACCGCGTACGACGGCCTCGGTCTGCCCACCAAGGTCACCGGCTCGCTGGGCACCACCTATGTCGACGCCACCAACTTCGACACGCTCGGCCGGCTCACCGGGCGCACCTACGGGACGACGGCGACCACCACGACGACCGCCCAGCGCAGCTACGCCTACGACGACTCGACGGGTACCGGCTGGCTGAGCAACATCACCACGACCACGAGTACGAAGGGCACGGTCCAGAACGACAGTTACACCCGCGACGCGTCCGGGCAGACCACCGGGCTGAAGGACAACCTCACCGGTCAGAGCGAGTGCTACACCTACGACGAGCTCGACCGCGTCACCAGGGCATGGACAACGGAAGCCGCCACGGGCTGCTCCGGCGCGTTCACCCCGGACCTGACCAGCACCGCGCTGTCGCCGTACCAGCTGGACTACACCTACGACGGCATCGGCAACCTGCAGAAGGTCACCAGCACAACCTCCTCCGGCGCCGCCGTCCGTGACTACGTCTACCCCGGCTACTCCGCCGACCAGTCGACCTACACCGCGGGGGCCGCCCAGCCGCACGGCGTCACCAGCATTGCCACCTCCAGTGGCACCAACGCCTACAGCTACGACGCCGCCGGCCGGATGAAGTCCCGCACCGAATCGGGCATCTCGACCGACTACGCCTGGAACACTCTCGGCCAGCTCACCAAGACCACCGTGCACGCCACCGGCGGTGACAAGACCACCAGCTATGTCTACGACCCCGACGGCAACCTCCTGGAGCGCGTCGCTCCCACCGAGTCCGTCCTGTACCTCGGCGCCCAGGAAATCCACAAGGCAGGCACCGCCAGTCCCGTCGCCACCCGCTACTACAGTGACGGCACCTCCACGTCCGCCATGCGCGTCGCCGGCACCGGCAACGGCACCCTCACCTGGGTGATGTCCGACCTGCAGAACTCCAGCCAGGTCACCATCGACACCGCCACCGGCACCGCCGGCCGCCGCCGCTACCTCCCCTTCGGCGCCCAGCGCTCCACGTCGCTGCCCAGCAGCACCGACCGCGGCTTCCTCGGCAAGACCGAAGACGACTCCACAGGCCTGGACATCCTCGGCGCCCGCGCCTACGACCCCACCCTGGGACGCTTCCTGAGCGCGGACCCGATGAGCAGTCCGTACGCGCCGCAGGGGCTGAACGCCTATACCTACTCCCGCAACAATCCGACGAACTTCAGCGACCCCACAGGGCTCGACCCGGGCGGTACACAGGGCACTTGCCTGTACGACCCGTCACTGCCCTGCAAGAAGTCCAAGCCGGCCACGGCCGCCGGCGCCGGGGCCGCGGCGGCCGCGACCCTGGGCAAGCCGAACAAGGGCGACGGCGGCTCCCGCACCCTCACCCTGAAAGACGGTTCGACATATCGGCTCAACAACCGTGAGATCAACGGGAACGCCGATGAGAAGCCGGTCTTCGACTACCTCAACAACGGACTGAAGGACCAGGGCAAGTACTCGGACTTCGGTGACCAGGACGGCATCCAGTACGTCGGAATCCTGCGGGAAAAGGGCAGACGCACGGCCGACATGATTCGCCTGAAGTGGTCGGGTGGAAAGATCGTCGAAGCGATCCGGGTCGACATCGTCACTCGTGCGAGCAACGCGGTCAACGGCGCCATCATGCGGCTGAAGGACAAGGCAGGTCAGATGGCCGGCAAGGACCGGCAGGCGGACGCGGCCGTAGTGAGCTTCAAGGGGGTGTCCGAGGACGATGCCAGTGCCATTCTCAGCGCGGCCAAGGATCAGATCGACATGGACGCGGTGAAGGCGGTAAGCCTCGACCAAGGCAACTTCTTCGACGAGACCCAGGTGATCAAGCCCGGGGCCAGCAGCGTGTTCGACGACATCGACGCGGTTGTGGGTGTCGGGGGCGGCGCGCCGATCGTCGAGGACGGCGTTCCCCTCAACCCGCGCGGGTCGACCGGGAGTAGTGGGTCCACCCCGATCGAGCCCGAAGAGGAGCCCCTGCCCTTCGAGCCGATCGAACCCATCGAACCCATCGCCTGAGCCACCTGGTAGGAATGCGGAGGAAGGAGGCCGAACATGGGTGGCTTCAAGTGTGTGTGCGGCAAACTCTTCAGCGGTTCCCACAATCCTGGAGAACAGTTCCGTCTCGTCCCCGACGACCTTTTCGACCAGATCGCCTGGCCCGACCCCTCGGATCTGGATACCGCGGAACGGCAACGTGCCGTCGAGGCGTCTTTCTCGTCCCTCTACGCGTGCGGCAACTGCGGGCGACTTCACCGGGAGGGCGACAACGGTTCGCTCACTCCGTACGTCGCCAACGCCTCCCCGCCTCGTATCTGGGCCGACTTCACGCTCCGGGACGAAAGCGGCCGCGTACTCCTCCGCCACGACAGAAGCCTCGCCGACATCCGTCGCCAGAAGCTCCTCCTCAACCCGCCCCTCGAAGTGGTTCTCTACGACGACACCGGTACTGAGGCGTCAGGAGAGGCAGGCTTCGGTAACGACGGGTCCGGAGGCTGGGACGAAACGCTTTGGGCGGTCACCCTGGAGGATTCCGGCGGCTGAGTGGTCACACCAGGGCGGGTTCGCGGAGAAAGCTTCCGCCGGGAAAGCGGCATACCCCGGCTCGTCTGCCGCCCCCAGTGGCCCCCTCGCAGGCCCCCGTGCCCATGGTAGGTACCGCGCACCCAGGCACACCGCGACCTGGTTCCGATTCCGTCGTGCGATGAACCTAGTGGCCAGGCAGCCGCAGTAGCTGCCGAGGATCCGCCACTGAGGAGCACGCCATGCACATCACCGACGCGGACACCACGGACGCCGCCCCCACCACCGGCTGGAACGCCCGGGCCCTGGAGGAGATCGTCGCGGACGACGGCGGTCGTCCCGTGCTGTTCACCAACGCCCGGATCCTGACGACGGATCCGCTGATCGGGACGGTGACCGGCGCCGATCTGCTGTTCGTCGGTTCCCTGCTGGTGGGCGTCGGCCCCGGCATCATCACCGCGGCCGGCGACGACAACGCCATCGTCGTCGACTGCACCGGCATGACCATCGCCCCCGCCGTCGTCGACACCATCGCCCTGACCGGCGGGCGCGGACACCGTTCCGACCACGTCGGCACCCTCACCCCCGGCAACAGCACCGACTTCCTCGTGCTGCCCGACGACCTCGCCGACGACGTGCCGAGCGCGGTGGCCACCCTTCTGAACCGGCCGGAGCAGGTCCGCGCCCTGGTCGCGGCCGGCCGACCCGTCCTGTGGGCCGGTACCGACGTCCCCGGCCGGGCAGTCGCCCCCGAGACGGGCGCCCCCGATCTCACCGGCAGCCCGCGCGTCGGCGTCTGGATCGACGTCAAGGGCTTCCTGCACCAGGAGCTCACCGCCGACGGCCGCTACGACGAGACCCGGGGCGGGCGCCCGCACGCCTACCAGGGCCGGTACTGGATCGACGGCGACCGCATCGACTACCTCGACGACCTCGGTTTCTGGGCCTACGGCGAGTTCACGGACGACGAACTCCACCACGCCGGCTACGTCATGAAACTCGGCTGATCCCGCCCCCTTCCCTCTCGCGCGTAAGAAAAGAAGGCCTCCCATGAACGTGAACGACACCACCAGCCCCGCCGTCCTCGACCAGCTCCGACGCCTGCCCGCCGACCAGCGGCGCGTCCTCTTCACCGGCGCGACCGTCGTCACCATGGACCCCGAGCTCGGCATCATCGAGGGCGGCGACGTCCTCGTCGAGGGCGACACCATCACCGCCGTCGGTCCCCACCTGGACGCCGGCGACGCCGTAGTCGTGGGCGCCGCCGGCACCGTCCTCACCCCCGGCTTCGTCGACACCCACCGGCACGCCTGGGAGGCCCAGTTGCGCCGGATCATGCCGGACGTCGACGACCTGGGCGGCTACGTCATGGCCACGCTGGCCGGTTACGCGACCGTGTACCGGCCCGAGGACATGTTCATCGGCACCAGGCTGGCCGCCCTGACCGCGATCGACAGCGGCATCACCACGATGCTCGACTTCTCCCACAACTCCCGTACCCGCGAGCACTCCGACGCCGCGATCGAGGCGCTGATCAGCACGGGCATCCGGGGCGTGCACGCCTCCATGGGGCCGCACTTCGGCGACTGGGACCGGCAGTGGCCCGGTGACCTGACCCGCCTCAAGAACCAGTACTTCAGCAGTGACGACCAACTGCTCACCCTGCGCCTGGCGACCCTGGCCACCGACGAGATCGCCGGTCCCGCGCTCGCCTACGGTCCCGAACTCGCCCGCGTCGCCCAGGACTTGGGGGTTGGGGTGAGCGTGGACGCCGTGTTCGGCGCGTCCGGCTCCGAGGCCGTGCTGCGCTGGGTCAAGGACGGCATCCTCAGCCCCGAGGTCACCCTCATCCATTCCACCGGACTCACCTCCGAGGCATGGAAGATCATGGGGGAGACCGGCACCACCGTGGCCCTCGCCCCCACCTCCGACGCCCAGATCGGGCTGGAGACCGCGGTTCCCGCCGTCGACGAGGCACTCGCCGTCGGCATCCGCCCCGGACTCAGCATCGACGTCGAAGTCGCCCTGGCCAGCGACATGTTCACGCAGATGCGGGCCCTGCACGCCATCCAGCGGATGCGCGCAGTCAACTCCGTCTACGGCACCGGGCGGCAGCCCTCCCGCATCACCACCCACGACGTCCTGGACTTCGCCACCCTCCAGGGCGCCCGCACCAACGGCCTGGCCGGCGTCACCGGTTCACTCACCCCGGGGAAGAAGGCCGACCTGCTGGTCATCCAGGCCGAGGACCTCAACAACATGCCGCTCAACGACCCGATCGGCACCGTCGTGTTGGGCTCCGACGCCCGCAACATCAGCGCCGTAATCGTCAACGGCGAGGCCCGTAAGTGGAACGGGCAGGTCCTCGACGTGGATCTGCCCGCCCTGCGCGCCGAGGTGCACGCCTCGCGCGACTACGTGCTGAACACCCCGGCCGCCTGAACATCACCCGGCGAGGTTCCCGGCCTGTCGGCGGGCAGCCGGACCGTGAAGACCGTTCCCACCCCGAGGGCGCTGGTCACGGACACCGTTCCGCCGTGGGCCTCGGTGAGTTGACGGACGATGGCGAGGCCGAGGCCGCTGCCGCCGGTCCGACGGCTGCGGGACTTCTCGGCGCGCCAGAACCGGTCGAAGACCCGGGGCAGGTCCTCCTCGGAGATACCGCAGCCGGTGTCGGCGACCTCGATGGCCACCTCGTCCCCGTCGCGACGGCAGGTCAGGGTGACGCTGCCGCCGGACGGGGTGTGCCGTACGGCGTTGGACACCAGGTTGCCGACGGCCTGACGCAGCCGGACGGGGTCGGCGGACAGCGGGGGATCGCCCTCGGTGCGGGCCGTGAGGGCGACACCGGCGGTCTCGGCACGGCTGCGGTGGACGGCGACGACATGGTTGAGGAGTTCGCGCGGGGAGACCGGCTCGGGATGCAGCCGCAACTGCCCGGCGTCGGCCTCCGCCAGATCCTGCAGATCGTCGACGACCCGCTGCAACAGCAGGGCCTCCTCCAACAGTGAGGCGACGAACGCCTCGTCGGAGACGGCCACACCGTCCTGCGCGGCCTCGAGCCAACTGCGGATACTGCTGAGCGGGGTGCGCAGTTCATGGGCGACATCGCTGACCATGGCCTTGCGCTGGTCCTCCATGCGTTCGCGGCGCTCGGACAGGTCGTTGAAGGCGGCGGCCAGGTAGCCGATCTCGTCGTTGGTGGTGACCGGCACCCGCAGGTGCTCTCCCGCCGGACGCCGGGCGGCGTGGGCCAGCGCCCGCAGTGGTCTGACCAGCCTGGTGCCGACGGTGATGGTGACCGCCACGGTGACGAGCAGCACCAGGGCCGCGACCCCGGCGATCCGGGCCGTGTTCTCCCCGGAGAGATCGATTCCGGGGGCGGTTCTCCCGGCCGGCGTGGTGACGAAGAGCAGGGCGGCGGAGGCGACGTACGGGGCGAGTTGGTCGCGGCGGGCGGTGTCGACGCAGTTCTGCACGGCTGGGGCGCTGTCGGCATGGGCGGTGAAGTCGAGACCGATCTTCACGGTGTCGCCCAGATTCCCGCGCCGCACGCACTCGTTGACCAGGGTGTTGAGCCGGGCGAGCGCCGTGACCTCGGTCTCGGTCAGGTTGTCCGAGAGGCTGCTCAGACCGCAACTGTCGTACATCGCCTGGAGTTTGGGGTTGTCGGCCGGCGCGTACGAGGGGCGGCCGTCGGGTGTCTCGGTGAGCTTGACGGCCGGATAGCCCGCGTTGTGCAGACAGGTGAGGGGCTTCGCCGCCAGGTCGCGCAGGTGCTCGCGGTCGGCGGCGGTCAGTCGGTACGGGCCGACGGCGCGGGGGTCGATGCGGTTCGCCTCGGTGGTGGGCAGCAGCGCCGGGTCGGTGCGCAGCGGGTCGACGACCGCCGAGGCTCTGACCGGGAGGGCGGTGACGGAGCCGGACGCGGCGAGGGGCTTGCGGTCCTGGGTGGTCAGCGTGATCCGCCGCCCGCTGTGCTCGGCCAGGCGGCGCAGGGTCGGTCGTACGCCGGACCAGTCGCGGTGGACCGCGGCGTAGCCGACGAGCGTGTCGTAGATGTCGGCGTCGTCCGAGAGGACCTGGCCCTGTTCGCGCTGGATGGCGCTGGTGGCGGTCCGCGCGGCCAGCCAGGCGGTGGCCGCGACCGCGCAGACGGCGATCGCGACGGAGGCGCCCAGCAGCCGGACGAGGAGGCTCCTGTGCAGCGGCACCTTGGCCCGCACTCGCGTCCTGGGCCTGGCCTCGGCTGTCATTGCCTTCGTCTCAGCGCGCACGGTCGCTGCCGTCGATGATCTTGTATCCGACGCCGAACACCGTCTGTAGATAGGCCGGTTGACGGGGTGCGGGTTCGATCTTCTTGCGGAGGTTCAGGACGTGTACGTCGATGGTGCGCTCGGTGATGTAGCGGTCGGACCCGCGGGTCCGGGCCAGCAACTGGCTGCGGGTGAAGACCCGTTCCGGCTCGGCGACCATCGTCGCGAGGATGTCGAACTCGCCCGGGGTGCAGTCGACTTGGCGGCCGTCGATCGCGACGCTGCGCCGGACCGGGTCCACGGCGAGGCCTCCGACCCGCAGCACGGGATCGTCCGGTACGGCGGCGGCGGCCCGGGTGCGCCGCAGGAGGGTGCGGATGCGGGCCATCAGCTCGCGGGGGCTGTACGGCTTGGTCATGTAGTCGTCGGCGCCCAGGTCGAGGGCGAGCAGCAGGTCCCGTTCGGTGGTGCGCGCGGTCAGCATCAGCATCGGCAGATCGGACTCGCGGCGCAGGATGCGGCACACGTCCAGACCGTCCACCAGGGGCATCATCACGTCGAGCACCAGCAGGTCGGGCGGCCTGCGGCGCACCTCGTCCAGCGCCGCGCGCCCGTCGTGGACCACCTGGGCCGTGTGGCCCTCGCGTTCCAGGTAGCGGCGGACGATCTCGGCCTGTTTGGCATCGTCCTCGGCCACCAGGACATGTGCGCTCATGCGCCCACCATAAATTCGCCCCGGTGACCTCAGACAGGATTCTGATCGCGGTCTGACAGGATCTTCATAACCTCCGGTCACGGTGTCCGCCATGTCGAACCCCACAGACCGAGCGCGGCCGGATCTTGGCCGTGCGCTGCGAACATCCCTGGTCGGCGTCGTCGGCGCGACGGCGCTTGTCGTCCTCACCGCGTGCGGTGGCGGCGGATCGAGCGACGCGGACGGCAACGGCAAGGCCAAGGACGACGGCGTCGCCTCGATCAACGACCCGGGCGGGAGCGATAGTTCGGCGAAGGCGAACGCCGGCGCCGACTCGGGCCGTCCTCAGCTCCGGCTGGACACCAGCGACGAGGAATCGGCGCGGCTGGAGGCGGTCTGGACGGCCTGTCTGCACGACGAGGGTGCGCCCACCGGGCACAAGCCCGGCTCGACCGCGTGGAGCATCGACGGAAACCTCGAAAAGTACCCCGCCGCCGTCAAAGCGTGTCAGTCGAAGCAGCCGCTCCCTCCGCCGGAACTGGACCCGTCCACGAACCCCCACTACGTCGACGACTCCCGCGCGTATGTCAAGTGCCTGAACGACCACGGCATAAAGGTCCACATGATCCAGGACCACTCCGCGGGAACGGACGCGCTCTCGTGGACCTTCAACGAGGGCTATGTCCAGACGGTGAGCCAAGCCGAATTCGACAAGATCGACGAAAAATGCGAACGGGAAGCCTTCAGCGATGACAAGTGATACGCGACCTCACCCTCTTGTCCTGTTCGCCGTCGGGATGTCGGCGCTCGTAGCCCTCACCGGGTGTGGTGGTGGCGGCAAGGCCAAGGACGACGGCGTCGCCTCGATCAAGGACCCGAGCGGGAGCGGTGCTTCGGCGAAGGCGACCGCCGACGCGGACTCGGGCCGTCCCCAGCTCCGGGTGGACACCAGCAACGAGGAAGCGACCCGGCTGTTCGCCGTCTGGACGGCCTGTCTGCACGACAAGGGTGTTCCCGGCGCGCACAAGCCCGGCGCGGGGGACACCTGGTTCATCGACGGACCGGCCGCCAAGTACCCCGCCCAGTACAAAGCGTGTCTGTCGAAGCAGCCGCTCCAGCCGCCGGAGGAGGACCCGGACAAGAACCCCCATTACGTCGACGACTTCCGCGCATGGGTCAAGTGCATGAACGACAAGGGCATGAAGGTCCACATGATCCCGGACCGCTCCGCGGGAAGGGACGCCTTCTCGTGGACCTACAACGAGGGTTATGTCCCGACGGTGAGTGAAACCGAAGGGTACAAGATCCAAGACGATTGCAAACGGAAGGCCTTCAGCGGTGACAACTGATGTGCGCGCTCACCCTGTTGTCCTGTTCGTCGTCGGGATGTCGGCGCTTGTGGCCCTCGCCGGGTGCGGCGGTGGCCGCCACGAATCCGAAATACGGCGACGGCGCACGGGCCATGGTGAAGTGCATGAACGACCACGCATCGACAAAGAAAGTACGCAGGAGCCCTTCAGTGGTAGAAACCGACGACACCCAGGAACTCCGCCGAATACGTCCACGCGTAGACGACGCCGAGGAAGTCCCGCGCGGGGCAAGGCGGATGAACCGGCGCGTGGTCATCGCCGTCGCCGCCCTGTCGGTCCTCTCCGCGAGCGCGCTCACCGTCGCCATGTGGCCCGGAGGCGACCCGAAACCGGCCGCCGCGGCCGGTGACTCCGCGCATGTGAAGACCGCCGTGGTGACCAAGGCCGACCTGTCGAACGACCAGACCCTCCAGGGCACCCTCGGCTACGGCAAACCGTTCACCGTGAAGGGCGGCAAGTCCGGCCTGATCACCTGGCTCGCGAAGACGGGCACCACCGTCAAGCGGGGCAAGCCGCTGTACAAGGTGGACAACAACCCGGTGCCGGTCTTCTACGGCGACACACCGCTGTACCGCACGCTCTCGGCCAGGGGCACCACAGGCCCCGACGTGAAGACGGTCGCGGACAACCTCAGGGCGCTCGGCTTCGACATCGGTGCGCAGCCGGCCACCGGCACCTGGGTCACCCAAGAGCAGCCGCTACCCACGGACGAATCCGCCGCGAACACGGACGACACGGCCCCGAAGGACGACACGGCCAAGGAGTCCGGGAGCCCCTCCGCCGCCTCCGCCGCGCCCTCGGCCGCCCCCACCTCCACGCCCACCTCGATCAAGGTCAAACAGGGCGACGGCGTCCTCACCACCGACCTGATCGCCGCGATCAAACGCTGGCAGACCTTCACCGGCGTACCCGCCACCGGCATCCTCGGCATCGGCGACATAGCCGTCATGCCGGGCCCGGTCCGGGTCGGTGCCGTACAGGCGCAGTCCGCCGACCCGGCCGACGGGGCGCTGATGACCGTCACCTCCACCGCCAAGTCCGTCACCGTGCCGGTGGACGCGTCGGACGCCGGCACGATGTCACGCGGCGACAAGGTGACCGTGACCCTGCCCGACAGCTCCAACGTCACGGGCACCGTCACCACCATCGGTACGACCGTCCAGAGCAGCGAGGACAACGGCGGCGGAGGCGGCTCGGACGGCCCCGCGCAGCTCACCGTCTCCGTCTCGGTGCCGGACAACGAGGCGATACGGAAGCTGACCTCCGCCCCGGTGCAGGTGCTGTTCACCTCGGAGACCCACAAGGGCGTCCTCACCGTGCCGGTGGACGCGCTGCTCGCGCTGAGCGAGGGCGGCTACGCGGTCCAGCGGCCCGGCGGCCGGCTGCTGGCCGTGAAGACCGGGATGTTCGCCAAGGGGCTCGTGGAGGTCAGCGGTACCGGTGTCACCGCCGGCCTGCGGGTCGTGACGAGCTCATGAACCGGCGCCCGGTCCTGGCCGTGCTCAACGCGGGCATGGCGTACCCCGGCGGGGTCAAGGCGCTGGACGGTGTCTCGCTCGCGATCGAGGCGGGCGAACTGCTGGCCATCGTCGGCCCCTCCGGATCCGGCAAGTCGACCCTGCTGAACATCATGGGCACCCTGGACCGGCCGACCAGCGGCACGGTGGAGATCGGCGGCCAGGACGTCGCCCGGCTCTCGGACCGACGACTGTCGGCGCTGCGGGGCCGCTGGCTCGGCTTCGTGTTCCAGCAGTTCCACCTCACCGACGGTCTGACCGCCGCCGAGAACGTCGCCACCGGCCTGCTCTACGCGGGGGTCCCGCGCCGCAAGCGCCAACCGCTGGCCCTGGAGGCGCTGGCCAGGGTCGGTCTCGCCCGCCGTGCCCGGCATCTGCCGAACCAGCTCTCCGGCGGCGAACGGCAGCGCGTGGCCATCGCCCGCGCGCTCGTCAACCAGCCGGCCCTGGTGCTCGCCGACGAACCCACGGGCGCCCTGGACACCGCCAACGGCAGGGCCGTACTGGACCTGCTGACCGCACTGAACCAGGAGGGCACCACCATCGCGATCATCACCCACGATCGGGACATCGCCGCCCAGTTGCCCCGCCGCGTGGAGATCCTCGACGGTCACCTCGTCGCCGACAGCCACCTCGACACCGCCACCTCAACCGCCGCTCAAGCCAACGCACTTGGGAACAGCTGGTCATGACCGCCACCCTCACGCCGACACCCCCGACCACACCGGTCGCCGACACCCGCCCCGTCCGGCTGGCCCCCCTCGACATCCTCAGACTCGGCCTGCTGGGCATCCGTACCCGCAAGATCCGCGCGGCCCTCTCCGCCCTGGGGATCTCGATCGGCATCGCCACGATGATCGTGGTCACCGGAATCCCGGCATCCAGCCAGAAGGCCCTGATGAACGAGCTGTCCGCGCTCGGCACCAACATGCTCCAGGCCGTGCCGAACTCCACCAGCACCAACCCGGTGCTCCTGCCCCCGCAGTCGGTGGACATGGTCCGCCGCATCGGACCCGTCACGCAGGCCAGCGCGGTCGCCAACACCCACGCCACCGTCTACCGCAACGACAAGGTCGACCCCAACGACTACGCGGGCCTCACCGTCCTCGCCAGCAAGACCAACCTGCTCAAGGCGATCAACGCCAAGGTCCGGTCGGGCCGGTTCCTGAGCCCGGCCACCGAGAAGTTCCCTGCGGCGGTGCTCGGCTCGGTGGCGGCCTCCCGCCTCGGCGTGGCCAATGCGGGTGGCGGAGGCAGCGACGCGCTGATCTACATCAACAACCGCTGGTTCACGGTCATCGGCGTCCTCGACCAGACACCCCTGTCGCCCGACATCGACCGCGCGGTCCTGGTGGGTTGGGACGCGGCCCGTACGCAGTTGAGGTTCGACGGCCATCCCACAGTGCTCTACATCAAGGCCGAGGAAGACCGGATGGAGGCGGTACGGAACGTCCTGCCCGCGACCATCTACCCCGAACTGCCCGGCATGGTCACGGTCAGCCGCCCCTCCGACGCGCTGGCCGCCAAACGGGCCACCCAGAGCACGTTCTCCGCGCTGTTCCTGGGACTCGCCGGGGTCGCTCTGCTCGTGGGCGGTATCGGTGTGGCCAACACCATGGTCATCTCCGTCCTCGAACGCCGCCGCGAGATCGGACTGCGCCGCGCGCTGGGCGCCAACCGGGGCCAGATCCGCAGTCAGTTCCTCACCGAGTCCGTGGCTCTCTCCGGGCTGGGCGGCCTGGCCGGCACTGTCCTCGGCGTCCTGGCCACCGTCGGCTACGCCTCCTACCAGGGCTGGCCGCCCGTCGTCCCGCTGACCTCGGTGGCGGCGGGCTTCGGTGGCGCGATCGTGATCGGCATGGCCGCCGGGGTGTATCCCTCCATCAGGGCCTCCCGGCTGACCCCTACCGAGGCGCTGGCGACGGCATAGCCGTAGCGCCGACGCCGGTGCGGGCGGGGACGGAAGTCGCCCTGCCCGCACCGGCGTCGGAGGTGTCTCAGATGGCCTGGGCCGTGGGGAGGATGGTGATCTCGGTGAGGTTGACGTGCCGGGGGACCGCTGCCATGAAGGCGACCGTCTCGGCGATGTCCTCGCTCTGGAGGACGTCGATGTCGTGGATGAGGTCGGCCATCAGCTTGGAGGCGTCGGGGTCGGTGACGTGGTCCGGGAGTTCGGTGTCGACCATGCCGGGCTCGATGGTGGCGACGCGGACCATCTTGGGGCCCAACTCGACGCGCAGCAGGCGGGTGAGGTGGCTGATGTAGGCCTTGGTGCCGGAGTAGATGGAGAACTTGGTCAGGATGCGGGTGGCCGCGATCGAGGAGGTGTTGATCAGGTCGGCCGCCTTGCCCTGGGCGGCCGATTCGGTGAGGTGGGGGAGGAAGGCGGCGATGACGTTCATCAAGCCGCTGATGTTGAGGTCGATCTGGCGCTGCCAGTCGTCGACCTTCAACTCCTCGATACCCGAGATGAGTTGGACACCGGCGTTGTTGAACACCAGGTCCGCCTTGCCGAAGCGGTCGGCGACCTGGTCGGCGGCCTGCTGGACGGCGGCTCGGTCGGTGACGTCGACGGCGATCGCCAGCGCGGTGCCGCCCGCGGACTCGATGTCCTTCACGATGCCGTCGAGCTTGTCCTTGCGGCGGGCCAACACGACCACGGTGGCGCCGAGTTCGGCGAGGCGCCTGGCGGTGACGGCGCCCATGCCGCTGGAGGCGCCGGAGACGACGGCGACGCGGTCGGCGAGGGGGGTACCGGTGAGCAGGGCAGCGGACATCACAAAACCTCGATCTCTTTGATGCGAACGGTGATTGACGGTGCGTCAGGCTGTGGGGGGGGGAAGAGGGGGGAGCGTCGGGCGATACGGTGCGTCAGGCGGCGTCGTCGTGTGCGGTGGCCGCGGACTTCTCGCGCCACGGGGCCAGGTCGTCCTGCACCTGCCGGTACTTGACGTCCAGCCGCTCAAGGGTGTCGCGGCCCAGGTAGAGGTGGGTGGGCAGCTTCTCGCCGGAGGCGACCTCGACGATGAGGGCGGCGCCCTTGACCGGGTCGCCGAGCTGGGCGTGGTTGGCCTGGTCGATCCAGTCCAGCGTCACGTGTGCGGGGGTGTCGTCGTAGTCGGAGATGCGGTTCGCGGCGACCGACAGGGAGCTGTTGTCGAGGAAGTCGGTGCGGAACACCCCCGGTTCGACCACCATCGACTGGATGCCGAACGGCGCCATCTCGGCCGACAGCGCCTCGCTGACACCGGCGACGGCGAACTTCGACGCGGCGTACAGGCTGACGCCGGGCTCGCCCTCGAAGCCGGAGCGCGAGCCGATGTGCACCAGCTTGCCCGAGCCCTGCTTGCGCATGACGGGGAGCACGGCGCGGGTGACGTTGATCAGGCCGAAGACGTTGAGGTCGAACAGCGAGCGGGCCTCCGCGTCGGTGACCTCCTCCAGCGCGCCCAGCAGGCCGCGGCCGGCGTTGTTGACCAGCACGTCGATCCCGCCGAACCGGTCCACGGCCGCGTCGATCGCCCGGGGGATCCCGTCGTTGTCGGTGACGTCCAGAGCGACCGCGAAGACGTTCTCGGAATTCTTCAGATCTTCGGGGATGCGGTCCGGATTTCGAACGGCCATCACGACATTGTTGCCTTCTGCCAATGCGGCGCGGGTGATCTCGGCGCCGATTCCTCGCGAAGCTCCGGTGACGAACCACGTAGCCATGAGAAATGCCTCTCTCGTTGATTCCCCTTTTTCAGGGGTTCGGTGGCTTGCGTGTTTGAGTCTGCCGTCGGCCGGAAGTCCTATGAAGGCAGCGGTTTTCCTGGGTGTCACACACCTAGGCTGGGAAGAATGGTGGTGACGCAGGGTGTTCGATCGGCGGCGGGGGGTCACATCGCCTGGGCCATTCCTCCCGTACCCCCGTCGGTTTAGTGTGACCCCATGAGCAATGGATCCCCTTTGGGTGATTTCCTCAGAGCCCGACGCGAAGGCTTGAAGCCCCAGGACGTCGGTCTTCCCGAGTACGGCCGACGTCGTGTCCCGGGACTGCGCAGAGAGGAAGTCGCGATGCTGGCGGGGGTCAGCGCCGACTACTACATCAGGCTTGAGCAGGGCCGTGAGACCAGCCCCTCGTCCCAGGTCCTCGAATCCGTGGCCGGGGCGCTGAGGCTCGACGAGGAGGCCTTCGGCCATCTCCACCGGTTGTGCCATGCCGCCGAACGCCATCACCCCGACCGGGGTCACGATGGAGTCGGTGTTCAGCTCCAGCAGTTGATGGACGGGTGGGAGCACACTCCCGCGTTCATCATCGGCCCCGCCCTCGACATCCTCGCGGGCAATTCCATGGCGACCGCCCTGCACACGGGGTTCGACAGGTTCGACAACCTGGCCCGCATGGTCTTCCTCGACCCCGCCGGCCGCGAGTTCTATCAGGAATGGGAGCGGGCGGCGCACTCCTGTGTCGCCGAGCTGAGAGCGGCTTACGGTTATGCCCCTTCCTCGGCCAGGATCTCCGAGGTGGTGGAGGAACTCTCGGAACACAGCGAGGAGTTCGTCGGTCTCTGGGCGCGGCACGACGTGAAAAGCAAGTCCCAGGAAGGCAAGCACCTCAAGCATCCGCAAGTGGGCGACCTGTACATCCAGTTCTCCGCGTTCACCGTCAACGGCGCCCCGCACCAACAGCTCGTGGTCTACCAGGCGGAACCGGCCGGCCCTACGGCCGCCGCCTTCGAAAAGCTGCGCGCCAAGGCGACGGCACCCAAATACGCGGAGTCCGGCCGCTTGTGACGCTGGGTGCGTGGCACCCAGGAAGCCCGCACCTGGGTGGACGGCGGCCTGGTCGGCATCGGGCGCCGGGCCCACCGTAGACCCATGACCAGCAATGACACTTCCAGCAACCACCCGCACCCGTACGTCGGGATGTGGGTGACCGCGGACGGGTTCATCCGTCAGGAACTGCTGCCGAACGGCCGTTACGACGAGGCGCGTGGCAGCAGGCGGAGCGCCTACACCGGCAGCTACACCGTCACCGGAAACCATATCGACTACGTCGACGACACCGGCTTCACCGCCACCGGCGACGTCCGGGACGGAGTCCTCTACCACGAACACCTCGTCCTGTACCGCTGAAAGTCGGGCGCCGGGCCTCAGTTGTCGCTGAGAGCCCGGCGCGCAATTGTTTCCGCGCATTCGGGAACGGAGTTCGGCGGAGGCGGTGGCAGTGGGGCTGGTGGGTTCGGCGTGTTCGACGACCATTTGCAGTTGCGGGGGGCCTCGTTGACCGTGAAGGCCGAGAACCGGGTCTTCAGGGCGCCGACTTGAGGGTGCGTGAGGTCCTTCGCCTGCTGGGTCTTGTCCTGGACACCTGGTGCCGTGCCCAGAGTTCGGCGACGCACGAGTTCGCGACCTTCTCTCAATTCCGGTAGAACTCGCGTCTCGCCGGGTCGAGGAAGGCCATCCGGGACAGGTTGTCGACCGCTGGAATCCGCTGTGCAGTGCGGTGGCGACGGTGTTGTGCGCCAGGACGTCCAACTATCGCGTGCAGGTGCGGAGTTGCGGACTGACCCGACCCTGACCGGCAGGGTCGCCACGGCGTTCGTTCGGCGCGCGCGTGAGCCTGGGCAGGTGATCGAGCGCCGCCTGGTCGAGGCGGACTGCGACGGCGACCGCCTCGACGACCTGCGCCGACGGGCTGTTCTCCCGGCCCTGTTCCAGGCGCATGTAGTAGTCGGGGCACGCCGTGCTCTGAGGAACTCTCCCAGAGGGGGCGTCGCTCACCTCGCCCCCCTGACGCTGAGCGACCCGAGCAGCGAGAGCGCGTCGGCCGAAGTGCTGCCCGGTTCGGCCTGGTAGACGATGAGTTGCTGGGTGGGGGCGCTGTTGACGGTGAACGCCTCGTAGTGCAGCTCCAGGTCGCCGACCTGCGGGTGGTGGAAGAGCTTGGCCTCGCGGATCTTGCCCCGCACGTCGTGACGCGCCCACAGCTCGCGGAAGTCGGCGCTCTTCAGGGCGAGTTCACCGACGAGTTCGCGCAACCGGGGGTCCTCGGGGTCGACACCGGCCGCCCGCCGCAGTGTGGCCACGGCCGATTCGGCGGCGCGGTCCCAGTCGCGGTAGAAACCGCGCGCGGCCGGGTCCAGGAACGTCATGCGCAGCAGGTTGTCGGAGTGGGCGAAACCGGAGTGCAGGGCGTCCGCGAGCCGGTTGGCGGCCAGCACGTCCAGGGCATGGCCGAGCACGAAGGCGGGCGTGGCGGACCAGGTGTCGAGAAGCCGGTGCAACGGCGGGGCGACGCGCTCCACCAGGGGCGCCCGGCGCGTACGCCGAGTGGTCGGGGTGGCCACCCTGAACAGGTGCGCGACCGCTTCGTCGTCCAGTTGCAGCGCGCGTGCCACCGCTTCGAGGATCCGCCGGGACGGGTGCCGTTCGCGGCCCTGCTCCAGGCGCATGTAGTAGTCGGTGCTCACCCCTGCCAGGGCGGCGACCTCCTCGCGGCGCAGACCGGGCACCCTGCGGCGGCCGGTCGCGGGGAGCCCCGTGTCTTCGGGGCGCAGTCGGGCACGCCGTGCGCGGAGGAAACCTCCCAGCGCGTTCTCGGCGGCGGGGCCCTTGTCTGTGTCCATACATCGAGGCTAGGGCGCCGCGGTGCCTGGTTGGGACGGATAAGGGGGGTGCGTTTCACCCAGGAACCCTTGCGCTCCACCCAGAACATGACGGCTGCCGCGATGGGTTGACACCCGCTTTTCGGGCGCCCATCATCGGTGCGAACTTCGGCGAGTCATCTCGCACCCCCGTCGCGTCTCAGATCCCAGGCATGCACGCTCGATCGTTTTGAATCGATTCAAGCACGCGCTGTCCAGTTGAGCAGCCAGTTGAGCAGCTGGTTCCCCACCGATTCCGGGAGGTACTCATGCGCCGCCATCGGCCATCGCTGAACCGAAAGTCCAGACCAGGGCGCCTAGTTGGCCTCGTGATGGTGGTGTCCGCCGCGCTGGCCGTGGCGCCCGCGCCGTCCGCCGGAGCGTCGGTAACCACAACTCCCGGCCCCCGAGCGGTACTTGAC
Source organism: Streptomyces sp. NPDC005492 (assembly GCF_040605995.1). Classification (NCBI taxonomy): domain Bacteria; kingdom Bacillati; phylum Actinomycetota; class Actinomycetes; order Kitasatosporales; family Streptomycetaceae; genus Streptomyces; species Streptomyces sp. NPDC005492. Next base: position 228,952 of record NZ_JBEXDX010000005.1, read on the forward strand.
GCCCTGAACTACTCGCCGACCTCGCGCACCCTCAAGCCGACAGCCGTCTACCGTACGTCCGGCAGCGTCGCGAACCCGCAGAACGTCCTCACCGGACAGCCGACCCGGATCTCCGGCTCGCAGTCGGCCGTCACGCTCGACTTCGGTAAAGAGGTCGGCGGTGTGACAACGTTGTCCTTCGGCAGCGCGAGCGACAGCGGCCAACGGGTGGGCCTGGCCTTCAGCGAGTCGTCCCTGTACGTGGGCAACAACAGCGACCGCAGCAGCGGCCGCGACGGCGAGGACGGCGCGCTCTACGCCACCGCCTCCGCCAACGGCACCTATACGGTGCCCACCGCCCAACTCCGGGGCGGCTTCCGCTACTTGACGGTCTTCCTCGACACCTCGGGCTGGGTGGACCTCAAGGGCGTCAGCCTCGCCTTCACCGCGGCCCCGGGGAAGGCGAACCCCGCCGACTACCCCAACTACTTCCACTCCAGCGACGAGTTGCTCAACCGCGTCTGGTACGCCGGGGCCTACACCGTGCAGCTCAACACGATCGCCTCCGACCAGGGCCGCGCCTGGCCCCCGCCCACCTCGGAGTGGGACAACAGCGCGACCGCCGGTGTCGGTGACTCCGTCCTGGTCGACGGGGCGAAGCGCGACCGTACGGTGTGGCCCGGCGACATGGGCGTCGCCGTACCCACGCAGTATGCGTACTCGGGCGACCTCACCTCGACCCGCAACGCGCTCACCACGATGTACGACGCGCAGTCCGCGGCGGGTGAAATCCCGTGGTCCGGGCCGCCGTTCAACCTCACCGGCTCGGACACCTACCACACCTGGACCCTGCTGGGGACATCCACGTACTACACGTACACCGCCGACCGGGCGTGGCTGGACTCGGAATGGGCCGACTACAAGCGCGGGATGGCCTTCATCACCGACAAGATCGACGGCAACGGCCTGCTCAACGTGACCCGCACCCAGGACTGGGCCCGGGTCGGCCAGGGCGGCGAGAACATCTCCGCCAACGCGCTGCTGTACGGCGCGCTCAAGGGCGGCGCCACCCTCGCCGCGGTCGAGGGTGACAGCGCGCTCGCCGCGAGTTGGAACAGCAAGGCGGACGGGATCAAGGCCGCCGCCAACTCCCGTCTGTGGGACGCCTCGAAGGGCCTGTACAAGGACAACCCCACCAGCGGGCTCTACCCGCAGGACGGCAACTCCCTTGCCGTCTGGTACGGGTTGACCGACTCGGCGGCCAAGGCGAAGAGCGTCGTCGCGGGGCTCGGGAAGAACTGGGGCGCGTACGGCCCCACCACCCCCGAATGGGGCGGCAACGTCTCGCCGTTCGCCGGCGGCATGGAGCTGAACGCCCGCTTCACGGCCAACGACGACTACACCGCCCTGGACCAGATCCGCCGCACCTGGGGCCACATGCTCGACAGCGACATCGGCACCAAGAGCACCTTCTGGGAGGGTGTGAAGTCCGACGGCGGCCTCGCCTACGGCGGTTCGTTCATGAGCCTGGCCCACGGCTGGTCCACCGCGCCGACCTCCACGCTCACCTTCGACGTGCTGGGCACCGCACCGGAGTCGGCGGCCGGCGCCTACCGCTTCGTCCCGCACCCCGGCGACCTGACCAGCGCGGACGGCCGCATCACCCTGCCCCAGGGCGCCGTCGACGCCTCCTGGTCCCGCGACCCCGCCGCCGGCACCTACTCCGCGCACCTGACCAGCCCGTCCGGTACCAACGGCCGTATCGGAGTCCCGAAGTTCGGCGGCGGCAACGTCTCGGTGACCGTGAACGGCACCACCGTCTGGAGCAACGGAACCTTCACGCCCACCTCCGGCATCACCGGCGCGAGCCAGGACGACACCTACGTCTATCTCACCGGCGTCGCGCCCGGCAGCTACACCGTGACCGCGACAGGCCTCGGCAACCCCGCCGCGTCCGCCGACCCGGCCACCACCGGTGCGCTGCGCGCGGGTTACACCCGGTGCGGGGGAGAGGGCGGCACCTGCTCCTTCAGCGGCACCCGCTCGGTGGCCTACGGCGCCGGGACGTACACGTACAAGACGGTGACCGACAGCACCGCCTGCACCAACGACTCCTTCGGCGGCGACCCGGCACCGAACCTCGTGAAGTCCTGCTACGTCGCCGACGCGGGCGGCCCGCCCGGCTACACCGCCTGCGCGGCCGAGAACGGCACCTGCGCGGTGCCCGGCTACAACCGCGACGTCGCTTTCGGCGCCAACGGCAACTTCGCCCACCAGGTCACCAACGGCTCCGTCGCCTGTACCAACGCCCACTTCGGCGATCCCATCGACGGCGTCGCCAAGTCCTGCTACCTGCCGCCCGACGGAGCACCGGCCGGCGGCTGGACCAAGTGCGCCGCGCAGAACGGCACGTGCCCGGCCGCGGCGGGACAGCCGGTGATGTACGGCGCGTTCGGGGCCTTCACCACGGCCACCGCCACCGGCGACACCGCGTGCACCGACGCCAGGTTCGGCGACCCGATCCCCGGTGAGTCGAAGGCCTGCTACACCGCCACGGGCGGTCCGGTCGGCTACGCCACCAACTGCGCTCCGGAAGGCGGCACTTGTGGCTTCAGCGGACAACAGACCGTCGCCTACGGCGCACGGGGCCGCTTCGTCTACAAGTCGTTCACCGGCGGGGCCGGTTGTACGACGGCGGCCTTCGGCGGCACTGACCCGCTGCCCGGCGTGAGCAAGTCCTGCTACCTCACGCCCTGACCGGAGCGACGCTTCCGGCAGCCCCAACTCCCCGCGTATCAGGGGCTGCCGGACTTACTCAGGGTGGGCTACTGCCTCCTTCTGCAGTTGCACCGCCGCCACCAGGCTCAGCATCGGCTCCGCCTGCCGCAGCGCCTTCACCGCCGCGACCGAGCCGACGTCCCCGGTGAAGCCGACGGCGGCCAGGCGGGCGCGGACCCAACGGGCGCGCAGTTGGGGCTCGGTGGCGCCTGCTGTGGACTCCACGAGCGCGACAGCACGCTCCAGGCCGGGGCGGTCCTCCGGCGACGCCCCGGCCAGGGCCTGACGCAGGGCTGCCACGACCACGTCCGAGTCCCGGACGGACAGCACGAAGTTGTTCTTCTCGCTCAGTTTCGTGATTCCCCTCATGGCGACAGCCTGTCCCTCATGTTCCATGCGTGCCAAGCGACTTGAGGAGTCTCAGAGGCTCGGTCACCGGCCGTCGGACTGTGCGGTCAGGGTGAAGGCCAGCAGGGCCGTCGTGGTGAAGTCCAGCGAGGGCTCCACGGTCTGCCAGGCGCCCACGTCGTCCACGTACCGCGCGCCCTTGCCGTCGAAGTCGGTCCAGGCCCCCGACGGGGGAGCGGCCGTGCATTTCTTCATGGTCGGGAAGCCGTTCAACTCACCAAGCTTGGAGGCCGCGTTGGGGCCGTTGACGACGGCTCCGCGCAGAATGGCGCCCTTGCCGTCGTGACTGCCCCGGAGGTTGGCCAACTGGTGTTCCGGGCAGTGCGGGTAGACCTCGCCCGCGCCGATCACGAAGCTGGTGCCCCAGGGGTTGGCGCCGAGTGCCCAGCCCCGTTGCTGCCCGGCGAAGGCCGCGTAGCGGTTGTCGCCGGTGGCCCTGGCGTAGAGGCGGGCGGTGGCCACCAGCCCGAAGGTGTGCGGTACGGCGTCGAAGTCGTCGTAGACCGCGCCGGCGCCGAACGGATCGTGCCCGGCGCGATCGACACCCTCCTCCACCTGGCGGCGCAGATCCCGGTACAGGTCGGCGGCCCCGACACCGTTCGAACGGGCGCCGTCCAAGGCGGTGATCAGGTCGCTGTGGGCCAGGGCGCTGACGTCCGCCACATCGAGGGTGCCCTTGACGTCGGAGTCCAGGTAGGCGCGGGCCCAGCGGGCCGAGTCGGCCGTCCAGCCGCTCTCCCGGTCGTCACCCAACTTCCGAGCAGCCAGCGCGAGTTCGGCGCCCGCGAACTCCAGGTCGTCCTGCCAGGAGTCCTCCGGGTAGAAGGCGGCGGGGAACGCGGTGACAAGTGGTTCATCGGGGTCGGTGTCCGCCAAGTCGTAGACCGAGGCGGCCTTCTCCAGCCATTCCCGCGCCTCACCGGGGTCCGTGTCGGCGACCCGCTGCGCGGCGAGGGCGAAGGCCGCGGCCACCCGTCCGGCCAGGCTCGGAGTGATCGCCTCGCCGGGGTCGTTCGCGCGGAACACCGGCCGGTGCTTGATCGTGTAGTCCGGGTCGCCCGGCGACACATCGAGCCGGTCGTCGGCCTCCGGCAGCCGCCACACGTCGTGATCCGTCCGTACGGCGTCGTTGCCCGCACCGATGCCGACCTGGGCGTAGAGGGTCTCGCTGTCCTCGTCCCACAATTTGTCCAGCCAGTCCAACCCGTGCGTGGCCTCGGCGGACAGCTCCTTCATGTCGGGCAAGTCCCGCTGGGCGGGAAGGAGTTCGGCGGTCGAGTAGGAGGTGGTACCGGTGAACTTGAGGAAGTCCCCCGCGTCGAACCAGCCCCCGGAGACGTCGACCTGGTCGCCGGTCGGCGTCAGCCGCTCGTCGAGGAGTTCGTTGCCCTCCTCGTCGTAGTCCGGATCGGTGTAGACGGTCGCGTCCTCGTCGGCGAGATGGGACGGGCCGTGCTTCAGGGCGCCGGGAAGCACGTCGGCTCCGTCGCGCTGGGCCTGGAGGAACCGGATGTTGTCCCGGACCAGCGGGGTCAGCAACTCGCGGGCGTCGGCCACCTGGAAAGCGGGGGAGCGGCCGCTCGCGGTGCCGGTGAGGACGATGCGGTAGGTGCCAGGGGTGTTGAGTGAGGAGAGGTCGACCGTGCGGACCGAAGGGTACTTGGCGTTCCAGTGGCCGGTGAAGGGACCGAGCCTGCCCGCCGTGACCACCTTGTCCTCGGCGTCGACGACCTTGAAGCGAGCCCCCTTCAGGGCCGCCGAGGGACCCATGATGTAGGCCCGCTTCGTCTCGCCGCGCGCATAGCCGACCTGGTCGACCCGGACGGCCACTCCGGAGGAGGGCGGGTCGGCGGCCGCGCCGTAGAGGTTCATGGCGACGAGTACGGCGCCGAGGCTCACGGCGGTGGTGGTGACCAGCAGTGCGGGACCGCGCGATACGTTCATGCGCCCACGGTGCCGGGGCCTTCATGAGATGACGATGAGGACGACAGGACCTAGGCCGTCGGCAGCCGCAGCTCGGCGATCAGGCCGCCTCCGGGCGCCTCCGTGAGACGGGCGGTGCCGTGATGCAGCTCGGCGACCCAGCGGACGATGGCGAGCCCCGCCCCCGTGCCCGAAGCGGTCCCGGAACCACCGGTGACACCCCGGGCGAAGACCCGCTCCCGGTCCGCGGGCCGGACACCCGCGCCATGATCACGGACCGCGACGAGGCCCTCGGCGACGGTGACCTCCACCGGAGCCCCGGCCGGGCCACCGTGGCGCTGGGCGTTCTCCACCAGGTTCCGCACCGCCTGGGCCAGCAGGTCCGGGTCCCCGAGCACCACCACCGGCTCGGCGGTCACCGTGACGCTCTCGTGGTCCGGCAGCTCCTCGACGGTGGTCTCCACCAACTGGTCGAGGCGCAGGGGCACCAGCTCGGCCCGCTGCGCACCGGCCTCCATACGGGCCCTGGCGAGCAGCCCGGTGACCAGCCGGCTCAGCCGGTCCACGAGCCGTAGCGCCTCGTCGGAGGAACCGCGCCCCTCGACCACGAGCCGCAGGGTCGCCAGCGGCGTGCGCAGCTCGTGCGCCGCCTCGGCGAGGAACTGCTCCTGCTGCGCCAGCCCACGCAGCGCGGGACGCATGGCCCGCCCTGACAGCAGATGGCCGACGGCCGCCGCACAGCAGACCAGGGCCGTGCAGCCGAGCACCAGCCAGCGCACGAGGACTTCGTGATCGTGCTCGCCGCGCGCCAGGTCGGTACCGACCAGCACGGCCGCGCCGATCCGGTCGCCGTCCCAGACGGGAGCCGCCGCCCACCGCAGCCGCTCGCCATGTCGGGCAGGGGCGCTGACGACGACGGTCTCCTGTTCGTCGAGGACGCTCTGCCAGACCCGGTCGAGCCGTTCCTGATCGGGCAGTGCGGACCGGCCGGGCACGACGTTCCGAACCGACGGCGATGCTCCCGACTTAGTCTGGAGAACGGCCAACACCTGGGCTCCCCGGGCGAGTTCGTCCTCCCGCAGCGGCTCCAAGTGCAGCACCCCCGCGTCGAACCAGACCGCCCGCGACAGCCCCGTGGCGCGGCTTGAGACCTCGTGGTCGAGACCGGAACGGCGGGATCCGGCATCGATACGGATGGCGACGGCGGCGAGTACGACGAGACAGGCCGCGGTGGTCGCGGCGAACAGGAGCGTCATCGACCGGCGGGTGCGCCGCAGCCGGGCCACGGCGGGGGAGCGGGCGGACGCTGTGCCCCCGCGGATCACGTCCGCGCCTCGTCGGCCAGCCGGTAGCCGACGCCGCGCACCGTGGCGATCGGATCGGGCGGCCCGAGCCGCCGTCGCAACTGGCCGATCAGCACGTCCACGACATTGGACATCGGCTCGCTCGCCTCGTCCCAGCAGCTCTCGATCAGCTCGGTGCGCGTCACCACCAGGCCGGCGCGCAGCATCAGGACCTCCAGCACCGCGAACTCCTTGGCCGACAGACTGAGCAGCACCCCGGCCCTGGACACCCGGCGCCGCGGCAGATCGACCTCCAGGTCGCCGGCCCGCAGCAGCGGCGGCCGCGCGGGCTGTTCCCTGCGGCACAACGCCCGTACGCGTACGACCAGTTCGGCGAAGGCGAACGGCTTGACCAGGTAGTCGTTCGCCCCGTGTTCGAACCCGGCCACCCGGTCGCTCACCGCGTCCAGCGCCGTCAGCAGCAGAAAGGGCAGCGTCGATCCCGCCCGCCGGTGTCCGGCGAGCAGCGTGAGCGAGTCACCGTCCGGCACCGAACGGTCGGCCACGACACAGTCGTAGCGATTGACGGAGAGCTTGAGATCCGCCTCGGCCAGAGTCCGCGCGAGGTCCACCGCGAACCCGGCGTCCCTGAGCTGAGCAGCGACGACGGGTCCCAGTCCGGGATCGTCCTCCAAGACCAATACGCGCATGCGCCGGAGCTTAGACGGTGCGGGTGGCGGGGCCGGACGCCGCGACTCCGGACCCGGGCCGGTCGCCCGGTGCTACCCGCGGGCTCCGCGGAACGCCCCGGCGACGATGGGGACGAGCTGCCGCTCGATCTGCTCGGCGGACATGGTCGCCAGCTCCGCGCCGATGGGCGCCAGCGCGAGCCAGTTGAGCAGGCCGGCCGCGCAGCGGGTTCGGAAGATCAGTTCCTGCTCGTCGACCCCGGGGATGTGCGGGGTCAGCACGCGGATGGCGTCGCGGCGGCTCTTGTCGAACTTGCCGGTCAGACGCTCCCAGCCCTGGGGCGGTTCGATGCCGACGCGTGCCACCGTGCGCATCACGGCCAGGTCCTGCCCGCCGGCCGCGAGCGCGCGGATCATCGGCCCGGCGAACGCCGCCGCCACCTCCTGGAGCGTCGGAGTGGGGCCGAGGGAGTCGAGCGCCTCCATCTGCGCGTCCAGATACTGCTCCAACGCGTGCTCGATCGCCGACTCGCACAGCGCCTTGAGTGATCCGAAGTGGTAGCTCACCGCGGCGACGTTGGCCCCGGCCCGATCGGTGATCTCGCGGAGTGTCACGCCCTCCTGGCCGCGCTGCGCCAGCAGCTCAAGGGCGGCCGACTGCAAGCCGTCCCGGGTGCGCTGGCCGGCCTCCCGGCGCAGGTCCGTCTTCTCCACGCGTGTCATGCAATGTACTCAAGCAGACGTTTGAGTACATCGTCAACACTCCTGTCTGACCTGCGGTGACGGCTGCGAGGGGCAGGGAATTCAAACAGTGGCTTGACAGGTTGCCGAGACCGTTCATAAAGTCAAGCGAGCGTTTGAATTACTAACGGCGCACAAGAGACCTGAAGGAACCTGTCATGAAGCTGATCAGCCGGAAGTCGATCACCGCCGCGACCGCGGTAGCCGTCCTGGGCGGTCTTTCCATCGCGGCCATGCCGTCACAGGCCGCGACCCCCGCCCGCGGCGGTACGACGGTCCCCGACCTGACTCCTCGCCAGCTCGCCGAGCTGCCCCTCACTGACCGCCACCTGACCAAGCACGAGCGGCAGAACCTCGCGGTCGTCCTGCGCGACTACTACGTAGCGGAGGGCAGCCACATCGACGTCCCGACCTTCGTCAACAGCTTCACCAAGGACGGCGTCTTCAACGACATGGTCGCCGGACAGGCCTACCGGGGTAAGGCGCTCGGGAACGTCCTGCCGTACATGAAGGGCCTCTTCTCCGATGTCCACCGCGACCTCAAGCGCATCACCGTGAACGGCGACGTGGTCAGCATCGAGTTGTCGATCGACGGCACGTTCGACGGGCAGCTCCCGACGCCCACGGGTGGCTTCGTCAAGGGCAAGGGCCAGAAGGTCGCCGCCCCGACCGCCGACTTCTGGTACCTGAAGAACGGCAAGGTCACGACGTTCAACTGCTTCGTCGGCTACTCGAAGATGTACGCCGACATGGGCGTGAACTTCGACTGGGCCACGGCCGTCAACAAGCACTGAGCCGAGCCGCTGCGCGGCGGGTGACGCCCGGCCCCACCGGCCCCGCGTCACCCGCCGGCCCATGTCACCCCACACGGTCGGAGCACCCCTTGAACGTCACGGGCAACACCATCTTCGTCGCCGGAGCGACCTCCGGCATCGGCCTCGGCCTCGCGTTGCGGCTGCACGCGGCAGGCAACCGGGTCATCGTCTCGGGCCGCCGGGAGGACAGACTGAAACAGATCGTCTCGGAGAACCCCGGCATCGAGTCCCTCGTGCTCGACGTCACCGATCCGGCCGCTGTCCAGGACGCCACCGCGCACCTGCTACGACGCTTTCCCGACCTCAATGTCCTGGTGGCGATGGCCGGCATCATGCTGCCCGAGGACCTGCACAGCGACGGTTTCCTCGCCACGGCGGAGGCGACGGTGGCGACCAACCTCCTGGGCCCCATCCGCCTCGTGGCCGCGCTGACCGAACACCTCGCCACCCGGCCCCGGGCGACGATCATGACGGTGTCCTCCGGACTCGCGTTCGTCCCCCTACCCATCGCCCCGACCTACAACGCCACCAAGGCCGCCATCCACTCCTTCACCGAGAGCCTGCGCGTCCAGCTCGCGGACACGCGTATCGACGTCCTGGAACTGGTGCCCCCGGCGGTGCGCACCGCCCTGATGGGACAGGAGGACTCGGCGACCGCCATGCCGCTCGACGCCTTCCTCGACGAGGTCATGACCATCCTCGGCCGCGGCGGACAACCGAACGAGATCCTCGTCAAGGCGGTGGAACCCGTGCGGTTCGCCGAGGCCCGCGGCGAGTACGCCGACCTGCTGCGCATCCTGTCCAACCGCTGACGACCGCGCGACCCACCACAACAGAGGAAGCATCGGCATGACGACCCGGCTTGGAATCGGACTTCCGCAGAACCGGCAGTACAACCTCGGCAAGGACGTGCCCGACGTGGCACGCGCCGCCGAGGACATCGGATACGACAGCGTCTGGGTGTACGAACGCGCCCTGTTCCCGGACCCCCCGACCCAGCCGCTCTACGGCGTCCCGGGCCTGCCCTGGCCCGAGGCCTACCGGGGCGTGGCCGAGCCGCTGGTCACCCTGACCCTCGCGGCGGCGGCCACCGAGCGGGTCGAACTGGGCACCGCCGTGCTCGTCGCCCCGCTGCACATCCCCTTCCAACTGGCCAAGACGCTGGCCACACTGGACGCGGCGAGCGGCGGCCGGGTGGTCGCGGGCCTCGGCAGCGGCTGGTCCCTCGACGAGTACGCGGCCGCCGGGATACGCCCGTTCGAAGAGCGCGGCAAGGTCATGGACGAGATGTTCGAGGTGTGCCGCGCGGTGTGGGGCCCGGACCCGGTGGTCTACGACCACGGCCGCGTCACGCGGATCGCGTCGGCCGTGGTCGGACCGAAACCGGCCCGGTCCATACCGATCCTGGTCCCGGCCAACTCCCCACGGGCCATGCGCCGGCTCGTCGACCACGCCGACGGCTGGCTGCCGTACGCCGACGGGCCCGACCAAGTGGCCAAGAGTTGGCGCCGGTTGCAGGACCTCGCCGCCGAGCGGGGCCGCACCCTGCCGCTGCGGACGGTGGTGCGCGTGAACCCGGACTACACCCCCAAGCGGTACGAGGGACCGGACCGCCGGCCCTTCCAGGGCGACGTCGAGCAGATCGTCAGCGATCTGATGGCGTACGCCGACATCGGCCTCGACGAGTTCCTGGTCGACCTCTCATGGGCCACGCGGGACGGGCAGGAACTGAAGGACGTAGCCGCCGAGGTGTACGCGGCGGCCCGTGCGGCCGGCTTCTGACCGACCCGCCCAGTTTTCGCCTCCCGGATCGGCCGAACCGCGCCCGTTCTACGGCAGGGCTCTGACCTGGTCCTATGGGCCGGTCGGGGCCCTCTGTCGGGTGGTGGCACAATGGCTGCCGCTACATACCGGGCCTGCCCGGCGAGGTTCCAGGCGAAATCGCCGTACCCTTCTTCATGTCTACGGCGTCAAATAGCGGGCGCCGAAAAAGAGAGGCAACACCCCGTGCTCATTGCTCAGCGTCCGTCTCTGACCGAAGAGGTCGTCGACGAGTTCCGTTCCCGGTTCGTGATCGAGCCGCTGGAGCCGGGCTTCGGCTACACCCTCGGCAACTCCCTCCGCCGCACGCTCCTGTCCTCCATCCCGGGTGCGGCGGTCACCTCCATCCGGATCGACGGTGTCCTGCACGAGTTCACCACCGTGCCGGGCGTCAAGGAGGACGTCACCGACCTGATCCTCAACATCAAGCAGCTCGTCGTCAGCAGTGAGCAGGACGAGCCGGTCGTGATGTACCTGCGCAAGCAGGGTCCGGGTCTGGTCACCGCCGCCGACATCGCGCCCCCGGCCGGTGTCGAGGTCCACAACCCCGATCTCGTCCTCGCCACGCTCAACGGCAAGGGCAAGCTGGAGATGGAGCTGACCGTCGAGCGCGGTCGCGGCTACGTCTCCGCCGTACAGAACAAGCAGGTCGGTCAGGAGATCGGCCGCATCCCGGTCGACTCGATCTACTCGCCCGTGCTGAAGGTCACCTACAAGGTCGAGGCGACCCGTGTCGAGCAGCGCACCGACTTCGACAAGCTGATCGTCGACGTCGAGACCAAGCAGGCCATGCGTCCCCGTGACGCGATGGCGTCGGCCGGTAAGACCCTGGTCGAGCTGTTCGGTCTGGCGCGTGAGCTGAACATCGACGCCGAGGGCATCGACATGGGCCCGTCCCCCACGGACGCCGCCCTGGCCGCCGACCTCGCGCTGCCGATCGAGGAGCTGGAACTCACCGTCCGCTCCTACAACTGCCTCAAGCGCGAGGGCGTCCACTCCGTGGGCGAGCTGCTGGCGCGCTCCGAGGCCGACCTGATGGACATCCGCAACTTCGGTGCGAAGTCCATCGACGAGGTCAAGGCGAAGCTGGCCGGTCTGGGTCTGGGCCTGAAGGACAGCCCGCCCGGATTCGACCCGACCGCCGCGGTCGACACCTTCGCCGCCAACGACTCGGACTCGGGATTCGTCGAGACCGAGCAGTACTGATCACCGAGTAGTACACGTCGGCGTCATGCGGGCGCCCGGAACCATCGGCCTTGCCGTGGACCGGGCGCCCGCACTGCTGAGGTCGGCCTGTCGGCTGATCCGGGGTCCGGAGCGCCCCCCGCGCGCCCCGGACCGTGGACCCCCCGTACCCCGTCGTCATTCAGCTCTTCGGCGCCCGGGCGGAGCACGGATCGAAGTGCCGCGGTCGTACGCCTCCGGCATATCGACCGTAGTCGGCGCCCACGGGTTCCCCCGAAGGCATGACCTGTGCTCCTGTTCCGCCCATGGACACGTCCCTGTGCCCGGTAGGCTCCCGGCACAGACAGCTTCGCCGGAAATCGCGGCGGTCTGGAGGGGTCGGGTGTTGCCAGCGGGTATGTGGCAACACCGGCCGGGTGGCGCGTTGTTGGGGGGATGGCCATCGAGCACGACGGATTCGGCGCCGAGTTACGGCGGCGCCGTATCGCGGCCGGCATGTCACTGAGCGAGCTGGCCGGCAAGGTGTACTGCAGCCGCAGCTTCCTGAGCCGCGTGGAGAACGGACGCCGCAGGGCGTCCCTGGAGTTGGCCCAGCTCTGTGACGAAGTCCTGGACGCCAAGGGCGCGTTGGTCGGGCTGGCACCGCTGCCCGGCGCGGACCCGGTGCCCAGGGCGGTCCGGCGCGGGACGGACCAGTCGCTCAAGTCGCCCGAGCGGGGCGGGCGTTCGGCGGTGGCGCGGGATCACGCCGAGTTCCGGCGGCTGCTGCGGCGCGGTGACCTCAGCCATGCCGCGGGGGAGATGCGGGAGGCCGAACGCCACTACACCGCCGCGTACCGCAGCGCCGAGGGTGATCCTCGGGCGCAGGCCGAGGCCGTGATCAGGATGGCCCGTCGCTGGTCCGATCCCGGACAGGTCGACCGTGAGCTGATCCAGTCCCTCAAGGGCTGTCTGGCCGCGCTGGAGGGCGACGACGGCGTCGAGGCCGCGGGGCTGCGACTGCGTCTGGAAGCCCACCTCGCGAAGAAGATGTCCCTGGCGGTGAGCCAGGAGACGGCGACGGGCCTCGCGGGTCCCGCCGAGGGCGCGCGGCTCGCCGAGGACACCCTGCGCCGATTACCCGTGGACGGCGACGACGAGGTGCGCTGCGAGGTCCTCACCGAATGCCGCTGGGCGCGCTACGACTTCATGACCGCCCCCGAGTCACTGACGCTCTCCGAGCGACTGCGCGAGGCCGCGGCGCGGCAGGACTCGACGTACTTCCGCGGTGAGGCCCTCATGGCCGTCGCCGTCGACCAACTGCGCAACGGCAGGATCTTCAGCGCGCTGGCCACCGCGAACCAGTACCGCAAGCACGCGGCGGACACCCACAGCGCCCTCGCCCTCTGGCAGCGGCACACCCTGGACGCCCTGCTCGACCTGTGGCACGGCCGGTTCGACGCCGCCGCCCAGTGGATCTTCGTGGAGTCCCTCAAGTTCATCGACCTGCTGCGCGCCGACTACGCGGTGCCCGCCGACAACCTGACCCAGACCCGCCTCGGCCAGGCCTACTGGCTGCTGCGGCAACAGGGCAGGCTGGCCGAGCTGTTCGCCTCCGACCTGGCCGGCGATGTCGAGCGGCACGCCTACTTCCCGGTCTGGCGGGCCGGTCTGGCCCTCGCCCTGTGCGAGACCGGGCAGTACGCCGAGGGGGCGGACCTGTTCCTCGGCTGTGTCGCCGATGTCGACCGGTTCCCGCCGTCTGGCTGGGCGGTACCCGCGCTCGTGCTGCTGGCGGAGGTCTGCGCGGCGCTGGACCTGGAGGGCGGATTCGAGACCGAGGTGACGCAGGTGCTGCCCGTGCTCCGCGCGCGGCTCGCGCCGCACGACGGCGAGCAGATCGCCCTGGGTGGCTGGCCCACCGTCCTCCTCGGTCCCACCGCCCGGGCCTGCGGACTGCTCGCCCTGGCAGCCGGGGAGCCGGAGACCGCCCTCGAACACTTCCGGCAGGCGGCGGTCCCGGCCCGCTCCTCCCAGCCGGAACTCGCCCGCCTCCGCCTGGCGCAGGCCCGCGCCCTGCGCCGCGCGGGCGGCCCGGGCAGCGAGTCGTACGCCGTCCGGCTGCTGCGGGAGGCGGCCCGCGGGGCGGAGACCTACGGCATGACCTGGCTCGGGGGACAGAGCCTGGCCCTGCTGGAGGCGCCCGGGCGGGCGTGAGGGCGGCGAGTTGTCCGCAGCGGCGATACGGCGTCGCCCAACGACCCCGGAAGCCGATGGAGTTGGTGTGCATGGACCGTGTTCATGCTGTGAACTAAGTCACATCTGCTGGCGAGTTGGGTGCTTCGCCCCGGCGCCCTCGCGACGCCCCTCGCGTCACCCGCACCACCCTCTGCCCCGCACCTCACCGTGGGTAGTCAGCCAAAACGTCTTCGTGGGCGGGGAGTTCGGTGCGAGGGGCATCGAATTGTCTACGCGCATAGTGTACTGAGTGGCCTAAACCTGTGCGTCTGGCGCGTTCGCGGCGTCCCTTGACCCGGGTCGGATGGCTCGGTTTCATACCTAACCAACTGCGCGGGGGGCTCGGGTGCCCGTCGTGAATCCGCAGGGTGTCCTTGGCGTTCCTGGCGTGCCGCGCCGTCAACTCCCCAGTGTGTGCAGGCATGTTGACGTGTCTGTCGGCCCGCTTCGACGCGTCGCGCGCCACCCCGGAAAGGAAATCGCCGGTGTCGCAGTTCCTCACCGCAGCTCCTCTTCTCCACCGTGCCGGATGCCGGTGGGCGAGGTGAGCAGACATCGGGGTACGTCCGTGCAGACGGGAACCGGCGCCGGTCGCGGACGCAGTATCCGCGCCTCGCTCATCACGCTCGCGGTGGTGCCGGCGACGGCGATGGTCCTGCTGTGGGTCAGTGGCTCGTTCGCGCTGTTCGACCAGTGGCACAACGCCAACAAGGAAGGGCAGTCGGCGAAGACCACGTACGCCCTGCTGCCGGCGCTCGGCGAGTTCCAGAAGGAACGGCGGCTCACGGTCGGCCTGTTGGCCTCGCACGGCAGCCCCGCCGCCCTGGCGGCGCAGCGGCATCGGACCGACGCCGTACTCGCCGGATTCCGCGCGGCGGACGCCGCGTCCGGCAGTGACGGATCGACGCAGTACCGGGCCCAGTTGGCCACCGTACGGAAGCGGATCACCGCGCTGACCGCCGCACGGACCGCCGTCGACGACGGCAAGAGCACCCGGCAACAGGCCTACGCCGTCTACTCCGACGCCGTGTCGTCGGCGCTGAACCTCTTCGGGACGCTGAGCGCCGACAACGGCGACGCCGCCACGGCGGCCGACGCCGGCCATGCCCTGGCGTTCCTGCGCGGGGCGGAGGCGCTCTCCCAGGAGGAGGCGATCCTCGACGGAGTCGCCGCGTCCCGGACGCTGAGCGTCCAGGAGCGGTCCGCGCTGGCGGCCGCCCAGGCCGTCCGGACCTCGGTGCTGTCCAACGAGGTGCAGCCCTACCTGCCCGCGGAACTGGGCGCGGAGCTCGGCAAGGCCATGGACGGTTCGGACTGGGCCGCCCTGACGGCCTTCGAGAAGACCGTCGCCGATGCCTCCGCCGCGCACGACGGCACGATCCGCGTACCCGCCGTCGCGGCCGCCCGCGCCGCCGCCCCCGGGCGGGTGTCCGGCGCGGTCCAGGCCGTGGAGGGGCAGTTCCTGGGCAAGGTCACCGCCGACTCCGACAGCCGGACCCACCTGGTGCTCGTCAAGGCACTGCTCGGCAGCGCCCTCGCGCTGGTGGCCGTGCTCGCCGTGGCCCTGCTGTCCTGGCGCATCACCCGGTCCCTCATCGGCCGGATGTCCGGACTCCGTGCGCAGACGCTCGAACTGGCCGAGGAACGGCTGCCCGAGCTGATCACCCGGCTGCGCACCCAGGGCAAACGCGCCGAACTCGACGACCTGCCCGAACTCGACTACGGCACCGACGAGTTGGGCAAGGTCGCGGACGCGTTCAACAGCGCCCAGCGGACCGCGGTGAGCGTCGCGCTGGAGCAGGCCTCGCTGCGTGAGGGGGCGCGGCTGGTGTTCCACAACATGTCGCGCCGGATCCAGCTCCTGGTGCACCGTCAGCTCACGGTGATCGACTCCATGGAACGCAAGGAGCAGGACCCCCAACTCCTCGCCGACCTCTACCGGGTGGACCACCTCGCCACCCGGATGCGGCGCAACGCCGAGAGCCTGACCGTGCTGTCCGGCGCGGCGCCCCGGCGCCGGTGGAAGCACGCGGTGCCGCTCGCGGACCTGCTGCGCAGCGCGGTGTCCGAGATCGAGGGCTACACCCGGGTCGTCGTCGAACCCCTGCCGTCCATAGCGGTGTTGGGACCGGCGGTCGGCGACACGATCCATCTCATGGCCGAACTGATCGAGAACGGCGTGACGTTCTCCCCGCCGCACACCGAAGTACGCGTACGGGCACTGCCGGTGGCGCAGGGCTACGCCGTAGAGGTGGAGGACCGGGGTCTGGGCCTCTCACCCGACGAGTACGCGGCGGCGAACGAACTCCTGCACCAGCCCAAGGACTTCAGCTTCACCACCCTCGGCGAGGACCCCCGCCTCGGCCTCTTCACCGTCGGCCACCTCGCCCACCGCCACGGCATCACAGCCAGCCTCCAAGCCTCGTCCTACGGCGGCTCGCTGGCCGTAGTCGTCCTCCCCCACGCCCTCACCGAACCGACCACCGACACCACACCACCCCCGTTCGACACCCGAGCCGACCGCCACCTGGCATCGGTCACCGGCACGGACACCGGCCCGATCCCGACCGCCCGCACCGGCGTGACAGCCACGGGCATGCCGATGCGCATCCGCACGGCCGCGCCCACGGGCTCCTCGACCCCGGTGACGGCCGCCTCCGACACCACACAGATGGGGGAGACCGGAGCGGGGGGAGTTCCGACGGGTTACCAGGAGGCCGGGGTTTTCGGGGATCCCCGCGAGGCTGGGTCTGCCGGGGATTCTCGTGGCGCTGGGTTCTCAGCCGGTGCGCGTGAGGCCGGTTCTTCGGCGGACTACCGTGCCTCCGGAGCTTCTGGGGGTACCCGCGAGGTCGGACCGTTTGGGGACTCCCGTGAGGCGGGGCCTTCAGCAAGTCCCCATGCGGCCGCGCCCTCAGTGGGCTCCCGTGCTGCCGGAGGTTCTGCGGGTCCTCGCGGGGCTGGGTCTATCGGGGAGCCCCGCGAGGCTGGGCCCGCATCAGGTCCCCGTGCGACCCGGTCTTCAGCGGACTTCCGTGCAGCCGGAGCTTCTGCGGGTTCCCGTGAGGCCGGGTCCTTCGGGGACTCCCACGACGGTGGGGCCTCACGTGGCCCCCGTACGGCCGGGCCATCAGTGGGCTCCCGTGTCGGCGGAGCTTCCGTAGGTCCCCGTGGGTCCGTGCCGCTGTCGGGTTCCCGTGGGGGCGGAGCTTCCGGGGAGACCCGCTCGGGGGGCTCTTCGGGGGAGTCCCGGCCGGGTGGGACGTACGGGGAGTCCCGGTCGGGTGGTTCGTCGGGCGGAGCCCGCGTCGGTGGGTCCGGGCGGTTGCCGCGGCGGGTTCGGCAGGCTCATCTTGCTCCGCAGTTGCGGGAGCGGGCGGTTGAGGCCGACGGTGAGTACGGCGCGCCCGAGCGGCGGCCGGAGCAGGCGCGGTCGATGCTCGCCGCGCTGCGGGACGGTACCCGGCGGGCCCGCGCCCAGGAAGAAGTCCCCATGCCTGTCTGGCCGACCTCGCCACGAGACGAAGTCCCCGCGTCCGAGCGGCGCCAGTTGCCCACCCGTCCCCGTCCGACAAGGAACACCCCATGACCGCGCCCAACACCACGCACGGCGGACTGGCCTGGCTGCTGGACAACCTGATCGAGCGGATCCCCGAGACCCTGCACGCCATCGTGCTCTCGGAGGACGGTCTGCTCGTCGGTTCCTCCGAACGGCTCGCCCAGGACGACGCCGAGCAACTCGCCGCCATTTCCTCGGGAGTTCACTCGCTCGCCCTCGGCACCAGCCGGCACTTCGGCGGCGGACGCGTACAGCAGACCGTCATCGAGATGGACGATCTTTTTCTCTTCGTCACCACCGCCGGCGGCGGCGCCCGCCTCGCCGTGCTCGCCACCTCGCAGGTGGACGTCGGCAACGTCGGTTACGAAATGACCATGGTGGTACGGCAGGTGGGCCAGTTCCTCAGCGCGGCCCCCCGGTTCCCCGAGCCCGAGTACAGCGGCGCGCCCTTCGCGGGTGAGCATGAATGAGACATTGGTCCGAGGAAGATCCCTGGGCGGACGAAGACCCCGCGCTGCTCGTCCGCCCGTACACCGTGACCGGCGGCCGCACCCCGACCGCCCACACCGGCATCGAGCTGATCACCCTGATCAGCACCGTCCGGCCACCGACCCGCGACCAGCGCCTCCAGCCCGAACAGAACCGGCTGCTCGCGCTCTGCCGTACGCCGACGGCGCTCGTGGAGGTCGCCGCCCGGCTGGACCAACCCGTCGCGGTCATACGGGTGTTGCTCGATGACCTCCTGGACAACGACCTCGTCTCCGTCTCCCCGCCCGCCGCGGCCGGTACCCCCGACGCCCGTTTCCTCCAGGCAGTGATCGATGGCATACGCAGAATCTGAACGTCGCGCCACCACGGTGGCGCCCAACGCCGCGACCGCCAAGATCCTGGTCGCGGGCGGCTTCGGCGTCGGCAAGACCACCCTCGTCGGCGCGATCAGCGAGACGACCCCGCTGCGTACCGAGGAACTCATCACCGAGGCCAGCGTCGGCATCGACAACCTCGCCGGCGTGGAGCGGAAGACCACGACGACGGTCGCCATGGACTTCGGCCGGATCACGCTGAGTTCGGCCCTCGTGGTCTACCTCTTCGGTGCGCCGGGGCAGGACCGGTTCTGGTTCATGTGGGACGACCTGTCCCGCGGCGCGCTCGGCGCGGTCGTCCTGGCCGACACCCGCCGACTGGAAAGCTGCTTCCCCTCCGTCGACTTCTTCGAGCACCGCGGCATCCCCTTCGCCGTGGGCGTCAACTGCTTCAACGGCGTCTGCGAGGAGGACCCCGAGGAGATCCGCGTCGCCCTCGACCTCGCTCCCGAGATACCGCTCGTACTGTGCGACGCCCGCGACAAGGAGTCGGTGAAGACGGTGCTGCTCGCGCTGCTCGAACACGTCATGCGAGGCCTGGCGGCGGAGGCCTCCGGCGACCGCCAACCGGTATAGCCCCTGCGGCCATACGGCGGTTCTACGGTCAGGAAGGCCTCGTCGCCGTCACGGCCGTCGCGGTCAAGGTCCCGTCGCACTCCGCGAACTCCCCGTCGTCCAGCGCGACTTGGTGCGCTCCGGCGCCGGGCAGCCCGATCACCATCGTCGGATAGAGGACCGGCGCCGAACCGGACTCGCAGTAGCCGTCCCCCTCGCCCTGCACCTGCACGAAGGTCAGCTTCAGCCAGGCCTGGCCGCCGGGGGCGAGCCGCACGGGGGAGGCGGAGCCGATGGGGGTGACCTCCAGGGGCACGTTCAACTCCGGGGAACCGTTCGCCGCGCCGGCGACGGTGGGGTGCCCCCGCAGAACACACGCCTTGCTGGTCGTGTTCGTGAACCGCACGACCGCCGCCCCGGTCCCGGTCCCCTGCGGACGATCGGCGGCTTGGTAGGCACGCGCCTTCAGGGAGCCCGCGGCGCAGGTCTTCACTGCCGTACCGGTGGGCTGCGAGGAAACGGGAGACCCGGTGCTGGAGTCGGCGCCGGTGTCTGTATTTCCCGGATGACACCCCGTCACCACCAACACCGCCGCCGACAACGCGACCAACGCCGCCGCGCCCCTACGGATGCTGCTCTTCTGCATGACGTCCCCCGAGTTCCGTTCGTGCGACCGGACGTGCCGGCATTTCGACGGGGGAGACAGAGCAGGCCGTATGTGAGGTTTCTCCTGTGCGTTCGCTGTGTCTTTACTGTGACGAGATCGGGACCGAGGCCGCCAACCCCCGCCCCTCACCCGCACGTTGGACCGTCAGCCGGTCGGCTTGCCCTCCGTACCCGCCTCGAAGCTCGCGAAGTACGCCGCCGCCATGTCCTCGTCCCCATGCCCCTGTGCCGCCGCACGCGCGAAGCGTTCCGCGCCTGCCGCTGCCACGTCGAGGCGGACTCCGTTGGCCGCGCCGGCCTGGACGATCAGGCGGGCGTCCTTCTCGGCGGTGGTGACCGCGAAGCTGGCCGGAGTCAGCCGGTCTTCGAGGATGGCGGCGGCCTTGGCGTGCAGGTAGCCCATGTCGAGGGGGCCGCCGGCGATGAGGTCGAGGAAGTTCTGGGGGTCGACGTCCAGGGCCTTGGAGAGGGCCAGGGCCTCGCCCGCCGCGTTCGTCACGGCCAGGACCCAACTGTTGGCCACCAGCTTCAGGCGGGTCGCGGTGGCCGCCGCGCCGTCCTCGCCCACCCACATCGTGCGGGCGCCGACCGCGTCGAAGACCGGGGTCACCGTGTCGCGGCCGGTCGCCGGGCCCGCCGCCAGGACGGTCAGTTGGCCGGCCTCCGCGGGCTGGCGGGTGCCGAGCACGGGGGCGTCGTAGAAGACGAGGTCGTGGCGCTGGGCGAACGCGGCCAGTTCGGCCACCGATTCGAGGGCCGAGGTCGTCGACTGGACCCACGCGGCGCCGGGACGCAGCACGGGGGCGGCCTCGCGCATCACCTCCAGCACGGTGTCGCCGTCGTAGAGCATCGTGAGGACCACGTCCGCGTCGCGGACGGCCTCCGCCACCGTGTCGGTGACGTGCGCGCCGTCGGCGGTCAGGGGTTCGGCCTTGGCGCGGGTGCGGTTCCAGGCGTGGACGGTGAATCCGGCACGGGCGAGGTTGCGGGCCATCGCGGCCCCCATGATTCCGGTGCCCAGGACGCTTACGGTGAGCTTCTCGGTGGTCATGACTCGGCTTTCGTCCTCGACGATGTTGTCGATACCAGGGTGCCAGGTGGTGCGCGCCCGGCCCCTCGACCGGCCGGGCGCGCGTCGCCGTCAGCCGGTGACCGTGAACCAGGTCGACCGCGACTTCTGCCACTCCGGGTACGCGAGGTCCTTCGCCTCGGTGCCGTCGCCGTACAGGTCGGCCGCGCCGTCGTCGGTGATCAGTTGGGCGCGGGCGCCCGCGACCGTCAGGTCCGGTACGTCCACGACCGCCTCCCAGGCGCCCGGGTCCGTGGTCGGCAGATCACGCAGCTTGACCGGCCGGTCGGCGGCGTTCCCGGTCCAGGAGTAGAGGGCGTACGGGTCGGAGTTGTCGTCGGCGGCCCAGGAACCGGCGACGATCAGATACTGGTTCGCCGCGTTCTTGCGGATGTCGCGCACCGAGAGGCCGCCGAGGTCCAGCTCGATCGGCGTGCCGAAGGTGGCGGCGGTGCCGTTCGCGACCACCTTGTCGATGTTGGTGACCGGGACGAGGAGCGCTTTGCCGCCTGCCACCGCGGGGGCGAGCGGAGCCCGGAAACCGAGGTACGCCGTGGTCGTCGAGCCCGGCGCGAACTCCAGACCCTCCACGTTGAACCCGTCTATCTCCTTGGGGATCTCACCGTCCGCGGTGCCGGCCGCGAAGCCGTACCGGTTCCCGTTCGCCTTGTCCCAGGCCACCAGGTTGTCACGCAGCCTGCCGTACGAACTGCCGTAGGAGAGCGCCGTGTTGGCGCCCGTGCCGGTCACCTCGGTGGTGAAGACCGTGTTGCGGGCCGCCTTGTACTCGCCGTCCTTGTTGTTGCCGAGCGAACCGGTCCAGTAGATCGTGTCGCCGACACGGGCCGCGCCCTCGATGTCGATCTCCTTGTCGACGCCGATGTCGTCGCTGAAGTCCCAGGTCTTCACCGGCGCGCCGGACGCCGAACGGTCGTACAGGCGAAGGACGTTGGACTCGTCATCCGCCACGACGACATAGCCGCCGCCCACGTCGACGGCGGCGGAGGCGTCGCTGGAGCCGGTGAAGTAGCGGGTGTCGCCGGCTTGTTGGACGGCTGCCGAGGCGGCGTAGTGGAGGGTCTTGGTGGCCGTTTTGCCGCCCAGGCCGGTGACCTTCACCGTGAGGTCGGTGTAGCCCTGCGCGGCCGCCGTGACGGCGAGTTGGCGGGTGCCGGCCGTGCCGGTGACGGTCACCGCGCTCGTCGGCGCCACGGACGTCCTGCTGCTCTTGCTCGCCGCGACCGTCAACGCGCTCGCGTCCGCGCCGCTCTGAGCGACCGTCACCTGGATGGTCGGATCGCCGACGGCGCCCACCGCACCCGAAAGGTAGCTGGCCGACAGGGAGATGGTCGGTGTGCCGTAACTCGCCGCGTGCGCCTGGCCGTTCAGGCCCAGGGCGGCGAGGGCGAGGCAGGTGCCCACCACGGCGACCGCCCTGCGTCCGTTGGAGAAAACTCCGTTGGAGAAAGTTCCGTTGGAGGAAACGTAGTCCTGCACGGGGACCCCTTCGTCGGCTCGGTGTCGACGAGAAGGCTCAGTGGATCTCACCAACACCGCGGGGCGCGGGCAGGTCCTGGGAGTGAACAACGGCGGACGGCCCGAGGGAGCGTTCCATGACCTTCGCCAGATGGCCGGTGAAGACCTCCCGCGTGTCCGGGGTCAGCGTGCGCAGCGCCACCAGCGCGGTGATCACGACATCGCACAGTTCGCCCTGGACATCGTCCCAGGTGTGGGTGACGCCCTTGCGCGGGTTCTGGCCGGTCGCCCCGATCACCGCCTCGGCGACCTCGCCGACCTCCTCGGACAGCTTCAGCATGCGCAGCAGCATGCCCTCGCGGCCGTCGAGGGGCTGGGTCGTCTCCAGCCAGGTCCAGAGGCTGTCGATGCCGGCCCAGAGGTCGGCGGGCCGGTCGTTCTGATCACTCATGGACCCAGCCTGCCATCACCGCCCCGCGCGCCTGCCCCAGTCGCCCACCCCGCCCGTCCGGTCTATTCGTCCGCGTACTCCTCGAACAGGGTCTCCTGCCCGTCCTCCCACCCGTCCTTCGACGCCTCCCGCACCCTCCTGTTCCGCAGGCCGACCACCACGGCCGTCGCCGCCCCGGTCGCCGCGAGCGCCAGCGGGACCATCCAGCCCCGGTTCACCGTGTGGCCGAGCGCCTGGTCCAGGGAGAAGCGGCCCGGCCCGGTGATCGCGAGGCCGGCCGCGGTCAGGGCCAGGGAGGCCGCGTACTCGTAGCCGCCGCCCTGCGCGAAGAAGCCGTTGGGCGCGTGTACGGCGCTCGCGCCGACCATCGCCCCGGCCGCCGCGGCACCCGCCGCCGGAGTCGCCAGGCCCAGCGCGAGGAGCGTGCCGCCACCCGCCTCCGCGAGGCCCGCCATCACGGCGCTCTGCCGGCCGGGGGAGTAGCCCATCGCCTCCATGGCCTCCCCGGTGCCCTCGATCCCGCCGCCGCCGAACCAGCCGAACAGCTTCTGCGAGCCGTGCGCGGCCAGCACACCGCCGGTACCCAGCCGGAGCAGCAGCAGGCCCAGATCACTTCGGTCGTAACAGCTCACGGTGACTCCCGGAACGCTCAGCAGGAACAGGTTCCCCTCCGAGTCCCCACCGTCGCACCGTCGACACCCACGGGGCCTGTTCGGGCCGCCGTTCGGGTGGCGGGTGCCTGGGAACGGTGTGAGTCTGACCGGCATGACGATTCAGACGTCCAAACTCAGCGATCCGGCCGTCCGGGCCTTCGTCGGCGCCGTCAACGCCCATGACCGCGATGCCTTCCTGGCGCTGCTCGCGCCCGGCGCGACGATGGCGGACGACGGCTTGGACCGTGACCTCGCCGAGTGGATCGACCGGGAGATCTTCTCCTCGCACGGCCACATGGAGGTCGACCGGGAGTCGAACGGCGGGCGGGCCCTGGTCGCCCGCTACTCCAACGACGCGTGGGGCGAGATGCGGACGCGGTGGAGTTTCACGGTGGGCGAGGACGGCAGGATCGCGCGCTTCGAGACGGGGCAGGCGTAGAGGTTCTGTCCAGGACCTTGACCTGAAGCGCACTCCAACTCCTAGCGTGCACAGGCATGGAGACGCAGACACACAGGACCCTCGGCCGTACCGGAATCGACGTGAGCGCTCTCGGCTTCGGCTGCTGGGCGATCGGCGGTGAGTGGCAGGACGCGAGCGGGCAGCCGCTGGGCTGGGGCAAGGTCGACGACGAGGAGTCCGTACGGGCGGTCCGGCGCGCCCTGGACCTGGGGGTGACCTTCTTCGACACCGCCGACACCTACGGCGCGGGGCACAGCGAACGCGTCCTCGGCCGCGCGCTCGGCAAGCGCCGGGACGATGTCGTCCTCGCCACCAAGTGGGGCAACGTCTTCGACGAGGAGACCCGCACGCTCACCGGCGCGGACGACTCCCCGGAGTACGCCCGCCGGGCGCTCACGGCGTCGCTGGCGCGCTTGGGCACCGACCACATCGACCTGTACCAACTCCACCTGTCCGACGCGGACGTGTCGCGTGCGGCCCAACTCCGCGACCAGTGCGAGGAGTTCGTGCGGGAGGGGCTGATCCGCGCCTACGCCTGGAGCACCGACGACCCGGCCCGCGCCGCGGTGTTCGCCGAGGGGGAGCACTGCGCGGCCGTGCAGCACGCGGCGAACGTGTTGCAGGACGCGCCCGAGATGTTCGCCCTGTGCGAGGAGCTGGGACTGGCCAGCATCAACCGCAGCCCCCTCGCGATGGGCCTCCTCACCGGAAAGCAGGCCGCGGGCCGGGTGTTGGAGCCCGGCGACATCCGCAACACACCCCCGTCCTGGATGCAGGGCTTCAAACAGAACGCCGGCGCCGACGAGAAGTGGGCCGCCCGAGTGGACGCCCTACGCGAGATCCTCACTTCAGACGGCCGTACGCCGGCACAGGGCGCCCTCGCCTGGCTGTGGGCCCGCAGCCCCCGCACCATCCCGATTCCGGGCTTCCGCTCGGTCCCCCAGGCGGAACAGAACGCGGGCGCGATGGAGAAGGGGCCGCTTACTGCTGGGCAGTTGGCGGAGGTGGAGGGGGTGCTTGGGAGGTAAGGGGTAGGGGGCGGCTGCCCTGGGCCGTACGAGATCGTGGGTGGGATGCCGAAGAGCCGCCCCCCACCCACCAGTCGGCCGAAGCCGACCGGCTGCTCGGGTGGTGGGCGGCCCCTGGAATCCAGGTACGGGTTCAGTACCCCTAGTTGCCCTGCTGTGCGAACTGACCGCCCCTGCTCTGTTCGGTGAGGGTGATCTGGCCGGACTTGATGGTGGCCAGGCGGGGGGCTCGGCGGGCGATCGACGAGTCGTGGGTGACCATGATGAAGGTCAGGCCGTACTCGTGCCAGAGGCCTTCGAGGAGGCCCATGATGTCGTCGCGGGTGCCCTCGTCGAGGTTGCCGGTGGGCTCGTCGGCGAGGAGGACCTTCGGCTTCTTGACCAGCGCGCGGGCGATCGCGACGCGCTGCTGCTGGCCGCCGGAGAGCTCGGAGGGGGCGTGGCGGAGGCGGTCTCCGAGGCCGACCGAGGTGAGGGCCTCGGCCGCGCGCTCGCGACGTTCCGCCGGCTTGACGCCGAGCGGGACCAGGGCCGTCTCGACGTTCTCCTGCGCGGTGAGCGTCGGGATGAGGTTGAAGGACTGGAAGATGATGCCGATCTTCTCGGCCCGCAGCCGGGTCAGCTTGGCCTCGCTGATGGTGGCGAGGTTGACGCCGTCCAGCTCGACACTGCCCTCGGAGGGGCGGTCCAGACCGCCGATCATCTGCAGCAGCGTCGACTTGCCGCCGCCGGTGGGGCCCTGGATGACGAGCTGGTCGCCGTCCTCGATCGTGAGGTCGACGCCGCGCAGCGCCTCGACCGTCTCCTTGCCCCGCGTGTAGCGCTTGGTGACGCCGGTGAGCTTGTACATGGGATCTCCGTCGGATACGTCTGTGAAGAAGAGGGACGGGGCGCCGCCGCCCGGGGGGAGTGGAGGCGGCGCCCCGGATCAAGGGGCAGCGACTAGGAGACGCTGCGCAGGGCGTCCGCCGGACGCATCCGGGAGGCGCGCCAACCGCCCATCGCGCCGGCGATCAGACCGCCGGTGACGGCCAGGCCCACCGCGAGGGCGATGGTGGTCAGCGAGACCGGCGCGTTCAGCGCGATCTCCAGGGTGTTCTGCGTGGCCTGCTGGCCGGGTCCGCCCTGGCCGCCACCGGGACCGCCGCCCTGGCCGCCGCCCGTGGAGCCGAGCTGCGCGGTCAGCTTGGGGCTGATCGCGGTGACCGCGTAGGCCGCCGCGAGGCCGAGGGCGATACCGAGGGCGCCGCCGATCAGACCGTTGACCATGGACTCGCCGACGACCTGCCGGGTCACCTTGCGGCTCGGCCAGCCCAGCGCCTTCAACGTGCCGAACTCACGCACCCGGCGCGACACCGCGGACGAGGTGAGCAGTGCGGCGACCAGGAACGCGGCGATCAGGACCGCGATGGACAGCCACTTGCCGACGCTGGTCGCCAGGTTGGAGGCGGTGGACAGCGAGCCGGAGACGGTGGAGGCGAGGTCGGCGGAGGTGGTGACCGTCGTACCCGAGATGTTCTTCTGGATTGTCGACTTGACGGTCGAGATCTGCTTGGAGTCGGTCGCCTTGACGTAGATCGTGGTGACCTTGTTCTTCGAGTCGCCCAGCGTCTGCGCCTGCTTCAGCGGCAGGTACACGTCGATCGTGGACTCGCTGCTGTTGGGCGTCGCGATGCCGATGACCGTGAACTTGGTGCCGGAGATCGAGAAGGTCGAACCG
Source organism: Streptomyces sp. NPDC005492 (assembly GCF_040605995.1). NCBI lineage: Bacteria > Bacillati > Actinomycetota > Actinomycetes > Kitasatosporales > Streptomycetaceae > Streptomyces > Streptomyces sp. NPDC005492. The sequence goes on from NZ_JBEXDX010000005.1 coordinate 255,291, forward strand.
ACCTTGTACTTCTTCGACTTGGCGTACGACTTGCTGACGACCGCGACCTTCGCGTTGGTCTGCGCGGTAGTGAACGTCTTGCCGGTGGTGATCTTCGACGTGGACAGCGGGCCGAGCGCCTGGTTGGTGACGTCGATGCCGGCGACCGAGTACGAGTTGACGTTGAAGTTGGCGCCGCCGCCCTGGACCTGGGGCGCGCCGGTGGAGCCGGTGGAGCCGCCGCCGGGGCCGCCCTGCTGCCCGGAACCGGAGGAACCGGTGGAACCGGAGGTGGTGGAGGACTTCGCCTTGCCCTGCGTGAAGGAGCCGTCGACCTTGGTGACGTTCAGGGTGAGCGCGCCGACCGCGCTGGACACGCCCTTCTGGGAGGCGACCTTGGTGACCAGGGAGGACGCGAGGGCCTGACCGCCCTGCGTGTTCACCCGGTCCGAGCTCTGCGAGCTGCTGCTGCTCGATGTGGCGCCGAACTTGAAGCTGGGACCCTGCGAGCTGCCGGCCTTGGGGGCCGACTGCGCCTTGGTCACGGTCATGTCGGTGCCGAGACCGTAGAGAGACTTGAGGACCTTGTCCTGAGCCTGATTCATGCCGGCCGTCACCGAGTTGACGGTGATGACCAGCGCGATACCGAGCGCCAGACCCATCGCGATGACCAGGGCCGCTTTCTTGCGCCGGCCGAGCTCGCGCTTGAGATAGATGCCAAACATCCCATTCCCCAAAGGTTCTTGGCGCCCGCTGTGGGCGCGGCCACAAGCTATGGAGGAACCTTTGAGTCGACCTGAGTAAAGGATGTGTCGGAGCTGAGAAAAAAACGTCCGGAATCAGAATTTCGTCAGACAGCTCATTCCTAAGCTGTGGAGGGCTTCCTGCCAGGAAACCCCTGTTCAATGGCCTGCTGAAATGGGTTCCAGGTCACCTTTTCGGCGGCCGGTCACGGACCCCGCCGTGCATCGTCCCGGCCCGATTTTGTACGGTCCCGGGATGCGCGATTCCTCTCGGCTCACCCGGCGTGCCGCTCTCGGCCTGACCGCCGCAGTCCTGCCCGTGGCGGCGGCCACGCCCGCGTCCGCGGCCACGGCCACGGCGATAGGCGGTGAGCGTCTGGCCCGCGACGGGATCCAGGTGGGCAGTGCCGCCGGACTGCCCAAGAAGCTCACCGCCCGTTCCTGGCTCATCGCCGACCACCGGACGGGCGAGGTGCTCGCCTCGTACCGCGCGCATCAGCGCCTCGCGCCCGCGTCCACGCTGAAGATGCTGTTCGCCGACACCGTGCTGGGGAAGTTCGAGCCGACCCGGACCTACCGGGCGACCGACGCGGACCTGGCAGACGTCCCGTCGGGCTCCAGCCTCGTCGGCGTCAAGCCCGGAATCCTCTACACCGTCCACCAGCTGTGGCAGGGCGTCTTCCTGCGCTCCGGCAACGATGCCGTGCATGTGCTGGCCCACATGAACGGCGGGATCGCGAAGACGGTCGCCGAGATGCAGGCCAAGGCGGAGGACCTCCAGGCCCTGGACACCCGTGTGGTGAGCCCGGACGGCTTCGACCACCCCGGGCAGGTCTCGTCGGCGTACGACCTCACCCTCTTCGCCCGGCACGGGCTGCACGACGACGACTTCAGCTCCTACTGTTCCACCCGCATCGCGAACTTCCCGGCCGGCGGCAAGAAGACCTTCCAGATCCAGAACACCGACCGCCTGCTCACCGGCGCGTACGGGCTGGGCACGTACCGGGGCATGATCGGTGTGAAGAACGGCTACACCAGCCACGCCGGCAACACCTTCACCGGCGCCGCCACCCGCGACGGCCGCACTCTTCTGGTCACCGTGATGCACCCGGCCAACGGCGGCAACGAGGTCTACAAGGAGGCCGCCGCGCTGCTCGACTGGGGTTTCGGCAGGGGGAGTTCGGCGCCGGCCGTGGGCGTGCTGGTCGATCCGCTGAGCGAGGGCGGGGCGAGCGCGAGTCCGACGCCGTCGGGGGCGGGTGCCAAGGGAGCGCCGGGAGCCACGGGTAGGGCGGCCTCGGGGTCGGGCGGGTCCTCGTCATGGCGGCTGCTGGAAGGCGCGGCGGGGACGGTCGCGGTGCTCGCGGGCGGCGCGTTCGCGCTGCGCAGGCGGCGGGCCGCGGTGGCCGACAGCGGGGAGAAACAGGGGAGTTGAGCTGTGCGACAGCCGTTCCACCGCCCGGTGCGAAACCTCGCGGTCCCATGCGAGGTCCACCCCCACCCGGGCAGTGGAACGGCTGCCGCCTCCCCCCTCGGGATTGGTCTGCGGAAGCTCAGTGCTCCAACTGTGAAGCTTTGGTGGAGAAGAGTTGAGCATAAGTCAGTAAGCGGGCGCAATGGTGTGGACGGTCAAATTCCGCTTGTGCAAATCGACTTACCCGCGCCCCACGTACGGCATCGCGGTCGCCAACACCGTCGCGAACTGCACGTTTGCCCCGAGCGGCAGCTCCGCCATGTGCCGCACCGTGCGCGCCACATCCGCGACATCCATCACCGGTTCCGGGGCTACCACCCCGTTGGCCTGCAACGCCCCGGTCTCCATCCGCCGCGTCATGTCCGTCGCCGCGTTCCCGATGTCGATCTGCCCGACCGCGATCGAGTACGGCCGCCCGTCCAGCGACAGCGACTTGGTGAGTCCCGTCAGCGCGTGCTTGGTCGCCGTGTAGGCCACCGAGTGCGGCCGGGGCGTGTGCGCGGAGATCGACCCGTTGTTGATGATCCGCCCGCCCTGCGGCCTCTGCTCCTTCATCTGCCGGTACGCCGCCTGCGCGCAGAGGAACGCCCCGTTGAGGTTGGTGTCCACCACATGCCGCCACGCGTCGTAGGGCAACTCCTCGACCGGCACCCCACCGGGCCCGAAGGTCCCCGCGTTGTTGAACAGCAGATCCACCCGGCCGAACCGCTCCACCGTCGCCGCGAACAGCGCGGCCACGTCCTCCGGCCGCGCCACATCCGTCCCGACGACGAGTGAGGCGCCCCCGGGCAGCAGCGCTGCCGTCTCCTCCAGCGTCCCGGTGCGGCGGCCGGCCAGCGCCACCGACCAGCTCCCGCGCAGCAGTTCCACGGCGACCGCCCTGCCGATGCCGGAGCCCGCGCCGGTCACCACGGCGATCTTCGATTCCTCTGTGTTCATGGGCCGCAGCCTACGAGTCAGCCCTCGTGCGGGTACCGCACCCCGATCCGCTCCCGCACCGCGTCCAGCGTCCGCATCACCGCGAGCGTGCCCGCAAGCGGCACCAGCGGCGACTCGGTCTCACCGGCCCGCAGCGCCCGCATCACCTCGGCCGCCTCGTGCCGCAGGGTGTTGCGGGGCCCGTCGGCCGGGGCGAGGACGAACTCCTCAGGGTCGCGGCCGTCCCGGTGCAGCACGAACCGCTCGGGGTGGAAGAAGCCGTCCGGTATGTCGATCCGGCCCAGCGAACCGGTCACCGACGCCGACGTCCCCGTACCCCCGGCGATCGAGCAGTGCAGCGCGGCCAGCGCGCCGCTCTCCCAGGAGAACAGGGCCGCGGTCTGGAGATCGGCGCCCTCGGGGGAGAGCACCGCCGACGCCTTGATGTCGGCGGGCTCACCGAGCAGCAGGTGCGCGAACGACACCGGGTACACCCCGAGGTCCAGCAACGCGCCGCCGCCCTGCGCCGGGTCGCGCAGCCGGTGCGACGGCGGGAAGGGGCCCGCCAGCCCGAAGTCGGCCTGGACGGTGCGGACTTCACCGATCGCGCCGTCGTCGACGAGGTCCTTGAGGCGCCGGATCAGCGGATTGCAGTACATCCACATGGCCTCCATCAGGAAGCCACCGCGCTCGCCCGCCAGCGCGACCAGCTCCACGGCCTCGCGGTAGTTCAGGGTGAAGGCCTTCTCGACCAGCACGTTCCTTCCGGCCTCCAGACAGAGACCGGCCGCCGCGCGGTGCGCCGAGTGCGGGGTGGCGACGTAGACGACATCGATGTCCTCGTCGTGCGCCAGCGCGTCCCAGTCGCCGTAGGCCCGTTCGATCCCGAACCGCTCCGCGAACGCCTTCGCCGACGCCTCCGCCCGCGAGGCGACCGCGACCACATCGGCGTCCGGCAGATCCACCAGCGCCGCCGTGAACGCCGCCGCGATCCCGCCGGTCGCCAGGATTCCCCAGCGCACGCTCTCTTCCGTCATTGCGGCCCCACCCTCGCTCACCAGACCATCGGCACCCTGTACGAGCTGAGAGCATAGGTGGCGGATCACCCGGAGAGTCCGGAGACTTCGGAGAGGGAGGGGCACATGCCCGAGCAGGAGGCGCAGGCGCCGAGCACGCCGGGGTCCGTCGTACCGTCGCCCAGGGCGGCCCGCCGCGCCGGTCTCCTGACCGTTCTCGTCCTCGGCGGCCTCACCGCGACGCCCCCGCTGTCGATGGACATGTACCTCCCCTCGCTCCCGGAGGTCACCCGCTCCCTGCACGCCCCAGCCGCGACCGTCCAGCTCACGCTCACCGCCTGCCTCGCCGGCATGGCGCTGGGGCAGTTGGTGGTCGGCCCGATGAGCGACAAGTGGGGCCGCAGACGCCCCCTGCTGACCGGCCTCGTCGTCTACATCCTGGCGACCGCCCTGTGCGCGCTCGCGCCGAACGTGGAGTCGCTGATCGCCTTCCGGCTGGTGCAGGGACTCGCGGGCGCGGCCGGGATAGTGATCGCCCGGGCCGTCGTACGCGACCTGTACGACGGCGTCGCCATGGCCCGCTTCTTCTCCACCCTCATGCTGGTCTCCGGGGTCGCCCCGGTCGTCGCGCCGCTCGTCGGCGGCCAGATCCTCCGGGTGACGGACTGGCGGGGCGTGTTCGTGGTCCTCACCGGCGTGGGCATCGTCCTCACCGCCCTCGTCTGGACCCGCCTCCCCGAAACCCTCGCCCCCGCCGACCGCCACGCGGGCGGCACCACCGAGGCCCTGCGCGCCATGCGCACCCTCCTCGCGGACCTTCCCTTCACCGGCTACATGCTCACCGGCGGCTTCGCCTTCGCCGCCCTCTTCGCCTACATCTCGGCCTCTCCCTTCGTCGTCCAGGAGATCTACGGCGCCTCCCCGCAGACCTTCAGCCTGCTGTTCGGCGTCAACTCGGTCGGGCTGGTCGTGGTGGGCCAGATCAACGGAAAGCTGCTGGTCGGCAGGGTCTCCATGGACAAGGTCCTGGGCGCGGGCCTGGCGGTGGTGGTCGTAGCGGCGACGGCCCTGCTACTCATGGCCACAGGCGCCTTCGGCGAGGTGGGCCTGGCCCCCGTGGCCACCGCGCTCTTCGTCCTGATGTCCGCGATGGGCGTGACCCTCCCCAACGCCCAGACCCTCGCCCTCCTGCGCACCCGGCACTCCGCGGGCTCCGCCTCCGCGCTGCTCGGCACCTCCTCCTTCCTCATCGGCGCGACAGCCTCCCCGCTCGTCGGCATCGCCGGCGAGCACACCGCCGTTCCGATGGCCGTCGTCCAACTGGTGGCCGCACTGGTGGCGGCGGCCTGCTTCATGGGAATGTGCCGTCCTTGGAACGGTTCTTGGAACACGCGTACGACTGTGGAGGGAGTGGGGAGCTGAGCGCCCCGAGACTGCGCATCGACACCCCGGAGCGGGCCGGCCTCGACCCCGAGGAACTCGGTCACCTGGTCCGGGAGGTCCACGACCTCACCACCGGCGACCGGCCCTGGGCGGCGGGCACCGTCGTGGTCGCCGGCCGCGGCCCGGTGATCGCCGTGGAGGAGGCGGCGGGCTGGGCCGTTCGCTACTCCGCCTACGACCCCGAGACCGACACCGGCGTCGAACTGCCGCCCGCCTCCCGTGTCCCGGCCACCGTCGACACCCCCTTCGACCTGGCCTCCCTCACCAAACTCTTCACTTCGGTCGCCGCCATGCAGCAGATCGAGCGGGGCACCCTCGGCATCGACGCCCGCGTCGGCGCCTATCTGCCGGACTTCCGCGCCGCCGCCCGGCACGGCATCACCGTCCGCCAACTCCTCACCCACACCTCGGGCCTGCGCCCCGAACTCCCGCTGTACGACTGTGCCGACGACATCGAACGCCTGTCGATGCTGCGAACGGAGGCCCCGGTGGAGGAGCCCGGCACCTACCTCTACTCGGACCTCAACCTGCTCCTCCTCCAGTACGTCCTGGAACGCATCAGCGGACGCACCCTCGACGTCCTGATCCACGACGGGATCACCCGCCCCCTGGGCATGACCTCCACCGACTTCGGCCCGTGCCCCGGCGCGGCCGCCACCGAGGACCAGCGCAGACCCTGGGCCAAGGCCGACCGGGGCATGCTGCGGGGCGTCGTCCACGACGAGAACGCCTGGGCGCTCGGCGGGGTGGCCGGCCACGCGGGCCTGTTCTCCACCGCCCGCGACCTCGCCGTCTTCTCCCGCACCCTCCTGGCAGGCGGCTCCTACGGCCCCGCCCGGATCCTCGGCGCCGACTACGTGGAACTCCTGCTGACCCCGCCGGGGCTGGGCTTCGGGGTCGATCAGGCGTGGTTCATGGGGGAGTTGGCGGGGCGGGGCGCGGTGGGCCATACCGGGTTCACGGGAACGTCGTTGGTGTTGGACCCGGCGACGGACACGTTCCTGGTCCTGCTGGCGAACACGGTGCATCCGCGGCGACGCGGGGCGGACAGTGGGCCTCGGGCGGCGGCGGGGACGAGGTTGGCGCGGGCGGTACGGGGTTTTTGACGTCCACTCTTCGATGCCCGAGTCGGGTGGTGGGTGGGCATAGGTCCGGGGGTCTGGGGGCGGAGCCCCCAGGGACGCCAACGTAGTTCCCGGCCCACTTAGAATCGGCGGGTGAACGACCCCGTACCCCCGGCCGAAACCCTCCGCACCGCTCTCGCCAAGCTCCTCGACGGCCTCCCGCCCAGGCAGGCCACCGGAGCCGTGGAACGCCTGATCGGCAGCTACCGGGGCGCCACCCCGACCCACGCCCCCATCCTCAGGGACCGCGCGGACGTCATCGCCTACGCCGCCTACCGGATGCCGGCCACCTTCGAGGCCGTCCACTCCGCGCTGGAGGAGTTCGCCGACGCCGTACCCGACTGGACGCCGCAGGGCCACCTCGACATCGGCGGCGGCACCGGCGCGGCGACCTGGGCCGTCACCGCCACCTGGCCCGGCGACCGCCCGGTGACGGTCCTCGACTGGGCCGAACCCGCCCTCACCCTCGGCAAGGAGCTCGCGACCGCCAACCCGGCCCTGCGAAACGCCAGTTGGCAACGCGCGAGGATCGGTTCGGCGCTCACCCTCGACCCCACCGACCTCATCACCGTCTCCTACGTCCTCAACGAACTCACCGCCCCCGACCGGACCGCCCTCGTCGACGCCGCCGCGAGTGCCGCCCAGGCCGTGGTGATCGTGGAGGCCGGCACCCCCGACGGCTACGCCCGCGTCATCGAGGCCCGCGACCGCCTGATCGCCGCCGGCTTCCACATCGCCGCCCCCTGCCCGCACAGCGCGGCCTGCCCGATCGTCCCCGGCGAGGACTGGTGCCACTTCTCGGCCCGGGTCAGCCGCTCCTCCCTGCACCGCCGGGTCAAGGGCGGCTCCCTGCCGTACGAGGACGAGAAGTTCAGCTATGTGGCCGCCGCCCGCTTCCCCGTGACTCCGGCCCCCGCCCGGGTCGTACGACGTCCCCAGATCCGTAAGGGACAGGTGCTCCTCGACCTCTGCGAGAGAGACGAGCAGCTCCGCCGTACGACGGTCACCAAGCGTCACGGCGATCTCTACAAGGCGGCCCGGGACACGGACTGGGGAGACGCCTGGCCGGACAAATCGTGACGATATGGGGTCCTGCCTCCCGGGATGCGGGATGGTGGGACCATAGGGGTAGTTCTCCGCACAACAACCGGGCGGGAACAGCGGGACAAGAGCAGCAAGGTGACAACAGCGGGGCGAGGAGATAGATGAGCGCGACGTTCGGTGGCCGGAGCGGTCGGCAGGGCAAACTCTCCTCGTGGCTGCGTGGACGCCGCCCGCAGGAGGCCCCCGACGGCAGCGGGCGTGAGGCGCTGCTGCTCGCCGCCGCCGGAGCGGGACTGCCGCTCGCGCCCGCCGCGCACCCGGCCCCGGGCTACCGGTGTTCGTGCGACCGGGTGGGCTGCCCCACCCCGGCCCGGCACCCCGTGTCGTTCGCCTGGCAGACGCAGTCCACCACCGACCGGGCGCAGATCGAGCGCTGGGCCCGCCATCAGCCGCAGGCCAACTTCATCACCGCGACCGGCATGGTCAACGACGTCCTGGACGTACCCCTCGAAGCGGGCCGCGAGGCCCTGGAGCGGCTGCTCGCCGCCGGTGTCGAGATCGGCCCCGTCGCCGAGAGCGACGACGGCCGGCTCCTCTTCTTCACCCTCACCCGCGGCACCCCCGAGGACGAGGACGAGTGGTGGCCGTGCGAGCTGGACTGCCACCCCGAGACGATGGACGAGCACCCCGGGCTGCGCTGGCACTGCCGCGGGTCCTACGTCCTCGTACCCCCCGCCCGGCTGCCCGGCGACAACCAGTCGGTGCACTGGGTACGCGGCCCCGAGCATCCCCTGCCCGACCCGCTGACCCTGCTCGAAACCCTCACGGACGCCTGCGCCCGGTACGCCGGCCAGCAGCCCGACCACTCCAACGCGTCCTGGCCCCTCGGCCGCTAGCGGCCTAGCCTCCCTGCGCGGACGTAAGCCCCTCGATCCGCCCCAGCACCGACACCTTGCCGCCCCGCTTCGGGTCCAACGCCACTTCGTTGGAGACCAGTTGGAGGGTGAGGGACTGCTGGACCTCGCCCGTCGTCAGTGCCTGTACGTCCTTGCTCTGGGCCGGCACCGACGTGCCCGCCGCCGCGGTCTCCTTCTGGAAGTAGCGCGTGGTGAAGAACACCAGCGCCCCGCCGTCCGCGGTGCGCAGCGCGAGGGGGGCGTAGTCGCCGCTCGTCAGCGGTTCGTCGAGATACTGGGTGGCCAGGCCGGGCTTGGAGGCGCTCTTCGCCCGGTCCGCACGCCACGAGCTGGTGTGCGCGCCGTCCGCGAAGTCCGTCCCGCCGTTCTTCAGATACGTCACATAGGTCTGGCTCAACTTGCCCGGGGCGACGGCCAGTTCGGCCGAGTTCGCGGGCACGGCCTCGGCCCAGCCGTCCTTGTCGGTCTTGAACTTCGGTACGGCGTCGGGCGCGAGCAGCGTCAGATACGCCACCTGCCAGGGCTCGGCCAGGTCGTCGCGGGTGAACACTAGGATCCAGCGGGCGCCCCCGCCCTTGTTGGCGGCGGTGTCGGCGACGAACCAGCGCGGCCAGCCGGCCTTCTTCGGGATGGTGAACTTCGCGTCCGTCAGCTCCAGCGGGGAGTGACTCGGGTTCCCGGACGGGGAGTTGGCGTGCCCCGCCTTCAGCCGCGCCGCATCGATGTCACCGAGCGCGCCGGTGACATGAGCGGCGTCTAGGGAGCTGTCGTACGCCTTGTCCGCCGCGTTGTACGCGGTAGTGAACTGCTGGAGCGCCTTGGCGGCCTCGGCGCGGGTGGTCGCGGGGAGCACCTCGCGCTCGCCGTGCACCACCACACAACCGCTCGCCGTCAGCGACAAAGCGGTCACCGAGGCTGCTATCAGTACGCGCCGGTCAAGCCTGCGGAGCCTTCGAGGGCCGCGATCCCTGCTCATCAGGTGTCTTCACCTTCCCCTTCCCGGAGGCGAACCCTACCGGGGCGAAGAACAGGGCGAGCGTCGGGATCAGGTACAGCAGCCACACCGTGATCTGCAGGACCGTCGGGTCCGGCTGGAAGTTGAAGACGCCCTTCAGCAGGGTGCCGTACCAACTGTCCGGCGGGATGGTGCCGCTGATGTCGAACGCCAGGTTCATCAACCCCGGGACCCAGTCCGCCTCTTGAAGATCGTGGAAGCCGTAGGCGAGCACACCGGCCGCGACGACGACCAGCATCGCGCCGGTCCAGGTGAAGAACTTGGCGAGGTTGATCTTCAGGGCGCCCCGGTAGAACAGCCAGCCCAGGAACACCGCGGTGGCCAGGCCCAGTGCCACGCCGACCAGCGGACGCGGGGTGCCGTCACTCGCCGCGTGCACCGACGCCCACACGAACAGGGCGGTCTCCAGGCCCTCGCGGCCGACGGCGAGGAACGCGGTGGCGACCAGCGCGCCCGTGCCCATCGCGAGGGCCGCGTCCAGCTTGCCGTGCAGTTCGGTCTTCAGATGCCGGGCGGTGCGCCGCATCCAGAACACCATCCACGTCACCAGCCCGACCGCGACGATCGACAGCGAGCCGCCGAGCGCCTCCTGAGCCTCGAACGTCAGCTCCTGGGAGCCGAATTCGAGCGCGCAGCCGAAGCCCATCGCGATGAGCACCGCGACGCCGATGCCGATCCAGATCGGCTTCAGGGCGTCCCGCCGGTCCGTCTTGACCAGATAGGCGATCAGGATGCAGACGACGAGGCTGGCCTCCAGCCCCTCGCGCAGACCGATCAGATAGTTGGAGAACACGCGTTACGCCTCCTTGGAGAACAGCGTGCTGCCCCACCAGTCGTCCTTGTCACGGACGCCCGGCGGGACGGCGAAGACCGCCGAACCCACGTGCTGGATGTACTCGTTGAGCGCGTCGGACGCCGAGAGCTTCCGCTGCAGCGGGATGAATCCCTTGCGTACGTCACGCTGGTAGGCCAGGAAGAACAGACCCGCGTCGAGCCGGCCGAGCCCGTCGGTGCCGTCGGTGAACGAATAACCCCGGCGCAGGATCGTGACCCCGGCGTTGGAGTCGGGGTGCGCGAGCCGCACATGCGCGTCGGGCTTCATCGCCTTCAGGAACGGCGGGTCGTGCTCCTTCGCCTTGCCGACCGGCGCGCCCTCGCCCTTGTCCCGGCCGAAGACGTCCTCCTGCTCCTGGAGCGAGGTCCGGTCCCAGGTCTCGATGTTCATCCGGATACGCCGGGCGACGAGATACGAACCCCCGGTCATCCAGGCCGACTTGCTGGTCCCGTCCCCTTCGCCGACCCACACGAACTTCTTCAGCCGGTCCGTCTCGGTGCCGGCGATGTTGCGGGTGCCGTCCTTGAACCCCATGAGATTGCGGGGGGTTTGGGCACCGGGAGTCGTGGACGAGGTCTTCCCGAAGCCGAGTTGGGACCAGCGGATGGCGACCTTGCCGAAGCCGATCCGCGCCAGGTTGCGGATCGCGTGCACGGCGACCTGCGGATCGTCCGCGCAGGCCTGCACACAAAGATCGCCGCCCGTACGGGACTTGTCGAAGTTCTCGCCGGGGAACCGGGGAAGGTCGACGAGGGCGTCGGGACGGCGGTCCTTCAGATCGAACCTGTCGAAGAACGACGGCCCGAAGCCGATGGTGAGGGTCAGCCGCGACGGTTTCAGCCCCAGCGCCTCCCCGGTGTCGTCCGGCGGCGCCTCGGCGAGCCCGCCGTAGGCACCCTCGCCGACCGCGTGCCCGCCGGTCATCCGCCGGGCGGCGGCCGTCCAGTCCTTCAGCAACTGCACGAACTCGGCACGGTCGTCGGTCTTCACGTCGAACGCGGCGAAATGCAGCCGGTCCTGCACCGGGGTGGCGATGCCCGCCTGGTTCGCGCCGTGGAAGGCGACCGCGGCACCGGTGTCGGCGGCGGCCGGGTCGACATCGTCGCCCGCGTCGGTCATCGCCACCGCGCCACCGGCCGCGACGGCCCCGAGCGCGAGCCCGGCACCGCCCCAGCCGATGAGGGCGCGACGCGACGGATCGGTTTTCTCAGCCATGTCCCGCCCCTTACTTGACGACGGCCGCGGCGAGCTTGGACAGCGGCTCCGCGAGCGCGTTGACCGCGTCCGACAGCTCCTTCTGCTGCGCCTTGGTGACCTTGTCGTACGACACGAAGCCGTCCGAGGTCGACTTCGAGCGGTACTTGTCGAGCAGCGTGTTCAACGCGGTGAACTGCTTGTCCAGTTCGGTGGTCAGCGCCGCGTCGTTCTTCTGAGCGACCGACTTCAGCAGCTCGTACGCCTTCTGCGCGCCCTCGACGTTGGCCTTGAAGTCGCTCAGGTCGGTGTGCGAGTAGCGGTCCTCCTCACCGGTGACCTTGCCGGTGGCGACCTCGTCGAGGAGTTCCTTGGCGCCGTTGGCCATGGAGGTCGGGGTGATCTCGGCCTTGCCGACCCGCTTCTGCCAGTCCTTCAGGTCGGTGAGCAGCTCGTCGGCGAGGGACTTGTCGGTCGCCGTGATCTTCTTGTCCGCCCACAGGGACTTCTCCAACCGGTGCCAGCCGGTCCACTTCTGTCCCGCTTCCAGGCCGTCGGCGCGGGTGTCGGTCTTGGGGTCGATGTCCCCGAACGACTCGGCGATCGGCTCGGTGCGCTCCCAGCCGACGCGGGAGGGGGCGTAGGCGTTCTTGGCGGCGGTGAGGTCGCCGGCCTTGATGGCGTTGACGAACGTCTCCACCTTCGGGATCGTCGCGTCGGCCTGCTCCTGCGCGTACTCGCGGTAGGCGGCGACGGCCTTGTCGAGCGTCGGGTTGCGCTTGGCGGTCGTGCCGGAGCCGGTGACGGTGAGCTTCTGCCGTACGCCGAGACCCTTCATACCGGGACGGCAGGCGATCTCGTACGATCCGGCCTTCACCTCGGCGGTCAGCGTGTACTTGGTGCCCGGCCCGATGTTCTCCTTCTCGGAGACGATCCGGTCGTCCGGGAAGAGGATCTCGACCTCGGTCGCCTTCGACCCGGTGTTCTCGATCTTCAGCGTGACCTGGCCGGCCGGTATCGACGTGGCCGAGGTCGTGCACTTGGAGTCGGCCGCGGTCACCTGGATCGCGTCACCGTCCTTGGCGTCGCTCTTCGCGGTGCACGCCGTGACGGCGGTCAGGGCGGCCGCGGCGGCGACAGCGGTGACGACGGGAAGTCGGACGGCACGCATGCAGGCTCCAAGCGGGAGAATGTTGGTGAGGCTGCCCTAACTTACCCGAGGCTTACCTCAGTCATGCCCGCGCGGTCCGGTATTCACTGCCCATAGAAAAATCACAGACACGGCTTGATCTCGGCGGCGAAAAACGGTTGCCAAGAGATGGTCAAGGAAAGTTCAAGTGCGGTCGGGGGCTCGCGGTGGCCGCCTCCCCCGGCCATCTGGGACGACCGGGCCGCCGGTGTGATGTTTCAATTCCCCCGTGACTGACTACGACGTACTCCGTGTCTTCTGCGGCCCCAGCGGCGGATACGGCAACGAACTGGGCGTCGTCCGCGAGGGTTCCGTCATGCCGGACCCGGACGAGCGACAGGTGTTCGCCGGGAAACTCGGCTTCAGTGAGACGGTGTTCGTCGACGACCCCGAGCGCGGAGTCATCGACATCTACACCCCCACCCTGCGCCTGCCCTTCGCCGGCCACCCCTGCGTGGGCACCGCCTGGCTCCTGGACGTCCCCGAACTGGTCACCCCCGCCGGCATCGTGGGCGCCCGCCTCGACGGCGAGTTCAGTTGGATCGAGGCCCTCCCGGAATGGGCCCCGCCCCGCACCCTCCGCCAGTACGGCACAGCGGCCGAGGTCGACGCCCTGCCCGTACCCCCACCCGGCGAGTGGATCTACGCCTGGGCCTGGGAGGACGAGGCCGCCGGTCGTATCCGCGCCCGCGCCTTCCCCGGCCGCGACGACGGCATCCACGAGGACGAGGCCACGGGCGCGGCAGCACTGCTCCTGACGGACCAACTGGGCCGCGCACTCAACATCACCCAGGGTGCGGGCTCCCAGATACTCACGGCGCCGCAGCCGGGGGGTTGGGTGGAGGTGGGGGGACGGGTTTTCCTGGAACGCTAGGAATGGCAGGGGCGGGGGAGTGTCACGCGCTCAGCGGAAACTCCTCCGCCAACCCCCGAAACACCCCCGTGTTGAGCGCGAACGCCCGCTTGCACTCCGCCACCACCCGCTGCTTCTCCAGATCGTCGGCCCGGATCCCGTCCAGCAGTTCCCGGTAACCCCGCTTGAAGGCCGCCGGGTTGCCGATCCCCTCGAAGACGTAGAACCGCACCCCGTCCCCCTTCCGCACGAACCCCCACGTCCGCTCCGCCCTGTCGCGGATGATCTGGCCGCCGGAGAGGTCGCCGAGGTAGCGCGTGTAGTGGTGGGCGATGTAGCCGGCCGGCCAGGATTCCGCGCACTCGCGGACCCGGTTCGCGTAGGCGCGCGTGGCCGGCAGCGCGGTCAGGCCGGAGCGCCAGTCAGCGCCCCGCAGGTGTGCCAGGTCCCGCTCCAGCGCGGGGAGTCGGAACAGCTCCGGCCGGATGAACGGCCCGGCCACCGGATCCCCCGCCAGCCTCTCGGCACCGGTCTCCAACGCCTCGTAGACGAACCACAGTTGCTCGGTGTAGCGCGCGTACGCCTCCACGCCCAGTCGGCCGCCGAGCAGGTCGCTCATGAAGGGGGAGGTCTCCGCCTCCATGTGCTGTTCGTGGGACGCGGTGCGGATGACCGTCGAGAAGGAGTCCATGGACATATCCTCTAAGGTAAGGCTTACCTAAGTCAACAGGCTTGCCGACACCCTGTCGGTAAAAGCGTACAAGAAGAGACCCACCCTCAGCAGAGGATGGGTCCCGGGGTGCTACGGCAGGGTGAGGACCTCCGCCCCCGTCTCCGTCACCACCAACGTGTGCTCGAACTGCGCCGTCCGCTTCCGGTCCTTCGTGACGACCGTCCACCCGTCGTCCCACATGTCGTACTCGTACGTCCCCAGCGTCAGCATCGGCTCGATGGTGAACGTCATCCCGGGCTGGATCACCGTCGTCGCGTGCGGGCTGTCGTAGTGCGGGACGATCAGGCCGGAGTGGAAGGACGAGTTGATGCCGTGGCCGGTGAAGTCCCGGACCACGCCGTATCCGAAGCGCTTGGCGTACGACTCGATGACCCGGCCGATGATGTTGATCTGGCGGCCCGGCCTGACCGCCTTGATCGCGCGGTCGAGGGATTCGCGGGTGCGCTCCACCAGCAGCCGGGACTCCTCGTCGACGTCACCGACCAGATAGGTCGCGTTGTTGTCGCCGTGCACCCCGCCGATGTACGCCGTCACGTCGAGGTTGATGATGTCGCCGTCGCGCAGCACCGTGGAGTCCGGAATGCCGTGGCAGATCACCTCGTTGAGCGAGGTGCACAGGGACTTGGGGAAGCCGCGGTAGCCGAGCGTGGACGGATAGGCGCCGTGGTCGCACATGTACTCGTGCGCGACCCTGTCGATCTCGTCCGTGGTCACACCCGGCGAGATGATCTTCGCGGCCTCCGCCATCGCCTGCGCGGCGATCCGCCCGGCGACGCGCATCGCCTCGATCGTCTCGGGGGTCTGCACCTCCGGCCCGGTGTACGGGGTCGGCGCGGGCTTGCCGACGTACTCGGGACGGCGGATGTTCCCGGGCACGGAACGGGTGGGGGAGAGCTCCCCTGGTACGAGCAGCGACTGGCCAGACATGCCAGCGAGTCTAACCAGCGGTCATGAGGGAACATTGATCGTGGTGAAAGGAGCCGTCCATGGCCCTGTTCAAGAAGCGCACGGCCGGAAAGCCCGGCGAGTGGTACTACTGCCTCGAACACAAGAAGGTCGAGGAGGGGCCGGAGTGCCCCGCCAAGGACCGGTTCGGGCCGTACGCCACCCGCGCGGAGGCCGAGCACGCGATGGAGACGGCCCGCGAGCGCAACCTCGAGTGGGAGAACGACCCCAAGTGGCACGACGCCACCAAGGGGAGCGCCGACGACGACAGCTGATCAGACACCGGCCGCGGCCGCTCGCCGCGCCTTCAGCCGTACGGCGTGCTCGTCGGTCCGCTCGTCGTACGACATCAGCTTCGGCAGGCCCACCGCCAGCAGCCCCACCGCGCCCACGCACATCAGCCCGCCCGCCCACACCGAGGTCCGCACCCCGGTCCACGCGGCCATCCCGCCCGACCGGACCTGCCCCAACTGCGGCCCCACCGAGTAGGACAGCAGCTCGATCCCGGCGAGCCGGCCGCGCAGCTCGTCCGGGATCGTCTGGTTCCACATGGCCGCGCGGAAGATGCCGCTGACCATGTCGCAGCCGCCCGCGAGGGTCAGGAACAACAGCACCAGCCATACGTTGCCCACCGCGCCGGCGCAGGAGATCGCCGCGCCCCACAGCGCGGCCGACAGCACCACCATCCGCCCGTGCCGGTGGATCCGTGAGGTCCAGCCGCTGGTCACGCTCACCAGCAGCGCCCCGGCCGGAACCGTCGAATACATCAGCCCCAGTGACCACTTGGCGTGCAGGTCGTCCGCGAGGAACGGCAGCACCGCCAGCGGCATCGCGAAGAACATCGCCGCGAGATCGATCGCGTACGTCCCGAGGAGTTCCTTGCGGCTCCACGCGTACCGGGCGCCCTCCGCGATCGACCGCAGCGAGGGCTTCCGCGCCTCGTGCGTGCCGGGGGACGCGGCGATACGGAAGATCAGGACGACGGACACGACGTATGTCACCGTGTCCGCCGCGAACGCGTAGGGCAGCCCCGCGAACGCCACCACCACACCCGCCACGGCCGGTCCCGTGACCCCGCCGACCGTCCAGCGCAGGGAGTTGAGCGCCGACGCGGCCGTCATGTGCTCGTGGGCCACGATCCGCGGCCACAGCGAGTCCAGCGCGGGCCGCTGGATCGAACCGAGCACCGAGGTCAGGGCCGCGATCACATACAGCGGCCAGACGGCGGGATCGGGCAGCAGCGAGTTGAGCAGCAGCGCCCCACAGAGCACCCCCAGCCCGGCCTCCGTCCACACGATCAGCTTCCGCTTGTCCCACGCGTCCGCGAGCTCCCCCATAGCCTTAAGGGCATGGGGGGACCCCCATCGCCGTAGAGCCCGAACACGATCAACGGCACGAGTTCCACGGCCCCGATCGC
Source organism: Streptomyces sp. NPDC005492 (assembly GCF_040605995.1). Taxonomy (NCBI): domain Bacteria; kingdom Bacillati; phylum Actinomycetota; class Actinomycetes; order Kitasatosporales; family Streptomycetaceae; genus Streptomyces; species Streptomyces sp. NPDC005492. The sequence continues at coordinate 272,130 of NZ_JBEXDX010000005.1, forward strand.
GCCCACCGCCGCCGCGGATCCGGTGAGTTCCTTGATCTGCACCGGCAGCGCGACAAACGTCAGAAAACTCCCGAAGTTCGACACCAGCCCCGCGACCCAGAGCCTGCGGAAGTCGGCGGAGCCGTGCCAGGGGGCGAGATCGGGAAGCAGGGCACGGAGGCCGGTGGGGGGAGCGGGGCTGTCGGTCACGAGGGGCAATGGTCGGCGCCGGACACTCCCCTGGCAACCGGATTTCCCCCATGCCCTACCAGCGTGCGGGCGGCGGTGCCGTGAGGTGATCCGTCAGGCGTGACAGACGGTCCCGGAAGCGTCGCCGTCCCCGTGTCGCGGGCAGTACGTTCTCCCCGGCCGCCGCGCTCACCAGGTGCTGCACGGTGTCCAGGTCGAGGTCCGTGGCCTCCGGTACGGGGAGTGATTCATGGGCCAGGGACGCCAGTTCGCGGTTCTCGGAGCCCAGGGAGAGGACCGTCGCGCCGGCCCGGCGGGCGTCGTGGACCCGTTCCAGGAGCGGGGCGCCGGGGCCCTCGGGGGAGACGAGCAGCAGCGTCTCGCCGCGCCGGGCCGCCTCGATCCGGCCGAGGCCGACGGCCAGGTGGGCCGGGTCGGAGGGGCGGGCGTCATGCCGTACGAGAGTCGGGGCCAGTTCCGGTGTGCCCGACCAGGCGGCCTCGTCGACCAGATGGGCCGCCAGATGCCACGGCTCGTACGCGGGCGTGCCCACCAGCAGCAGCCCGCCGCCGTGCGATACGACCGACCCGCGCAGCACCCCGGCGAACCGGCGCGTGGCCCCCAACCACTCGGTCCCGGCGAGCACTTCACGCAGCAGTGCGACCCGTACGGCGTCCATGTCCGCGCATCCTGCCGCAACCTGCCACTCGTGACGTGGAGTTCACCGCGAATTCGCCCAACTTGGGGATGGTGCGGGCTCATCGGCCCCACACGTCGCACATGGAGTCAACTCATGGCAGACACCGCGGAAGTCACCGTTCCCTTCAGCGCCGGGCAAGGGGGCTACGCGAGTTACCGCATCCCGGCGGTGGTGGTGACCTCCGCCGGTACCGTCCTCGCGTTCTGCGAGGGCCGGGTCGACTCCGCGAGCGACCACGGCAACATCGACATCGTGCTACGGCGCTCCACGGACGGCGGCCGGACCTGGGGCCCACTCACCACCGCCGCCACCAACGGCGACCACCTCGCGGGCAACCCCGCCCCGGTCGTCCTCGACACCGGCCGCATCCTGCTCGTCTACGTCCGCGCGGTCGGCACCGTCACCGAGGACGACATCCTCCGCGGCAAGGTGTCGGCGGCGGACGGGCGGCGGATCTGGGTGCGGTACAGCGACGACGACGGTGTCACCTGGTCGAGTTCGAAGGAGATCACCGAGCAGGTGAAGAAGCCCGAGTGGCGCTGGTACGCCACCACCCCGGGGCACGCGATCCAGTTGAGCACCGGCCGCGTGGTCGTCGCCGCCAACCACACCGTCCCGCCCACCGGCACCGACGTCGGCAACGAGGCCAAGTACAACAGCGGCCACTGCCTGCTCAGCGACGACCGGGGCGAGACCTGGTACCTCGGCTACGTCGACGAGAACCCCGACGGCTACATCAACTGCAACGAGACCACCGCCGCCGAACTCCCGGACGGGCGCGTCTACTTCAACACCCGCAACGACTCCACGTCCCCCGGCAACCGCGCCGACGCGTACTCGCAGGACGGCGGGAAGACGCTGGTCAAACCCTTCCGTCCGCAGGCCGGCCTCGCCGCCCCCATCTGCGAGGCCAGCGTCCTCCAACTCCGCGACCCGGACGTCCTCCTGTACTCCGGTCCCGCGGACCCCGCTGCCCGCGCCCTGATGACGATCCGCGCCTCCACCGACGACGGCACCACCTGGCGCCCGGTGTTCACGGTCGACGGCCTGCCCGCCGCGTACTCCGACCTCGTCCGGATCGACGACGACACGGTCGGACTCCTCTACGAGACAGGGGACTTCGGAGCGAACGAGACGATCACCTTCCGCCGGGTGCCCGTGACGGACCTCACCTGACCGGATAACGGCGCCGACCCGGACGTAAAGTCGGCCCATGACCTCTACCGACAGTGCTGCACAGGGCCCCGCCACGGCCGCCGCGAAGGCTCCCGCCAAGGACCCGTGGGATCTTCCCGACGTCTCCGGACTCGTCGTGGGCGTGCTCGGCGGGACCGGGCCGCAGGGCAAGGGACTCGCCTACCGGCTCGCCAAGGCCGGCCAGAAGGTGATCATCGGCTCCCGCGCCGCCGAGCGCGCGCAGGCCGCCGCCGACGAACTCGGTCACGGTGTCGAGGGCGCCGACAACGCCGAGACCGCCCGTCGCAGCGACCTCGTGATCGTCGCCGTGCCGTGGGACGGCCACGGCAAGACCCTGGAGTCGCTGCGCGAGGAACTGGCCGGGAAGCTCGTCGTCGACTGCGTCAACCCGCTCGGCTTCGACAAGAAGGGCGCCTACGCGCTGAAGCCGGAGGAGGGCAGCGCAGCCGAGCAGGCCGCCGCCCTGCTGCCGGACTCCCGGGTTGCCGCCGCCTTCCACCACCTGTCGGCGGTGCTGCTCCTGGACGCGGAGATCGCCGAGATCGACACCGACGTCATGGTCCTCGGCGAGGAGCGGGCGGATGTCGAGATCGTGCAGGCGCTGGCCGGCCGCATCCCCGGCATGCGGGGCGTCTTCGCGGGCCGGCTGCGCAACGCCCACCAGGTGGAGTCCCTGGTCGCGAACCTGATCTCGGTCAACCGCCGCTACAAGGCACACGCGGGGCTGCGGGTCACGGACGTGTGACCGCGTGGGGGACACTGGTGGGCAGCACCCACCCGTGTCCCCCGACAGGAGCCGACCCCATGCCCCGCCTCGCCCTCTACGCCCTCGTCGTCTGCCTGCTGGCCGTGGCCGCCGCGGTCGTCTCCTTCGTGCAGGGCAGTTGGATCGGGATCGTGTGGGTACTGCTCGCGGGGCTCTCGTCCAACATGTGCTGGTACTACCTGAAGCGGGGCCGCTCGGTCACCGGCTGATCGAGCAGAACTCGTTGCTGCCCTGCCAGAAGCGGTACAGGTTCTGACCGCAGTAGGTCTCGAAGTCGCTGATGCCCAGGCCACGCAGGATCGCGTCGATCACGTCGAAGAAGTACGTGTTGATCGACGGCACCCACAGCAGCGCGAACACGAACAGCAGGCCGAACGGCGCGAACGGCTCCACCTGGCGCTTGATGTTGTACGACAGCCAGGGCTCGATCACGCCGTAGCCGTCCAGGCCCGGCACCGGCAGGAAGTTCAGCAGCGCGGCCGTGACCTGGAGCAGGGCGAGGAAGGCCAGCGCGAACTGGAAGTCCTGGGGCACCCCGTCGAGCGAGTGCAGCCAGAACGGGGCTGTGCAGACCGCCGCGAACAGCACGTTCGTCAGCGGGCCCGCCGCCGAGATCAGGCTGTGCTTCCACCGGCCGTGGATGCGGCCCCGCTCGATGAAGACGGCGCCGCCGGGCAGACCGATGCCGCCCATGATGACGAAGATCACGGGGAGCACGATGCTGAGCAGCGCGTGTGTGTACTTGAGGGGGTTGAGGGTGAGATAGCCCTTCGAGCCGACCGAGATGTCCCCGCTGTGCAGGGCGGTGCGCGCGTGCGCGTACTCGTGCAGGCACAGGGAGACGATCCAGGCTGCCGTCACGAACAGGAACACGGCGACGCCCGGCTGCTCGGCGAACCCGGTCCAGGTGGCCCAGCCGGTCACCGCCGTGACGGCCAGTATCCCGAGGAACACGGGACTGATCCGCCGGTCGCTCGGGCGGGTGGTGGTGGCGGTCATGGGGGAGGGCTCCCTGCTGGGGTCGGTGGACGCGAAGCCCGACGGTACCGGGCCCAGCGGGAAAACGTCTCGCGGTCCGCTGTCGGTTCCGGGGAAGGTGGGCACATGGGACGGGACATGGGACTCTGGCACGCGTTCTACGACCCCGTCACCCCTCGGGGGCGGCCTCCCCTGTGACGTCCGTGCCCGGCGCCGCGCCGCCCCGAACCCGTGACCCCTTCCCACGCCACCAGAGACAATGGACCCCGTGCGCTATCGCATTCTCGGCACCACCCAGGCACTGCGCCCGGACGGCACACCCGTCCCGGTCGGCGGCGCGCGGCTGCGTGCCCTGCTCACCGTGCTCGCCCTGCGGCCCGGCAAGACCGTGCCCGCGAGCGTCCTGGTGGACGAGGTGTGGGCAGGTGACCCGCCCGCGGACGCGACGGGTGCGCTCCAGGCACTGGTGGGCAGGCTGCGCCGGGTGCTCGGCGCGGACGCGATCACCTCGGCGGCGAGCGGGTACCGGCTCGCCGCCGCCCCCGACGACATCGACCTGCACCGTTTCGAGCGGCTCACCGGCGAGGGGCTGCGGGCGCTGGCCGACGGCAACCCCGCGAAGGCGGCGGAGGCCCTGGACGACGCGCTGGTCCTCTGGGCCGGCCCGCCCCTCGCGGACCTCCCCGACCGTACGGCGGAGGCGTCCCGCTGGGAGACCCGCCACCTGGACGCCCGCCGCGCCCGCCTGACGGCGGCCCTGGCCCTCGGCGAAGCGGACACCGCCCTCCCCGAACTGACCGCCCTCTGCGACACCCACCCCCTCGACGAACCCCTCCAGTACCTGCGCCTCCAGGCCCTCCGATCCACCGGCCGCACAGCGGAGGCCCTGGCCGCGTACGAGGACGTACGCCAGCTCCTGGTAGATCGCCTGGGGTCCGATCCGGGGCCTGAACTGCGGGCGTTGCATGGGGAGTTGCTGAGTCCTGGTGAGGATGGCTATGGCGGGGTCGGCGGCGGCGCGGGCCGGGGTGAGCCGGGCGGTTACCGGGTATCCGGCCGGCCGGACCGCTATCAGGGTCCCGGCGAAGCGCGCGGCCGCCACGGCTCCGGCGGACCCGGCGACGGCCGCGCGACCAGCGGTCACCTCGGGTCCGGCGGCGACGCCGCTCAGGCCTCGCCCGGCACCGACGCCGCTCAAGCCTGGTCCGGCACCGACGCCGCTCCGGCCCGCCTCCGCACCGACGCCGGCACCCTCGCCCCCCTCCGCGCCAACCACCCCACCCCACCCCCCGGCAACCTCCGCGCCCGCCTCACCTCCTTCGTAGGCCGGGAAGCCGACATCGACGTCATCCGGGATGACCTCGCCTCGGCCCGGCTCGTGACGTTGCTCGGGCCCGGTGGGGCCGGGAAGACGCGGCTGTCGCAGGAGGTCGCCGAAGGGGTGCGGGACGCGGCGCGGGACGGGGTGTGGCTGGCCGAACTCGCGCCCGTGGACGACCCGGACGCCGTGCCGGAGGCCGTGCTCACCGCTGTCGGGGCGCGCGAGACCGTGATGTACGGCGCCGGTGCCGAGGCGATCAGGGCCGCCGGAGGTGACCGGCACGACGACCCCGTCGACCGCCTCGCCGAGCACTGCGGCCGGCGCCGGATGCTGATCGTCCTCGACAACTGCGAGCATGTCGTCGGCGCCGCCGCCCGGCTGGTGGAGGCGCTGCTGGAGCGCTGCCCGGAACTGACCGTGCTCGCCACCAGCCGTGAACCCCTGGGCGTACCGGGGGAGTTGCTGCGCCCGGTGGAGCCGCTGCCCGACCCCGTCGCGCTGCGGCTGCTCGCCGACCGGGGGGCCGCCGCCCGGCCCGGGTTCACGGTGGAGGACGATCCCGAGGCCTGCGCGGAGATCTGCCGGCGGCTCGACGGACTGCCCCTCGCGATAGAGCTGGCGGCCGCGAGGCTAAGGATGTTGACGCCGCGTCAGATAGCCGACCGGCTCGACGACCGCTTTCGTCTCCTCACCTCCGGCAGCCGCACGCTGCTGCCCCGCCAGCAGACCCTGCGGGCCGTCGTCGACTGGTCCTGGGACCTCCTCGACGAGGACGAACGGGACGTGCTGCGCGCCCTGTCCGTGTTCGCCGGAGGCTGCGACCTCGCCGCGGCCGAGGCCGTGTGCGGGCCGGCCGCGTTCGAGGCGCTCGGCTCCCTCGTCGACAAGTCCCTTGTCGTGGCAGCCCCTTCGGGCGACGGGGAGATGCGCTACCGGCTCCTGGAGACCGTCGCCGAGTACGCGGGCGAACGGCTCGACGAGGCCGGCCTGCGCCCACGCGCCGCGCGTGCCCATCTGACGTACTACCGCGAACTCGCCCGCACCACCGACGCGTTGCTGCGCGGCCCCGGCCAACTCGCCGCCGTGGGAAAGCTGGAGCGCGAGTACGAGAACATCCGCACCGCCCTGCGGCACGCCGTCGCCGAACGCGACGAGCAGGAGGCCATCTGCCTCGTGCTGTCCCTGGTCTGGTACTGGCAGATGCGCGACATCCGCATCGAGGGCCGCAACTGGTGCATCGAGGTCATGGCCCTGAGCCCCGACCCCTTCGCCGCCCCCCTCCGGCGCGCCGCCCCGGTCTGGCAGCGCTGCACCGACGTCCCGCCCCCGCTCTCCGGGGAACTCCTCGCCGAGGCCCGGCGCGGTGTCCACCTCACCCATCTGTCATGGATGGACACGGAGTTGGAGGCCTGGGAGGCACCTGAGGCGAAGGAGAAGCTGCGCCTGATCGCCGAGGTCTACGAACCGGGCCTGCCGCAGACCTGCCGTACACCCGGCCTTTTCTGGTTCTTCGCGGTGATGCTGAGCGGCCACGTGGAGCGGCTGCCCGCGATCCTCGACGCCGACGTCCACACCTGCCGCTCCACCCCCGGCATGGAGTGGGAGCTGGCCTCCACCCTCCAGATGCGCGCCAACCTGCTCGCCAACCGCAGTGACTGGGCGGGCGACGCGGCCCGCGACGCCGACGAGTCGCTGGAGATCTTCCGCCGCCTCGGCGACGTCTGGGGCATCGCCGAGGCGCTCTCCGCCCGCGGCGAGGCCCTGGAACGCACCGGCGACTACCGGCGCGCCGCCCTCGACTACGAGGCCGCGATCGAACACGCCGAACTGATCGGCGCCCGCGGCCAGGTGGCCGTGCTCGGCGTCCGGCTGGGCAGCGCGCTCATCGAGGGCGGCGAGCCCGAGCGCGGCGAGCGCATGCTGACCGAGGTGCTCAAGACCACCCACGGCACGGGCAACGAGGCGATGCCCGCCGCCCGTATGTTCCTCTCCGGCCACTTCGCGCTGACCGGCCGTCTCCCCGAGGCGCGCGAGCAACTGCGGCTGCTGCGCGAGCAGTTCGCGATCTCCCACTTCGCCGTCTTCGACGCGTTCATCCACGGCGCGGAGGCCTGGGTGGCGGCGCTCGAAGGCGAGTACGAGGAGTCGCTGGACAAGGCCCGGCGGGCGCTGGAACAGGCGGGCGCCCCACTGTCCGAGGCCATCGCCCCGCACCTGAGCCCGCTGTACCTGAGGATCGCCGCGATCGCCCTCGCCAGGACGGACGGCGGCGCCCGGGCCCGCGACGGCGTCCGTCTCGTCGTCGCGGCCCGGGCGCTGCTGCCGCCCGGGCATGTCGCGACATCCATGGAACGCGAGGTCGACCGCCAGGCCGAGGCGCTCGCGCGCGGCGCGCTCGGCGACGCGACCTACGAGGCCTGCGCGGCCGAGTACGCCGAAGGCGGCGGCCTCTCCCTGAAGGAGGCCGCCGCCCTGGTGTGACGCCGACGCGAACCGGGTGGGCCCGGCGGCCGGTTCAGGCCTTGGTGCGGAACTTGTGGATGGCGATCGGGGCCATCACCGCCGTGAGCGCCACCGTCCAGCCAAGGGTCAGCCACACGCCGTGGGCGATCGGGCCGCCCACCATCAGCCCGCGGGCCGCGTCCGCGAGCCCCGACAGCGGGTTGTAGTCGGTGAAGTTCTGCAGCCAGCCCGGCATCGACTGGGTCGGCGCGAAGATCGACGAGCCGAACTGGAGGGGCATCAGCACCAGGAAACCCATGGCCTGCACGGACTGCGCGCTCTTCATGGTCACGCCGAGGGTGAGGAACACCCACATCAGGGCCGAGCCGAACAGCGCGGACAGTCCGACCGCGGCGAACATGCCGCCCCAGCGGTGGATGTCGAAGCCGACGAGGACACCGACGACCATCAGGATGGCGCAGGCGACCAGCATGCGCATGATCTCGACCACGATCTTGGCGACCAGCACCGAACCGCGCCCGATGGGCAGCGACCGGAACCGGTCCATGACCCCGGAGTGGAAGTCGGTGTTGAAGCCGGTGCCCACCCCCTGGGCCATGTTCATGCCCATCATGGCGAGCAGGCCGGGCACCACGTACTGCACGTAGGCGTGCTGCCCACCGCCCAGGGACTGCCCGATCGAGCCGCCGAAGACGTACACGAACAGCAGCGTGAAGATGACCGGGAACAGGATGGCGTCGAACATCGACTCCGGGTCCTGCCGGATCCACAGCAGGTTGCGCCGGATCAGGGCGCCGGTGTGGCGCAGATGGTTGCGCAGCGGAATACGGGGATCCGCCGCGACGCCGGCGGGATTCACGGTGACGGCGCTCATACGGCGACCTCCTCGCGGTCTTGGGTGGGCACGGTGTCCTGCGGGGCACTGGCGCGGTGGCCGGTGAGGGACAGGAACACCTCGTCCAGGCTGGGCAGTTCGGTGGTGATGGAGGCGATGGTGAGGCCGCGCGCGCTCACCGCGCCGACCACGGCGGTCAGTTGCTCGTCGCTGAGGATCGGCACCAGGACGGTGCCGCTCTCCACGTCGACGGTGGTGGTGGCCAGGCCGGTGATGCCCAGCTCGTCCAACGCGTGGGCCAGCGGCCGCAGTTGCAGCGGGTCGGCCGGGCGGATGCGCAGCGCGCGGCCGCCGACCTTGGCCTTCAGCTCGTCGATGCCGCCGTTGGCGATGACCTTGCCGTGGTCCACGACGGTCAGCTCGGAGGCGAGCGCCTCGGCCTCCTCCATGTACTGGGTGGTGAGCAGCACGGTCACGCCTCCGCCGACCATGGACTTCACCTCGTCCCACACCTCGTTCCGGGTACGCGGGTCGAGACCGGTGGTCGGTTCGTCGAGGAAGAGCACCTGCGGGTGCCCGATCATCGAGGCGGCCAGGTCGAGCCGGCGCCGCATACCGCCGGAGTAGGTGCTCGCGGGCCGCTTGGCGGCCTCCGTCAGCGAGAACCGCTCCAGCAGTTCGTCGGCGCGGGCGCGGGAGTCCTTGCGGGAGAGGTCGAGCAGCCGCCCGATCATGTAGAGGTTCTCCCACCCCGGGAGCTTCTCGTCCACGGAGGCGTACTGGCCGGTGAGGCCTATCACCCGGCGCAGTTGGCGGGGCTGGCGCAGGACGTCGTAGCCGGCGACGGTGGCCTCGCCGGAGGTCGGGGCGAGCAGCGTGGACAGGATGCGTACGAGGGTGGTCTTGCCGGCACCGTTCGGCCCGAGCACACCCATCACGGTGCCCTCCCGGACGTCCAGGTCGACGCCGTCCAGCGCCTTGGTCTCGCCGTAGTGCTTGACCAGCCCCCGCACAGTCACCGCCGTGCCGCTGGATGTGTTGTCGATTCGCGTCATGTGGATGACAGTGCCAGCCGCCACCGACAAACCGCCGACAGGTCGCCTACAGGGATCCGTCGGTACCTACAACGCGCCTACATCCCGCTCGCGAAGACACCGCAGCCCCGCCGACGGGGGAAGATCGGCGGGGCTGCCTGGTGCCGCAGTGGCTCTGTGACGTCACACGGTCAGTGGACCGAGTGCTCCTCAAGGGGGAACGTTCCGCCGACCACGTCCTCGGCGAACGCCTTCGCCGCGCCTGTCATGACCGCGCGCAGATCGGCGTACTGCTTCACGAACTTCGGGACCCGGCCGCCGGTGAGCCCCAGCATGTCGGTCCACACCAGGACCTGCGCGTCCGTCTCCGGCCCGGCGCCGATACCGACGGTGGGAATGTGCAGCACCCGGGTCACCTCGGCCGCCAGCTCCGCCGGCACCAGCTCCAGGACGACGGCGAACGCCCCCGCGTCCTGCACCGACTTGGCGTCCCGCAGCAACTGCTGGGCGGCTTCCTCGCCGCGCCCCTGTACGCGGTAGCCCATCGCGTTCACGGACTGCGGGGTCAGCCCGATGTGCGCCATCACCGGGATGCCGGACTCGACCAGCAGCCGGATCTGCTCGTGCGACCGCTCGCCGCCCTCCAGCTTCACCGCGCCGACCCCGGCCTCCTTCACCAGCCGGGTCGCCGAGCGCAGCGCCTGCACCGGGCCCTCCTGGTAGGAGCCGAAGGGCAGGTCGCCGACGATCAGGGCGCGGCTGGTGCCCCGTACGACGGCGGCGGAGAGCATGGTCATCTCGTCCAGCGTGACGGGCACGGTCGACTCGTACCCGAGGTGGCAGTTGCCCGCCGAGTCGCCGACGAGCATGACCGGGATACCGGCCTCGTCGAAGACGGACGCGGTCATCGCGTCGTAGGCGGTGAGCATGGGCCACTTCTCGCCGCGTCCCTTGGCGAGGCCGATGTCGCGAACGGTGATGCGGCGGGTGCCCTTGCCTCCGTACAGCGCCCTGCTGCCGTCGGAGGAGCTGTTCTGCACAGTCTGGGCAGCCGAAAGATGCGTCATTGCAACGGCTCCTTCAGTCATCTCGAGGCACCCTGACGGCGTCCCCGGATCACCTCCATGGTGGCACCTCGTGCCACGGAGGGCCAGAGGGACCCCCGTCGCCCGCGTCACGTCCTGTCCGGTGGGTAAGGACTGGGTAAAACAATTCCGATACGGCACGGTCTCGTATCGAAATTGCCCGGGCGTTCCCTACGCTGGACGGCATGACCACTCCATCCGTCCCGGGCACCCGGATACCCGAAGCTGTGCACCGCCGTCGCTGGGCCATCCTCGGCGTGCTGATGCTGAGCCTGCTGATCGTGGTGCTCGACAACTCCATCCTCAACGTCGCCATCAAGACCATCTCCACCCCGGCCCCGACCGGCCTGGGCGCGACACAGAGCGAGCTGGAGTGGGCGATCAACGCCTACACCCTCGTCTTCGCCGGCCTGCTGTTCACCGCGGGCCTCCTCGGCGACCGGCTGGGCCGCAAGAAGACCCTGCTCGGCGGTCTCCTCGTGTTCGGCATCGGCTCCGCGCTGGCCGCCGAGTCCGGCTCGCCCGACCAGCTCATCGGCTACCGGGCCCTGATGGCGCTCGGCGCCGCCTTCGTGATGCCCGCCACCCTCGCCGTCCTCATGAACGTCTTCGAGCGCGACGAGCAGCCCAAGGCCATCGGCATCTGGGCCGGCGGCGTCGGCCTCGCCATCGCCATCGGCCCGATCACCGGCGGTGTGCTCCTCGACCACTTCTGGTGGGGCTCGGTCTTCCTGATCAACGTGCCGATCGTGCTGATCGCCCTCGCGCTGATGATCTGGCTGGTCCCCGACTCCCGCGACCCGAGGCCCGGCCGCCTAGACCCGGTCGGCGTGGCCCTGTCCGTCGTAGGCCTCGTCCTGCTGGTCTACGGCATCATCGAGGGCGGCGAGCTCGCCGACTTCACGGCGCCCAAGGTGCTGTCGACGATCATCGCCGGTGTCGTGGTCCTCGCCGGGTTCGTCTGGTTCGAGAAGCGCAGCGACCACCCGTCCATCGATGTCACGTACTTCAAGAACAAGGTGTTCTCGGCCGCGATCGCCGCCATCGCGCTGGTCTTCTTCGCGCTGATGGGCGTGACCTTCTTCTCGGTCTTCTACACCCAGAGCGTGCGCGGCTACTCGCCGCTGCAGACCGGTCTGCTGATGCTGCCGCTGGCCGCAGCGCAGATGATCTTCGCGCCGCGCGCCCGGCTGGTCGTCGACCGCTTCGGCTACAAGGTCACAACCGGCGTCGGACTCCTGCTGCTCGCCGGGATGCTCGCCGCCTTCGCGACCCTCGATGCGGACACGCCGATCTGGCTCCTGGAGGTCATCTTCTTCCTGATGGGCGCCGGCATGGCGCACGTGATGACCCCGACCAGCGTCGTCATCATGCAGGCCCTGCCGCGCGAGAAGGCGGGCTCCGCGTCCGCGCTCAGCAACACCTTCCGCCAGGTCGGCGGCGCGCTCGGCATCGCCGTCCTCGGCTCGGTGCTGTCCACCGCCTACCGCAACGGCATCGAGGGCAAGCTCGGCTCGGTCCCGGCCGCACTCAGGGACACGGCCGGCGAGTCCATCGAGGCCACCCTCGGCGTCGCGGCGAAGCTCGGCCCGCAGGGCAGGGCGCTGGTCACCCCGGCCAACGACGCGTTCCTGCACGCCATGCACGTCACCGCCCTGTGCGGCGCGGGCGTCGCGATCATCGGCGCGGTCGTGGCGTTCCTCTTCCTGCCCGGGAAGCCGATAGCCCGTCAGGAGGGCAAGGAGGAACAGGAGTTGGTCGTCGTAGGGGAGTAGCGACGACAATCACCGAGGATGGAACGGGGGCACAGCGAAGGGACGGAGCGAAGTGAGCCTTGTCGGCAGCGGGCCCGGGCAGGACGCCCCCACCAGGGGACGTCCGCGTAGCGAGGCCGTCGAACGCGCCATCACCGAGGGTGTGATGAAGCTCCTGGAGGACGGCGTGCCACTGGCCGAGCTCTCCATCGAGCGCATCGCCCGCACCGCCGGTGTCGGCAAGGCCACCATCTACCGCCGCTGGCCGGGCAAGGAGGAACTGTTCGTCGACGTCGTCCGCGAGGCCGAGCCGGCGGACCCCGAACTGCCCGGCACCTCCCTGCGCGACGACCTAGTGGCGATGATGGAACAGCTACGCCAACGCGGCCTGATCGCCCGGTCCTCGGCGCTCCTGCACAACGTCTACGCGCAGATGAAGAGCACCCCGAAGGTCTGGGCCGCCTACCAGGCGACCGTCGTGGAACCCCGGCGCCGCAAGCAGGTGGACCTCCTGCGCCGGGGCCAGGAGAACGGCGAACTCCGCACCGACATCGACCCCGAGCTGATGAACGACCTGCTCGTCGGCCCGATGCTCCTGCGCACCGTCATGCGCGTCGACGCCGACCTCCCCGAGGGCCTGTCCGAACTCCTGGTCGACACGGTCCTGGTGGCGCTGCGCCCCGACCGCCAGGGCACGTGACGCGTGAACTGACGCGGCCCTGACGCCCCGTCCGTATGTGCGCGTTCCGTCACAGAAGCCGCTGTCGCCACCCGCGTTCGGAACTCCGGACGCCGACTTGTACGTCCTCGTGCCAGTACGGCCGTCATGGCACGGCGGATCGGGACCGATCATCCCCTAGGGTCGTAGGCGCGGGGACGATGGTGTGCACGGCAGGTAGTGAGGCGACGGTATGGCACAGCAGGCGTATGTGACGGAGACGGACGGCGGCGGCTCGGGGGACGAGCAGCGGGGGTCCCGGCTTCGGCGCCTGTGGAACAGACTGCGCGAGAGCTGGCGCGGCCCGGGGATCTGGCGCCGGGGTCTGATCCTCGCGGCGTTGGCGATCCTCCTCGCCCTCGTCATGCTGCTGCACTCGCGCATCCCGAACCGCATCGGCAACCTCGGCAGTCTCACGGAGACCTTCCTGCCCTGGTTCGGGCTCGTGACCCCGGTGCTGGTGGTCCTCGGCCTGGTCCGCAGGTCGGCGACCGCGCTGATCGCCGTGGTGCTCCCGGTGACGGTCTGGCTGAACCTCTTCGGCGGGCTGCTGCTCAGCGACAAGACGGGCATCGGCGGCGACCTGACCGTGGCCACCCACAACGTCAACGCGGACAACCCCGATCCGGCCGCTACGGCCCGTGACGTGGCCGCGTCCGGCGCGGACGTCGTAGCCCTGGAGGAGCTGACGGCCTCGGCGGTCCCGACGTACGAGAAGGCGCTCTCCTCGACGTACAAGTACCACTCGGTCCAGGGCACGGTCGGGCTGTGGAGCAAGGACCCGATGAGCGGCATCAAGGCGGTGGACATCAAGCTGGGCTGGACCCGCGCGATGCGCGCCACCGTCACCACCCCCGAGGGGCGGATCGCCGTCTACGTCGCCCATCTCCCCTCGGTGCGGGTGAAGCTGGAAGCCGGTTTCACGGCCCGGCAGCGCGACACGAGCGCCGACGCGCTCGGCGAGGCCATCGCCGCCGAGCCGCTCCCGCGGAAGATCCTCCTCGGCGACCTCAACGGAACGATGAACGACCGCTCCCTGAACGCCGTCACCGCCCAGATGCGCTCCACCCAGGGCGCGGCGGGCAGCGGCTTCGGGTTCAGTTGGCCGGCCTCGTTCCCGATGGCCCGGATCGACCAGATCATGGTCCAGGGTGTGGAGCCGGTCAGCTCCTGGACCCTCCCGAAGACGGGCAGCGACCATCTCCCGATCGCGGCTCGTGTGAACCTCGACACGAGCTCTTAACCTCGTGGAATAGCGGGCCTGGGAGTCTTTGTTCCGTAATTGAACTTAAGGTTCGACTGTACGGAACTCGGCTCTCCCGGAAAGGCACAGGCACCACCATGCCCCTGGCCCTGCTCGCACTGGCCGTCGGCGCTTTCGGTATCGGCACCACCGAATTCGTGATCATGGGCCTGCTGCCCGAGGTCGCGGACGACCTGCACGTCTCGATCCCCACGGCGGGACACCTGGTCTCGGCGTACGCGCTGGGCGTGGTGATCGGCGCCCCGCTGCTGGCTACCCTCACTGCCCGCATGCCCCGCCGCAAGGTCCTGATCGGCCTGATGCTCCTGTTCATAGCGGGCAACACCCTCTCGGCCTTCGCCCCCGGCTACGACTGGCTGCTCGCCGCCCGCTTCCTCAGCGGCCTGCCGCACGGCGCCTTCTTCGGCGTGGGGGCGGTCGTCGCCACCGGCCTGGCGGCCCCCGACCGCAAGGCCCGCGCGGTCTCCCTCATGTTCCTCGGCCTGACCATCGCCAACATCGTGGGCGTGCCCGCGGCCACGCTCATGGGCCAGCACTTCGGCTGGCGCTCCACCTTCCTCGGCGTCAGCGTGATCGGCGTCCTGGCGGTGGTGTCCCTGGCGTTCCTCGTCCCCCACGACACCACCCAGGCACCCGCGGCGGGCCTCCGCGGCGAACTGGCCGCCCTGCGCTCACTCCCGGTCTGGCTGGCCCTCGGCACGACGGTGGCCGGCTTCGGCGCGCTGTTCGCCGCGTACAGCTACATCACCCCGATGCTGACGGACGCCGCCGGGTACGCCGACACCAGCGTGACCCTGCTCCTCGCCCTGTTCGGCGTAGGCGCGACAGCGGGCAACCTCCTGGGCGGCCGCCTCGCGGACCGCTCGATGCGGGGCACGCTGTTCGGCGGCCTGACGTCGCTGGCGGTGGTCCTGGCACTGTTCCCGGCGTTGATGACGACACGGTGGACCGCGGCCCTGGCAGTGGTCCTGCTCGGCACGGCGGCGTTCGTGACCAGCTCCCCCCTGCTCCTGATGGTGATGGAGAAGGCATCCTCGGCCCCGTCGTTGGCCTCGTCGGCGAACCAGGCGGCCTTCAACTTGGCGAACGCGGGCGGCGCTTGGATCGGCGGGCTCGCCCTGTCGGCCGGTTTCGGCGTTACGTCCCCTGCGGTGGCCGGAGTGGGCTTGGCGCTGCTGGGCCTGGGAGTTGCCGTTACGGCGTGGGTGGTGGACCGGCGGCGCGCGGTACCTGGGCGGGAGCGGGTTGTCGCTACGCATGTGGCTGAGCAGGAGAGGGCGTTGCAGTCCTGACCGGCGACGTGGCTCGGCTATTGAAGCTCTGCCGGCCGCGTGCTGGTGAGCGCGCAAGATTGTGGAGTCCACCGACACGGCCGCCGCACTTCAAGGTCCTGCCAGGATCGGCCAGTTGTCCCGCGTCGGGCTCGGAAAAACACAGCGCGAAGGTCAGCGCCGTACCTGGGCGGCCGCCTCTGCGATGAGGTCGGCGACGCGCTCGGGGACCTCGTTGGGAAGGAAGAACACCGCGCCCGCGATCGTCACCACCCGGATGTGCGGGCACGCCTCGAGCACGCGCCGCTCCTGCGCGGTGAGCCCGCCGTCGCCCTTCTCCGCGTGCACCACCCAGGTCGGGACGCCCGCCGCGCACAGCCGCTCGGCCCGTTGTTCGTGGCGGTGCAGCCACCGCAGGTACGCGCGCAGAGCGGGCTGCTGGTGGCGCGGTACGTTCTTCGCGAAGTCGGCCCGCAGTTCGGCCCGGCGCTCGGCGGGCAGGTCGACCTTGCCGACCATCGCCGCGGCGCCCTTGGCGAGCACCGCGGCCGGCACGCCGCCGAGCACATCGCCGGCCCGCACCAGGGCGCGGAAGAAGGCCGGTTCGTCCGCCCGCGACATGCTGACGCCGAGCAGCACCGTCGGCCCGGTGAACGCCCCGGAGATCACCATCTCCAGCGCGACGACGGCACCCATGCTGAACCCGACGACGACATCGGCGCCGACCTCGGTGGCCAGGGCGGCGGTGAGTTCGGCGTACCGCTCGACGCTGTACTTGTCCGGCGGCGGTGCGCCCGCCTGGCCGGGCAGCGTCGCGGCGACCAGGCGCAGCCCCGCCAGGCCGGGCTGCGCCATCACCTCCGCGTAGGATCCCGCGCTGCACATGCCACCGGGTAGCAACAGCACGGTTGCGCGGCCGTCGGAGGGCCCTGACTGCCTGAGCTGCCAGTCCATGCTCATGCCGCATCGCCTCCAGGCCCCCGGTACGCGGACGGACCCTCAGTCCCATGCTAGGCCGACCCCACCGGCCCCGCCGCTGACCGGTGATGACCAGGTCCTGCATTCGGATCAGGCCGGCTGCACGGTGCGGTGCCTTCCGGCCGAGCCGGGCCGGCCTGATGGGGGTGCCCCCCTCGTGCGAGCCGGGTTGAGCGCGGCGAGTGTGCGGCTGCGAGGCGGAGGAACGGCAGGGCCTAGTCGAACCGCTCCAGATCCCGCAACCAAGCCGTGGCCGACCCGTCCGAAGGCGCCCGCCAATCCCCCCGAGGCGACAGCGAACCCCCCGCCGACACCTTCGGCCCATTCGGCATCGCCGACCGCTTGAACTGCGCGAACGCGAAGAAGCGGCGGCAGAAGACCTCCAACCACCGGCGGATCTCCGGCAGTTCGTAAGCGACCCGCTTGGCCTCGGGGAAGCCCGGCGGCCACGCGCCCGCCGCCGCGTCGTGCCACGCGTGCCATGCCAGGAACGCGATCTTCGACGGGCGGAAGCCGTACCGCAGGACGTGGAACAGGGTGAAGTCGTGCAGGGCGTACGGGCCGATCTTCGACTCGGTGGACTGCATCTCCTCGCCCGGTACCAGCTCGGGGCTGATCTCGGTGTCGAGGATCGCGGTGAGGATCTTGCCGGTCTCCTCGTCGAACTGCTCGCTGCTGACGATCCAGCGGATCAGGTGCTGGATCAGGGTCTTCGGTACACCGGAGTTGACGTTGTAGTGGCTCATCTGGTCGCCCACGCCGTACGTGGACCAGCCCAGCGCCAGCTCGGACAGGTCACCCGTGCCGAGGACGATCCCGCCACGCTGGTTGGCGAGGCGGAAGAGGTAGTCCGTGCGCAGGCCCGCCTGTACGTTCTCGAAGGTGATGTCGTACACCGGCTCGCCGGAGGCGAAGGGGTGGCCCATCTCCTTCAGCATCAGACGGGCCGTCGGCGTGATGTCCAGTTCCGCCGCGGTGACGCCGAGCGCGGCCATCAGCTTGTGCGCGTTGTCCTTGGTGTGGTCGCTGGTGGCGAAACCCGGCAGGGTCCACGCGAGGATGTCGCTGCGCGGACGGCCCGCCCGGTCCATCGCGCGGGCGGCGACGATCAGCGCGTGCGTGGAGTCGAGGCCGCCGGAGACTCCGATGACGACCTTCGGGCCGCCGATCGACGCCAGGCGCTGCTGAAGGCCCGCGACCTGGATGTTGTACGCCTCGTAGCAGTCCTGCGCGAGCCGGTCCGCGTCGGCCGGTACGAACGGGAAGCGTTCCAGGCGGCGGCGTAGGCCCAAGTCCGTGAGTGGCGGGGCGAGTTCGAAGCCGATCGTCCGGAAGTCCGAAGTCCGGCCCCGGTGCGTCCGCCGGTTGTCGTCGAACGTGCCCATCCGTTGCCGCTCCTGCCGCAGCAGGTCGAGGTCCACGTCGGCCACCGCGTACTCGTCGCCCAGCGGGAAGCGCTCGGTCTCGGCCAGCAGTACACCGTTCTCGTAGACCATCGCCTGGCCGTCCCACGACAGGTCGGTGGTCGACTCGCCGAGGCCGGCCGCCGCGTAGACGTACGCGGCGAGGCAGCGGGAGGACGCCGAGCGGCACAGCAGTTTGCGGTCCTCGGCGCGGCCGACCGTGATCGGGCTGCCGGAGAGGTTGACGAGGACGGTCGCGCCGGCGAGGGCCGCCTCCGCGCTGGGCGGCACCGGTACCCACATGTCCTCGCAGATCTCCGCGTGCAGGACCAGGGACGGGACGTCCAGCGCCGTGAACAGCAGGTCCACACCGAAGGGGACCGTCTCGCCGCCGACCCGGATCGTCCCGCCGCGCTCGTCCGCGCCGTCGGCGATCTGGCGGCGCTCGTAGAACTCGCGGTAGTTCGGCGGATACGACTTCGGTACGACGCCGAGGATCCGGCCGCGGTGGACGAGCACCGCGCAGTTGTAGATCCGGTTGCGGTGGCGCAGTGGGGCGCCGACGACCAGGACCGGCAGCAGGTCGGCCGAACCGGTGACCACTTCCCGGAGCGCATCCTCGACCTGGTCGAGGAGGGCGTCCTGGAGCAGCAGGTCCTCGATGGAGTAGCCGCACAGGGTCATCTCCGCGAAGACGGCGACGGCGACACCCTCCTCGTCGCAGCGGCGGGCATGGCGCAGGACGGTCTCGGCGTTGGCGTGCGGGTCCGCGATCACGGTGTGGCCCGTGCAGGCGGCGACGCGCGCGAAGCCGTGCTGATAGATCGACCAGAAGTTCAGTGGAGGCACCCACCCACTCTAATCGTCAGTGAGACACGATGGGGTGGCGTGGGGGGTTCTACCTCCCACGCCACCCCATCGAAAGGTGGTACTCGACTGCTACTCGCTACCGCTGCCTGGTCAGTGGTGACCCTGCGAGCGGCTGAACGACTGGACGTAGCCGTTCGCGGGCGTGCCCACGCCGGTCACGTCGTCGTAGCCCTTCACCGCGGACAGCGAGCTGTCCTTGCCGAGGCTGCGGACCGAGGTCAGCAGGCCGTCGGTGGCGTCGTAGCCGTTGGCGAAGTCCACGCGGGCCACCGCCAGGCCGGAGCCCGTGGGGTTGTCCGTGACGTCGTGGAACGCCTTCGAGCCGTACTTCGCGTAGATCGACGGGTTGGCGAAACCGATCGCCTTGCCGCCGCGCGCCTCCTGGGCCAGGGCCTGGACGGCCGCGATCACCGGGGAGGCCAGCGAGGTGCCGCCGATGCGGTACTCGCTGTACGCCACCGATCCGTCCGGGAGGGTCTGCGTCTGGCCGACCTTGAAACCGGTGTTCGGGTCGGCGATCGCCGAGATGTCCGGGACGACACGGTTGCCGGTGGCGCTGTTGGCCGTGGCGAGCGCGTTCGGGACGACACCCTTCTGGTAGAAGGGCTCGGCCACCGTCTTGCTGGTGCCGCCGCCCGCGCCCGAGGTGAAGGCGCCGGGGAAGCTCGTCCAGCTCTTGCCGTCGGCCGACAGCGAGGCCTTCTCGGTGCCCCAGCCGGTCTCCCACAGGTACTTGTCGCCCTTGCCGACGGCGAGGGAAGTACCGCCGACCGCCGTCACCCACGCCGAGTTGGCCGGGGTGTCGACCTGCTTCGTACCGGTGTTGGCGACCTCGTCGCCGTTGTCACCGGAGGAGAAGTAGAAGCCGATGCCCTCGACCGCGCCCAGTTGGAACACCTGGTCGTAGGCGGCCGCGAGGTCCGGGGTCTGGTTGGCCTCGATGTCGCCCCACGAGTTGGAGACGATGTCGGCCAGGTGGTTGTCGACGATCTTGCCGAGCGAGTCGAGCAGGTCGTCGTCCATGCAGGAGGCGGCGCCCACGTACGTGACGTTCGCCGCCGGAGCTACCGCATGCACGGCCTCGACGTCGAGGGTCTCCTCGCCGTACCAGCCCGAGGCGTCGCACTCGTCGGCACCGGTGTGGGTGTAGTCCGACGGGAGGACCTGCTTCAACTGGCTGGTCTTCCAGGTGGCGTCACCGTGGTTCTTCGCGTACTTGGCGGCGTCGTAGGCGATCGTCGGCGAGGCGTACGCGTCGGTGATCGCGACCCGCACCCCCTTGCCGGTGTACGTGCCCGCGCCGTAGGCGGCACGCAGTTGCTTGCCGGTGTAGCCCTGGACCGCGTACGGGATCTTCTGGCCGTAGGCGGACGGCAACGTGCTCGCCGTGTTCGAGCCGTAGTACGAGGAGAACGGCCCGGCGTTCTTGAACACCGCGGTCGGACCCGGCAGCGTGTCGTCGTGGCTCGCCGTGTGCGGCGCGTTGTCGAGACCGGTGACGGTCAGGACGGCACCGTTCAGGCTGTCCGGCGCGGAGGCCGTCTTCGACGGGGCGCGGTAGGTCTTCGAGCCCTTGGCGTAGTTGTGCAGCGAGGTGCTGAACGCCTTCTCGACGGCGGCCACGTCACCGGAGACCGTGACGTAGTGCTGGGTGGTGCCGGTGACCTTCAGCCCGGCGGACTTCAGCCAGGACTTGACCGCGGACACCTGGGCCGCCGTGGCGCCGAAGCGCTGCTGTACCTGAGCGGCGCTCAGGTACTTGCCGTACAGGGCCGAACTCGGGTCGGAGACTGCCTTGGCGTACGCCGCGAGGCCGGAGGCGTTCCGGCCGGCGAGGTAGACCCGAGCGGTGACCCGGGAGCTGTCGGAGGTCGCTCCCTTGTCCGCCTTGGCCGTGGCCCACGCGGGCTTGGTGCCCGCGAGCGTGTCCCGGCCCGGGCTGTCCGCGGCGTGCGCCGCGGGTATGCCGAGCGCCAGGGCACCGGCGATCATGGGCAGTGTCGCTGCCATGCTCACGCCGGCGCGCATGGTGGCGCGATTGGATCTCATGAAACCCCCTGCTATGCGGTTCGACGCATGGAGTGGTCGGTCCTCTGCGACCCGTACGGAACCTGCGGCGGAAGGGTCCGTGGATGGATCACACGATGGGGGCCACTCTTTCGATGAACCGTTCATGCCAGGGGAACGCAAAGGTCAAGAGAAACCCAAGGAACCGTCACCCAGGGCGAATTGGGGGCTTTTTTCCTTACGGGCGTGTAACGAACGACCGGGGATGCTTTACGAACGCGCTTTTGCGCCACGCTCCTTGAGCATGCCGGCCATCAACTGGATCTCCGACTGCTGCGCGTCGACCATCCCCTGCGCCAGCCGTTTCTCCACCCCCACCCGGCACTTGGCGACACACCCCTCCGCCATGTGGATACCGCCCTTGTGATGGTCCGTCATGAGTTGGAGATAGAACACCTCGGCCTGCTTGCCGCTGAGCGTGTTCAGCTTCTCCATCTCGGAGTTGGTGGCCATCCCGGGCATCAGCGCGCCGTCCTTCCCGGACGCCATGTCACCCATGCCCATCCAGGTCATCGGCGGATCGGCCGACACCTTCGGCAGCTCCCACAGGTCCAACCAGCCCAGCAGCATGCCCCGTTGGTTGGCCTGCGTCTGCGCGATGTCGTAGGCGAGCCGCCGTACCTCCACGTTCTTCGTCCGGTCGCGCACGATGTACGACATCTCGACGGCCTGCTGGTGATGGACCGCCATGTCCCGCGCGAACCCGGCGTCCGCCGAATCGGCCGTAGGGACAGAGGAGTTGGTGGATCCGCCGCCGTCCTCGGCGACCGCGTAGGTGATCGCGCCGGCCGCGACCAGGACGGCCGCGGCGGCACCCGCGACCCATCCGATGTACGCCCTCACGTCACATCGTCCCGCCGGTGCACGAGGCACCCGGTTCCGGCGTCTGGCTGCCCTGCACGAACTGGGCGAAGAACTTGTTCACGTTCGGGTCGCTCGCGCTCTTCACGGTGCGCTGGTGCCCCCACGCCGACAGCATGATCGGGTCCTGCTGGCTGTCGTAGGGACTCATCAGCGAGTACGGGGTCGCCTTCACCTTCGCCGCGAGCGCCTTGACGTCGGCGGCCGAGGCCTTCTTGTTGTACGTCACCCAGACCGCGCCGTGCTCCAGCGCGTGCACCGCGTTCTCGTCCTTGACGGCCTTCGTGTACACGTTGCCGTTGCAGTTCAGCCAGACCGGGTTGTGGTTGCCGCCCACCGGCGGGCGCATCGGGTAGTTCACCGTGCTGGTGACGTGGGTGCGGCCCAGCGTCCCCTTCCACGTCTTCACGCCGTCCGCGCCGGTGACGAAGTGCCCCGAACCGCTCTTGGAGTCACTGGCCGAGCTGTCCTTGTCGTCCTTGCCGGACTGCGCGTGCACGACGGCGACCCCGCCGACCACGAGACCCGCGGCGACCACCACGCTCGCCGCGATCTTCACGATCCGGCCGCGTCGCTCGCGGGCCTGCTCGGCGCGCCGCATCTCCTCGATGCGGGCCTTGCGCGCCGCGTTGCCGGTGCTCTTGGCGGAACCCATGGAATGTGTCCTTTTTTGGGGGAAGGGACAGGGGAAGGGGGGCGGAGTGAGGGACAGTCGAGTCCGCTGATCGTAGTGGGGGGTGAGGGGTTTCTCGTAGGGCGCCCACAGCAAAGACCACGGAAGAGTGCACCGGCCCCGGGCCAGGCATTACGAATGTCAGTCCGAGCAGGCAAGATGGGCACAAGAGCAGGACACCTGCCGTACGCGAGGCGTTCAGCCCAAGGACGGCCGGCCGATCATGGTCCGCAACGCGCACGAAATGGTGTTGTGGTGGGATGCTCAGGTGCCCGACCGCCTCCCGCGGTACGAGGACAGGCGGCCTGACCAGCAAGGATGGGGAAGCGGAAGATGGACAAGCAGCAGGAGTTCGTGCTCCGGACGTTGGAGGAGCGCGACATCCGGTTCGTACGGCTGTGGTTCACGGACGTGCTGGGCTTCCTCAAGTCCGTCGCCGTGGCCCCCGCCGAGCTGGAACAGGCCTTCGACGAGGGCATCGGATTCGACGGCTCCGCGATCGAGGGCTTCGCCCGCGTATACGAGTCCGACATGATCGCCAAGCCGGACCCCTCCACCTTCCAGGTCCTGCCCTGGCGCGCCGAGGCCCCCGGTACGGCCCGCATGTTCTGCGACATCCTCATGCCGGACGGCTCCCCGTCCTTCGCGGACCCGCGCTACGTCCTCAAGCGGGCGCTGGCCAAGACCTCCGACCTGGGCTTCACCTTCTACACCCACCCGGAGATCGAGTTCTTCCTCCTGAAGGACCGCCCGCTCGACGGCTCCCGCCCGACCCCGGCCGACAACTCCGGCTACTTCGACCACACCCCGCAGAACGTGGGCATGGACTTCCGCCGCCAGGCGATCACCATGCTGGAGTCGATGGGCATCTCGGTCGAGTTCTCCCACCACGAGGGCGCCCCGGGCCAGCAGGAGATCGACCTGCGCTACGCCGACGCGCTCTCCACGGCCGACAACATCATGACGTTCCGCCTGGTCATGAAGCAGGTCGCGCTGGAGCAGGGGGTGCAGGCCACCTTCATGCCGAAGCCGTTCTCGGAGCACCCGGGCAGCGGCATGCACACCCACCTCTCCCTCTTCGAGGGCGACCGCAACGCGTTCTACGAGTCCGGCTCCGAGTACCAGCTCTCCAAGGTCGGCCGCTCCTTCATCGCGGGCCTGCTGAAGCACGCGGCGGAGATCTCCGCGGTCACCAACCAGTGGGTCAACTCCTACAAGCGCATCTGGGGCGGCTCGGAGCGCACGGCAGGCGCTGGCGGCGAGGCCCCGTCCTACATCTGCTGGGGCCACAACAACCGCAGCGCCCTGGTCCGTGTCCCGATGTACAAGCCCGGCAAGACCGGCTCCGCGCGCGTCGAGGTCCGCTCCCTGGACTCGGGCGCGAACCCGTACCTGGCCTACGCCCTCCTCCTCGCCGCCGGCCTGAAGGGCATCGAAGAGGGCTACGAACTCCCCCCGGGCGCCGAGGACGACGTCTGGGCCCTCTCCGACGCGGAGCGCCGCGCGATGGGCATCGAGCCCCTCCCGCAGAACCTCGGCGAGGCCCTGACCCTGATGGAACGCAGCGACCTGGTCGCCGAGACCCTCGGCGAGCACGTCTTCGACTTCTTCCTGCGCAACAAGCGCCAGGAGTGGGAGGAGTACCGCAGCGAGGTCACGGCGTTCGAGCTGCGGAAGAACCTGCCGGTGCTGTAGTCGTCGTTCACAGTCGAGTGGGGCCGACAGTCCAGTCCAGGACTGACTGTCGGCCCCACTCGTGTTCTCCGCCCCTGCCTACCGCGTCGCGGTCGCGCCGTCGTAGACGTGGTCCGGGGTGACGATGCCCGTGATCGCGCGGGCGAGGAGGGTGGAGGGCTCCTGGCCGCCGCTGGTGATGTCCGTGTTGATCATGACGACCAGGGTGGCCTTCTCGGCGGGCAGGTAGACGGTCACCGTCTCGTAGCCCGGGATGGAACCGTTGTGGCCGATCCACCCGCCGGTCTCGAAGATGCCGAGGCCGTAGCTGAGGCCGGGGATGCCGGTCGGGATGGTCTTGAGGCGCTGGGCCTGTGTCTGGGGGCTGAGCAGTTCGCCGGTGGCGACGATCTTCGCCCAGCGGTGCAGGTCGTGCAGGTTGGAGATCATGCCGCCGGCCGCCCAGGCCCAACTGGGGTTCCAGTCCGTGGAGTCGACGGTCGCGCCGCTCAGGGTCTGGTTCGTGTAGCCGTGCGGATGCGGTTCGGGGAACTCCGTCCCGTGCGGGAGCAGCGTGTCGTGCAGGTGGGCCGGTCGTAGGACATGCATGTCGAGGTAGTCGGCGAGGTGCCGGCCGGTGACCTTCTCGATGACCAGGCCGAGCAGGACGAGGTTCGAGTTGGAGTACTGGAACTCCGTCCCCGGCGCGAACGTGTTCTTGTGCTTGAAGCCGTACGCCAGGAGTTCGCGCGGGGTGAAGAAGCGCTCCGGGTCGCTCAGCAGGTCCTTGGCGAAGTCCGGATCGGCGCTGTAGGGGAACAGGCCGCTGCGCATCTCGGCCAGTTGACGCAGGGTGATCCGGTGGCCGTCCGGCACGCCGTCGACGTAGCGGGAGATCGGGTCGTCCAGCCGGATGCGGTGCTCGTCGACCAGGTGCAGCAGCGCGGTGACCGTGAAGGTCTTGGTCTCGCTGCCGATCCGCAGGTAACCGTCGGTGGTCATCGGGCGGTGGGTGGCGGTGTCGGCGACGCCGGTCGCGCGGACGTAGCAGCCCTTGCCCGGCATCCACAGGCCGACGACGACACCGGGGATGGCGGCCTGGCGGCGGACGTCCTCGATCGTCTTGTCGAGGCGGGCGGTCGTCCTGTGGTCGAGACCACCCTGCGGGCAGTCGCCGTGGGCGTGCCGGTCGGCGCTCATGGGCCGGACGGCCGTGGCGGACGCCGCTGTCGTCGGGACCAGCGCGCAGGCCGCGATCAGCGTCGCGGCGAGCAGCCGGCGGTGGGGGGTACGTCTCATGTGGGAGCCTTCCAGTGACGGGCTGGGACGGCAGAACATCACCACCGGCGACTTGCCGTGACGGCTCCCTTCCGCCCGGGCAGCGGCGAGTCCACTCGTTCGGCGCCCGGAAGGATGAGGGGATGACATGACCGAGAACCTGATCAGCGCCCGGCTGCACCGGCGGATCCGACAGGACTTCCCGGACGCCGAGGTCGCGCGGGGGATCGTCGGGGCGCTGCGCATCCTGGCGGTCGAACTCGAAGACTCGCGGCAGAGCGCGGAACGGCTCCAGACGGCGGCCGTGCTGATCGCCGCCGGGGACGTCGAGCGGTTCCGCCGCGCGATCCGACTCGCCCGGACGGACTGGCGCGACCTGCTCATGGCGGGCGGCCTGGGAGATGACTTCGAGCGCGTTCTGGACGAGGAACTGGGCCCCGGATAGCGGCCCGTCTCCAGGCCGGGCCAGGCCGGGTCAGGCCGGGCCAGGCCGGGTCAGGCAGGCCAGGTCGAGTCGGAGCCGCCCTCGTCCCCCTACCTCGCATACGCCGGCGACACCGCCGCCGTACTGATCCGCCGCCCCCTGCCCGTCCCGTCCGCAGGTACCTCGTACAGGTCCGCCCCGTAGTCCCCGGGCAGTGCGTAGACGATGGTGTGGTCGTCCTTCCACACCACCTGGTCGTCCACGCTGCGGGGTTCGGCGAGCGGGGTTTCGCGCATCGTGCGGAGGTCGAGGACGTAGAGGTGCCAGGGGGCTTCCTTGGGGAGGCCCTTCACCCGCTTCTTGAAGGCGATGCGCGTGCCGTCGGGGGAGAGGGACGGGCACTCCACGTTCGCGTGCACGGTGGTGACCGTGTGGGTGCGCAGGTCGCCCCTGACCAGGTACGTGCTGCCCTTCGTCGCCAGCGTCGCGTAGAAGGTGCGGTCGTCCGCGGCGAAGGTCACGCCCCAGAAGTTGACGTCGGCCGCGTGGTAGACGTGGCCGTCCTTGAGGATGCGGAACGACTCCAGGGACGGGGTCAGTTTTCCCGTCCTGGTGTCGACGATCGCCGCCCGGGTCGAGAAGTTCGTGCCCGCGTACGAGTCGCCGCCCACGAACGCCGTCCACGCGGCGAAGTGGCCGGTGGGGGAGACGCGGGCCCGGGAGGGGATGCCGGGGACGGCGTAGTGGGCCGTCTCCTTGAGGTGGGCGTCGAGGATCAGCGCGCGGTAGGTGTCCGTGACCGTGCCGTGCACCGCCTGGAGGCAGACCCCGGTACCCGAACTGGCGTAGAAGCGGAGGCACTTGAGGCCCGAGGCGGTGCGGGGGCCCGAGGGGTCGGAGGCCGGGACCGTGGTCAGTTCGTCGCGGTGCGGGCCCCACGCCATGTTGCGGAACACCAGGCGGGCGGGGGTGGTCAGGGTGATCCGCCCCGCCGTGATCCTCGGGCCGCCGGGCTGGACCTCGTTACGGCGTTCGGCCCGCGCGGAGGCGTGCAGGACCGAGGCCACCGCCACCGCGGCGAGCGCGGCGACGGCGGCGAGGAGGATCAGGACGCGGCTGCGCAGGGTCATGTACCGGCTCCGGCGCGGCTGTTCGCCACGTCCATCTCAGGACGCCCAGATACCGGTGATGTCGGCGGCCGAGGCCGCGTTGCCCGCGTGGGTGGTCAGGCCCTGTGTGTCCTCCAGGGTGCGGAGGAGGTTGTAGTGGTTGTACGTGGTCGAGGACGTCGAACCCGCGGTCACCGGCTGGCCGTAGAGGACCGTCGGGATGCGGTTGCCGCTGAGCAGGTTGTCCTCGTCGAAGGTGACGACGAGCAGGCTGTTGTGGGTCTTGGCCCAAGTGGCGTACGCGCCAAGGTTGTTCTTCAGCCAGGTGTCACCGGTCGCCACCGAGCAGTCGTGCATGTCGCTGCACAGGTTGGGGGTGACGAAGGAGATGTCGGGGAGGGTCGTGTAGTCCGTCGGGAACTGCGCGAACGTCTTGGCCGTCGAGGTCGCGACGTTGCTGAAGCCGAACCACGGGTTGTGCTTGCGGGCGTAGGTGCCGCTGCTGCACGTCGTCGAACCCTGGCTCGGCAGCGTCTCGTTGTAGCTGGCCCAGGTGCCGCCCGCGGCCGTCACCTCGGAGGCGAGGTTCGCTGCCGAGGAGAAGCCGGCGGTGTAGCAACTGTCGCTGGTGATGCCCTGGGTGGAGCCGGAGAACAGCGCGAAGTAGTTCGGCTGGCTCGGGTGGGTGATCCCGTACGACTGGGTGAGGGCGGCGCCCCCGCTCGCCAGCGAGTTGATGTAGGGGGCGCTGGAGGAGCCGATGACCTGGCTGTAGGCGTGGTTCTCCAGCACCACGACGACGACGTGGTCCGGGGTCGGCACCCCGGTCGCGGCGTGCGCGGTCGAGGCGGTGCCGAAACCGGTCCAGACCCCGACGGCGGCGGCCGAGAAGGCGAGCGCGGACGCCACGGCGGCGCGGCTGCGGCGGTACACGGAACTGCCGGACACTTCTACCTCCGGGTGGGGGGAGGGGGACGGCGAACGGGGGCGACGGTGCTGACAGAGCATGCACACGCCAAGATGCCCGCATCCTGCCGTGCCCAACCCGGTGGATGAAGAAGTGGTGAACTTACTGCCTTTGGTGAACCACGGCTCCTTGCGAACTACTGCTGTGGCCCGGCCAGTTGGGCCAGCACCTGGTGCAACGGCTCGGTGGCCCGCTTGCGGTACTCCTGGATCGCCCAGCCGTTGCCGTCCGGGTCCTTGAAGTACATGAAGGTCGCCCCGTCCTGCGGCGCGAACTGCACCGGCTCGCTGACATCGAGCCCGCGCGCGATCAGCTCGTCGTAGGCCGCCTTCGCGTCCTGCACGCACAACTGCATACCGTGGTACGTCCCCGGCTGCGGCGTCCCGGTCGGCACCTGAAGACCGTCGACCAGCGCGATCGAACAGCCGGACCCCGGCGGTGTGAGCTGCACGATCCGCACGCCCTCCATCACCTCACCGTCGAGATCCACGTGGAAACCGACCTTGTCCCGGTAGAACTCCTTGGCCCGTTCCACGTCCGAGACGGGCAGCAGGATCACTTCCAGGGTCATGTCCATGGCTTGACTCCTTCGTGCGGCGCCGGTGCGTCACTCGAACCGCCACCGCGTCTGGCTGAACGGCTCCCCCTTACCGAAGCCGAAAACCGTGCGCGGCGCCACAGCGAAGACATACGCGTACCCGGCACCGTGATGAAAGGCCCCGTCCCGCACGTCGAAGCGCCAGAAGCTGCCGTACTTCGCCTCCCACGCTGCGGCCAGCTCCCGCAGCCGGTCCTCGTCCACGACCCGCACCGCCGCCCCCTCGACGACCAGGTCGTACCCCTTGTCCCAGGTGCTCGTGCCGGTCGTCAGCACCACCTGCGGGTTGTCGGCGAGGTTGCGCGCCTTGCGCTCCTCTGGGCCGGTGCAGAAGTGCAGCGCCCCGTCCGACCACACCGCCGGCAGGGGCGTCACATGCGGCCGCCCGTCCGGCCGTACCGTCGAGATCCAGAACTGCTCGGCCGCCCCGAGCCGTTCCTCCGCCTCGGCCCAGTCGGTCGCGGTGGCCGTCGGGTCGCTGTAGCGGGGGTCGAGACGGGTCAGTGGTTCCTTGTCGGTCATCGGCTTCTCCCTGTGTCGGCCTGTCCCTGGTCCTGCAGATGAGACTCCGTACCCCGCCGGAACTCATCGCCGCACGCCCCGGGGCCACCGCCCGCACCTGCGGTTAGGCTCGGGGCGTTACGACCTTGATCCGAGGGAGGCCGGATGACGGCGCCGGGGCGCAGGAGCAGCACCTTCACGCGACTGCTGCGGCACGGCTTCACCGATCCCTCGGCCGCCGAGCGGCTCCTGGAGAGCGCGGAGCTGGCGCCCATAAGGAACGACCCGGTCCTGCTGGAGGCCCTCGGCGCCACCGCCGACCCGGACCTCGCCCTCCAGGGTCTCGTACGGCTCCTGGAGGCGCAGCCCGAGCCCACCGCCCGGCACGAGCTGACCGACACCCTCATCGCGGCGAAGCCGCTGCGGGACCGGCTGCTCGGCGTCCTCGGCGCCTCCGCCGCCCTCGGCGACCACCTCGCCCGGTACCCGCGCGACTGGCACGCCCTCGTCATGTACGAGCCGCGCGACCTGCACCCCGGGGTGGAGGAGTTCGAGCGTGGTCTCGCCGGGGCCACCGACCCGGTCGCCCTCCGCGTCGCCTACCGCCGCTGTCTGCTGTCCATCGCCGCCCGGGACGTGTGCGGGACCACCGACCTCGCCCAGACCGCCGCCGAACTCGCCGACCTCGCCACCGCCACCCTGCGCTCCGCCCTCGCCATCGCGAGCGCCGCCGCGCCCGACGACGCGGCGCTGTGCCGGCTCGCGGTGATCGCGATGGGCAAGTGCGGCGGCCACGAGCTGAACTACGTCTCCGACGTCGACGTCATCTTCGTCGGCGAGGCCGTCGACGGCGCCGACGAGGGCAAGGCGCTGCGCGCCGCCACCAAGCTCGCCGCGCACATGATGCGGGTCTGCTCCGAGACCACCGTCGAGGGCTCGATCTGGCCCGTCGACGCCAATCTCCGCCCCGAGGGCCGCAACGGCCCGCTGGTCCGCACCCTCTCCAGCCACCTCGCCTACTACCAACGCTGGGCCAAGACCTGGGAGTTCCAGGCCCTGCTCAAGGCTCGCCCGGTGGCCGGCGACCTCGCGCTCGGCGAGGAGTACGTCACCGCCCTCGAACCCCTGGTGTGGCAGGCGGCCGAGCGCGAGAACTTCGTCACCGACGTGCAGAAGATGCGCCGCCGGGTCGTCGAGAACATCCCCGTCGCCGAGATCGACCGCGAACTCAAGCTCGCCCCCGGCGGCCTGCGGGACGTCGAATTCGCCGTCCAGCTCCTCCAGTTGGTGCACGGCCGCGCCGACACCTCGCTGCGCAGCGGCAGCACGCTCACCGCGCTCCAGGCCCTCGCCGCCGGCGGCTACGTCGGCCGTGAGGACGCCGCCCGCCTCGACGACGCCTACCGCTTCCTGCGCACCATGGAACACCGCATCCAGCTCTACCGGTTGCGCCGCACCCACCTGGTCCCCGTCGAGGAGGCCGACCAGCGGCGCCTGGGCCGCTCGATGGGCCTGCGCACCGACCCGGTCGTCGAGCTGAACCGCGAGTGGAAGCGCCACGCCACGGTCGTACGACGCCTGCACGAGAAGCTCTTCTACCGCCCGCTGCTCGACGCGGTCGCCCAACTCGCCCCGGGCGAGACCAGGTTGAGCGCCCAGGCGGCCCGCGAACGCCTGGTCGCACTCGGCTACGGCGACCCGGCCGCGGCCCTGCGCCACATCGAGGCCCTCGCCTCCGGCGTCACCCGCAAGGCCGCCATCCAACGCACCCTGCTGCCCGTCCTGTTGGGCTGGTTCGCGGACTCCGCCGACCCGGACGCGGGCCTGCTCAACTTCCGCAAGGTCTCCGACGCGCTCGGCAAGACCCCTTGGTACCTACGGCTGTTGAGGGACGAGGGCGCCGCGGCCGAGAACCTCGCCCGCGTCCTGTCGGCCGGCCGGCTCGCCCCCGACCTCCTGATGCGCGCCCCCGAAGCGGTCGCCCTGCTCGGCGACGGCGACGGCGGCAGCGGCCTCGAACCCCGCGAACGCGCCCACCTGGAGCAGGAGATACTGGCCGCCGTCGGCCGCGCCGACGACGCCACCCAGGCCGTCACCTTCGCCCGCGGCGTCCGCCGTCGCGAACTCTTCCGTACGGCCGCCTTCGACATCGTCGGCTCCTACGGCACCGAGACCCAGCCCGCCGAGGCCGACCAGGGCGCCCTCGTCGACCGGGTCGGCGGCGCCGTCTCCGACCTGACCGCGGCCACCCTCGCCGGCACCCTGCGCGCGGTGGTCCGCGCGGGCTGGGGCGACACCCTGCCCACCCGCTTCGCGATCATCGGCATGGGCCGCTTCGGCGGCCACGAACTCGGCTACGGCTCCGACGCGGACGTCCTGTTCGTGCACGAACCCCGCGAGGGCGTCGAGGAGCGCGAGGCCTCCGAGGCGGCCAACAAGGTCGTCTCCGAGATGCGCCGGCTGCTCCAGGTCCCCAGCTCGGACCCGCCCCTGCTGATTGACGCGGATCTACGTCCCGAGGGCAAGTCGGGCCCACTCGTACGGACGTTGAAGTCGTACGAGGCCTACTACCGCCGCTGGTCCCTGGTCTGGGAGTCCCAGGCGCTGCTGCGGGCCCAACCCGTCGCCGGTGACGAGGAGTTGGGCCGCGCCTTCATCGAGCTGATCGACCCCCTGCGCTATCCGGCGGAGGGCCTCGGCGACGATGCGGTACGCGAGATCCGCCGCCTCAAGGCCCGCATGGAGTCCGAGCGGCTGCCGCGCGGCGCCGATTCGACCCTGCACACCAAGCTGGGGCGCGGTGGCCTCTCCGACGTCGAGTGGACCGTACAGCTCATGCAGTTGCACCACGGCTGGTCCGAACCGGGCCTGCGCACCACCCGCACCCGAGAGGCCCTCGCCGCCGCGTGCGCCGCGGAACTCATCTCCACGGAGGACGCGTCGACCCTGGACGAGGCCTGGGTGCTGGCGACCCGTGTCCGCAACGCGGTGATGCTGGTGCGCGGGCGGGCCGGCGACACGTTTCCCTCGGAGCCGCGGGAACTGGCGGCGGTGGGGCGGTACTTGGGGTACGGCCCCGGTCATGTGGGGGACATGCTCGACGACTACCGGCGTACGACGCGTAGGGCGCGGGGTGTGGTGGACGTTCTGTTCTACGGGGCTTAGGTGGGTTGCTGCTCGGCTGCCGACCGGTGGGGGCTGGTCGCGCCCCTTTGGGGCATGTTCAGTCGGCGTCGGCTGGAAAGCGCTACGCCCGTCAGGATCACCGCCATGCCCGCCACCACGCGTAGCCCCACCTTCTCGTCGAGCAGCACGGCCCCCAGCGAGACCGACACAACCGGCAGCAGATAACCGACCGTTGCCGCGCTGGTCGCGCCCTCGTCGGCGATCAGGCGGTAGTTGAGGTAGAAGGTCACGCCGGTGGCGAGGACGCCGAGGGCGGTGACCGCGAGGAGGGCCGTGAGGTCGGCGTGTACGGGGCCGGCGGCGGGCAGGCCCAGGGTCGTCCAGGCCGTCGCCGCCATCAGTTGGGCCGCCGAGACGGCCAACGGCGCCTGGCCGGAGGTGAGTTTGCGGGCCATGTACGCGAAGGCCACGGCGTAGCTGGCGGCGGCGCCCAGCAGGGCGAGCGCGCCCCAGCCGAACAGGCCCGAGCGTTGCCAGGGGGCGAAGACCAGGACCGTACCCGCGAAGCCGAGGAACAGTCCGGACAGGCGGCTGCGGGCGAGGCCGCGGTCGGTGCCGAGGGTGATGCCGATCAGGAGTGACCACAAGGGAGTTGTGGCGTTCAGGACGCCCGCGATCCCGGAGTCGACGGTCTGCTCGCCCACGCTGAACAACGCGAACGGGACGGCGTTGCAGAACAGGGCGGCCACCGCGAGCCGGCCCCAGGTCGCGCGGTCGCGGGGCAGGCGCTGACCGGCCGCGCGGGCCAGGGCCAGCAGCACCAGTGTGCCGAGGGCGCAGCGGGTGATGGTGATCTGGGCGGGGGAGAGGCCGTGGTCCAGGGCGAGTTTGATCCACAGGAAGCCCGACCCCCACAGGAGGGCGAGTACGGCCATGCGGAACGTCGAGGCGGGCTGCATGGGTCCACGGTCCGGCAGAGCAACACTTCAGCACAAGCGAAAGATTCTACAGTCACTGTTAACCTCTCCTACATGCTTGATGTGCGACGCATGCAGGTCCTGCGGGCCGTGGTGGACAGCGGATCGGTGACCGCGGCGGCGGCCCGGCTCGGCTACACGCCGTCCGCCGTCAGCCAGCAGATCGGGGCGCTGGAGAAAGAGGCCGGGACCGCGCTCCTGGAACGGGTCGGACGCGGGGTGCGGCCCACGGCGGCCGGGCTGCTGCTCACCGGGTACGCGGACGCGATCGGCCGGCAGGTCGCCGAGGCGGAGACGGCGCTCGCGGACCTGGTGGCCGGCCGCACGGGACGGCTCACGGTCCGCTACTTCGCCACCGCCGGTGCCGCCCTGGTCGCCCCCGCCGTGGCCCGGCTCCGCGCCGAACACCCGGGATTCCAGATCGAGTTGAAGCTGACCGATCCCGAGGATCCGCTGCCCGAAGTGAAGGAGGGCCGGGCGGACGTAGCCCTGGTCGTGGGCCCATCCGGCTCCTCCGGCTCTTCCGGCGGTCACGAGGGCGTACGGCTGGTGAAGCTGCTGGACGATCCGTATCTCGCCGTACTGCCGAAGGGGCACCGGTTGGCGGGGCGGCGGAGCGTCGAGCTGCGGGAGCTGGCCGAGGAGGCGTGGGTGGGCAGCGAGTGGCCGGGGCCGTGCCTGGACGCGCAGCTCGACGCGTGCGCGGCGGCGGGGTTCCGGCCGCGGTTCGCGGTGGAGAGCGAGGACTATGTGACCGCGCAGGGCTTCGTCGCGGCGGGCCTGGGCGTGAGTCTGATCCCCCGGCTGGGCCTCGGCAGCCGCCATCCGGGCGTGGTCGTACGGGCCGTACGGCGCCCCGAGCCGGTGCGGACCATCCATGCCGCCGTCCGCGAGACGGCACCGCCTCAGCCGGCCCTGCGGGCATTCCTGACGGCGCTGCGGGACGCGGCGACCGCGCCGGACGGCCCCTAGACCCTGACGGGCGCCGCCAACCCGTCTGCTCCCCGGAGCGCCACCCCGCGCGGCAGCGCGTACGGAAACGTGCCGTACCAGACGCGGGAGACCATGAAGCCGAAGGACAGGCAGAGCATGCCGCCGACCGCGTCCAGCCAGAAGTGGTTGGCCGTGGAGACGATGACCAGGAGCGTCATCGCCGGGTACAGCAGGCCGAGGACGCGGACCCAGGGGAGTTTCGCCAGGGCGAAGATCGTCAGGCCGCACCACAGGGACCAGCCGATGTGCATGGACGGCATCGCGGCGTACTGGTTCGACATGTTCTTCAGGTCGCCGGAGGCCATCGACCCCCAGGTCTGGTGGACCATGACGGTGTCGACGAAGTGGCCGCCGTTCATCAGGCGCGGCGGGGCCAGCGGGACGAAGTAGTAGCCGACCAGGGCCACCGCCGTCGTCGCGAACAGCACCAGGCGTGTGGCCGCGTACCGGCCCGGATGGCTGCGGTACAGCCACACCAGGACACCCAGCGTCACGATGAAGTGCAGTGTCGCGTAGTAGTAGTTCATGCCGACGATCAGCCAAGTCACCGAGTTCACCGCGTGGTTGACCGACTGCTCGACGTCGATGCCGAGGTCGCCCTCGACCCGCCAGATCCAGTCCGCGTTGCGCAGCGCCTCGCCCCGCTGTTCCGGCACCGCGTTGCGCACCAGCGAGTACACCCAGTAACTCACGCCGATCAGCAGGATCTCGAACCACAGCCGGGGCCGGCGCGGAGTGCGCGCCCGACGCAGCAAACCCTGCCCCGCGGCGTCCGCGACGGGGCTCGGAACGGCTTCTTCGCGGCCTTCCAATGTCGTCACGGTGGTCTCACCCATAGACATGAAGTCTGCCAGAAAAGGCTTCCCCGACCGATCATCCCCTGGTCGGGTCCGGCTCGCATGTTCTA
This sequence comes from Streptomyces sp. NPDC005492, assembly GCF_040605995.1. Lineage (NCBI taxonomy): Bacteria > Bacillati > Actinomycetota > Actinomycetes > Kitasatosporales > Streptomycetaceae > Streptomyces > Streptomyces sp. NPDC005492. The sequence continues at coordinate 307,090 of NZ_JBEXDX010000005.1, forward strand.
CGGCGGGAAGAGGCCCCCGTCTCCTACCAGCGCACTGGAACGGCCGCGTTCCCCTCCCCCTCAGGGACGAGTCCGGTCCCCGGGCGCCGAGGCCGTCGAACCGCGCACCACCAGCTCCGGCATGAACACGAACTCGCTGTGCGGCGCGGGCGTCCCGCCGATCTCCTCCAGAAGCGTCCGCACCGCCGCCTGCCCCATCGCCGGCACCGGCTTGCGGATCGTGGTCAGCGGTGGGTCGGTGAACGCGATCAGCGGGGAGTCGTCGAAACCCACCACCGAGACGTCCCGGGGCACGTCCAGACCCCGCTGCCGGGCCGCCCGTATCGCGCCGAGCGCCATCATGTCGCTCGCGCACACCACCGCCGTGCAGTCCCGGTCCATGAGCGCGGCGGCGGCGGCCTGCCCGCCCTCCAGCGTGTACAGCGAGTGCTGGACGAGCCGGGTCTCCACATCCTCGGCGGTCAGGGTCAGTTGGTCCTGCATCGCGCGGACGAAACCCTCGATCTTGCGCTGCACCGGCACGAACCGCTTGGGGCCGAGCGCCAGACCGATGCGGGTGTGGCCGAGCGAGATGAGATGCGTGACGGCGAGGGTCATCGCCGCGCGGTCGTCGGGGGAGATGAACGGCGCCTGCACCTTCGGCGAGAAGCCGTCCACGAGCACGAACGGCACGCCCTGCGCCCGCAGTTGGTCATAGCGCTGCATGTCGGCGGAGGTGTCCGCGTGCAGCCCGGAGACGAAGATGATGCCGGCCACCCCGCGGTCGACGAGCATCTCGGTCAGCTCGTCCTCCGTGGATCCGCCCGGGGTCTGGGTGGCGAGGACGGGGGTGTAGCCCTGCCGGGTCAGCGCCTGGCCGATGACCTGCGCCAGGGCCGGGAATATCGGGTTCTCCAGCTCCGGCGTTATCAGGCCGACCAGGCCCTCGCTGCGCTGCCGCAGCCGTACCGGACGTTCGTAGCCGAGCACGTCGAGTGCGGCGAGGACGGACTGGCGGGTGGTGGCGGCGACGCCCGGCTTGCCGTTGAGGACGCGGCTGACGGTCGCTTCGCTCACCCCCGCCTGGGCGGCGATGTCGGCAAGCCGTGTAGTCACGGGAGTGGACTGTACCGGCCGTCGGCGCGCTGCGGGTTGCTGCGTCATCGCGATCCCTCGTGTTCTGGTCGGCGTCTGGTCGGCGTACGACATGCGGCAAGAGCTTGCAGAGTCTTGCACAAGTGTCCCATCGCCCGCTCAGCCGCATCAACACTGGGTTGCGTGAGGGTCCAGGAGAAGTCACGGGCGGGTAACTCTGCGGCGGTCTTGCAGTTTTTTGCAGCAAGGACTTTCGCAACGCTTGCATCGCTGTTACGTTCGGCGACGCCCGGCGGCCGCGAAGGCGCAGTCGGCAGTCGCAGGGGCGGCGGACGGGCCCGCCCCCTGCAACCACACGGGCTTTCACCCTCAAGGAGAACTCATGCGGCGTGGCATAGCGGCCACCGCGCTGGTGGCGTCCCTCGCCCTCGCGGCGACGGCCTGCGGCGGCAGTGACAGTGACAGCGGCAAGTCGGACGGGCCGGTCACCATCACCTGGTGGGACACCTCCAACGCCACCAACGAGGCGCCGACGTACAAGGCCCTGGTCGCCAAGTTCGAGGCGGCCAACACGAACATCAAGGTCAAGTACGTCAACGTGCCCTTCGACCAGGCGCAGAACAAGTTCGACACCGCCGCCGGCTCCAAGGGCGCCCCGGACGTGCTGCGTTCCGAGGTCGGCTGGACCCCCGCCTTCGCGAAGAAGGGCTACTTCCTGCCGCTGGACGGCACCGAGGCCCTCGCGGACCAGTCCAAGTTCAAGTCGAACCTGATCACGCAGGCCCAGTACGACGGCAAGACGTACGGCGTGCCGCTGGTCACCGACACCCTGGCCCTCGTCTACAACAAGGCCCTCTTCGCCAAGGCCGGCATCACCGCCGCCCCCACCACCTGGGACGAGCTGAAGACGGACGCCGCGAAGATCAAGGCCAAGACCAAGGTCGACGGCTACTGGGGCTCCACGGCGGCCTACTACGCGCAGAGCTTCCTCTACGGCGAGGGCACCGACACCGTCGACGCCGCCGCCAAGAAGATCACCGTGAACTCCGCCGCCGCGAAGAAGGCCTACGGCACCTGGCTGAGCCTCTTCTCCGGCACGGGCCTGCACAAGGCCGACACCACCGCGGACGCCTACGCCCACATCCAGGACGCGTTCGTCACCGGCAAGGTCGCCGCGATCATCCAGGGCCCCTGGGAGATCACGAACTTCTACAAGGGCTCGGCCTTCAAGGACAAGTCCAACCTCGGCATCGCCACCATCCCGGCCGGCTCCACCGGCAAGTCCGGCGCCCCGACCGGCGGTCACAACCTCTCGGTCTACGCCGGCTCGGACTCCGCGCACCAGAAGGCGGCCCTGAAGTTCGTCAACTTCATGACCTCCGCCGCCTCCCAGTCGACGATCGCGCTGAAGAACTCGACGCTGCCGACCCGCGACGACGCCTACACAGCGGCCGTCAAGGCCGACCCGGGCATCGCCGGCTACCAGGGCGTCCTCGGTGCCGCCCAGCCGCGCCCGGCGCTCGCCGAGTACAGCTCCCTGTGGACCCCGCTGGACACCGAACTGCCGAAGATCGCAGGCGGCAAGGAGTCCCTCGACAAGGGCCTGAGCAACGCCGAACTCGCGATCCAGAAGCTGGTCCCGGACTTCAGCAAGTAGCCCCGAGCGGCCGTCGGATCTGCGGGAAACCGGGGGACGGATCCGACGGCCGCCGGCCTGCGCAGGCCCAACTCCTGATCTTCCAGAAGGTGTCGAACGAACCATGACAGTCGCCATCGACCGCGCGACCGGCAAGCGCCACGGTGACCGCGCACCCCGCCCCGCCCCGGCCAGGCGCCTCAAGCACGGTTACCAGAAGCACTGGTACGCGTACGCGATGATCACCCCCGTGGTCGTCGTGCTAGGCGTCCTCGTGCTCTACCCCCTGGTGTACGGCCTCTATCTGACGCTCACCGACGCCAACAGCCTCAACACCGCGCGCACGATCGGCGTCAACCACATCGACGCCACCTACAAGTTCATCGGGCTCGACAACTACAAGGACGTCCTGTTCGGCCCGACGGCGTACGACCGCTTCTGGTCGCACTTCATCTGGACGATCGTGTGGACCGCGCTCTGCGTCACCTTCCACTACACGATCGGCCTCGGCCTCGCCCTGCTGCTCAACCAGAAGCTGCGCGGCCGCACCATGTACCGGCTGATCCTGATCCTGCCGTGGGCCGTCCCCACCTTCGTCACCGTCTTCGGCTGGCGCTTCATGCTCGCCGACGGCGGCATCATCAACACCGCGCTGCACACCCTGCACCTGCCCCAACCCGACTGGCTGGAGAGCACGTTCTGGCAGCGGTTCGCCGCCATCATGGTCAACACCTGGTGCGGTGTGCCCTTCATGATGGTCTCGCTGCTCGGCGGCCTCCAGTCCATCGACGCCTCGCTCTACGAGGCCGCCGAGATGGACGGCGCGAGCCCCTGGCAGCTCTTCCGCCACGTCACCCTGCCGGGCCTCAGGTCGGTCAGCTCCACGGTCGTACTCCTCGGCATCATCTGGACCTTCAACCAGTTCGCCGTCATCTTCCTGCTGTTCGGCAACACGGCCCCCGACGCCTCGATCCTCGTCACCTGGTCGTACTACCTCGGCTTCGGCCAACAGCCGCGCGACTTCGCCCAGTCGGCGACCTACGGCATCCTGCTGCTGGCCATCCTGATCGTCTTCACCTCCTTCTACCGCCGCTGGCTGAACCGCAATGACCAACAGCTCGCGATCTGAGGCAGGAGCCCCCATGAGCAGCAACACCACGCGCCGCCGGGGCGAGTTGAGCCGCGCCGGTTCCCTGACCTCGCACGGCATCCTGATCGTCGCGAGCCTGATCGCCCTCTTCCCGATCGCCTGGCTGGTCTTCCTCTCCCTCGGCCCGGACTCGGACGACTACCTCCACCCGGCCGGCATCTGGAAGAAGATGACGCTCGGCAACTACTCGTTCGTGCTCCAGCACACCGAGTTCTTCGACTGGTTGAAGAGTTCGCTGATCGTCTCGCTCGGCACCACGGTCATCGGCGTGACCATCGCCGCAAGCACCGGCTACGCCGTCTCGCGGATGCGCTTCCCCGGCTACCGGAAGTTCATGTGGGTGCTCCTGGTCACCCAGATGTTCCCGATAGCGGTACTCATCGTGCCGATGTACCAGATTCTGGCGAATCTCCAGCTCATCGACAGCTACCTTGGACTCATCCTCGTCTACTGCTCGACGGCGGTGCCGTATTGCGCCTGGCTGCTCAAGGGTTACTTCGACACGATCCCGTTCGAGATCGACGAGGCCGGACGCGTCGACGGGCTGAACCCCTTCGGCACGTTCGCGCGACTGATCCTGCCGCTCGCCAAGCCGGGCCTGGCGGTCGCCGCGTTCTACAGCTTCCTCACCGCCTTCGGCGAGGTCGCCTTCGCCTCGACGTTCATGCTGTCCGACACCAAGTACACCTTCGCGGTCGGCCTCCAGACCTTCGTCAGCGAACACGACGCCCAACGCAACCTGATGGCAGCGACGGCGGTACTGATCGCGATACCAGTGGCCGCCTTCTTCTACCTCGTCCAGAAGAACTTGGTAACCGGCCTGACAGCGGGTGGCACGAAGGGCTAGGACGCGCCCCCGATAGGGGCGCGGGGAACTGCGCACTCAGCTTCCACCCCGCCGCACCCAACAAAAGACCCGAGGCGGCCGTGGTTGTCCATCCGACCCCGCTGACACCACGGCCGTCTCGTCACCAACTCCCCATGCCCAGAACCCCGTTACGCACCAAGGACGCCATGAGCCAGCAGCAATCCGCCGCACCGGCCCCCGCCACTGTCACCATCAACCGTCACCGCGACTGGTGGAAGGACGCGGTGATCTACCAGGTCTACCCCCGCAGCTTCGCCGACAGCAACGCCGACGGCATGGGCGACCTGGAAGGCGTCCGCACCCGGCTGCCGTATCTGCGCGACCTCGGCATCGACGCCGTCTGGCTCAGCCCGTTCTACGCCTCCCCGCAGGCGGACGCCGGCTACGACGTCGCCGACTACCGCGCCGTGGACCCCATGTTCGGCAACCTGCTCGACGCCGACGCGCTGATCCGCGACGCCCACGGGCTCGGCCTGCGCATCATCGTCGACCTCGTCCCCAACCACTCCTCGGACCAGCACGAGTGGTTCAAGCGGGCGCTGCGCGAAGGTCCCGGCTCGCCATTGCGGGAGCGCTACCACTTCCGCCCCGGAAAGGGCGAGAACGGCGAACTCCCGCCCAACGACTGGGAGTCCATCTTCGGCGGCCCCGCCTGGACCAGGGTCGAGGACGGGGAGTGGTATCTCCACCTCTTCGCGCCCGAGCAGCCCGACTTCAACTGGGAACACCCGGCGGTCGGCGACGAGTTCCGCTCGATCCTGCGTTTCTGGCTCGACATCGGCGTCGACGGCTTCCGGATCGACGTGGCCCACGGCCTGGTCAAGGCGGAGGGCCTGCCCGACCTCGGCTCCCACGATCAGGTGAAGCTGCTGGGCAACGATGTCATGCCGTTCTTCGACCAGGACGGCGTGCACGACGTCTACCGCCAGTGGCGTACGGTCCTCGACGAGTACGCGGGCGAGCGCATCTTCGTCGCCGAGGCGTGGACCCCGACCGTCGAGCGCACCGCGAACTACGTCCGCCCCGACGAACTCCACCAGGCCTTCAACTTCCAGTATCTGTCGACCGATTGGGACTCCGGGGAACTCCGTACGGTCATCGACCGCACCCTGGAGGCCATGCGCCCGGTCGGCGCCCCCGCCACCTGGGTGCTGTCCAACCACGACGTCACCCGGCACGCCACCCGCTTCGCCAACCCGCCCGGCCTCGGCACCCAGATCCGCACGGCGGGCGACCGGGAGTTGGGCCTGCGCCGGGCCCGCGCGGCAACGCTGCTGATGCTGGCGCTGCCCGGCTCGGCGTACATCTACCAGGGTGAGGAACTCGGCCTGCCGGACGTCGTCGACCTCCCGGACGAGGTCCGCCAGGACCCGGCGTACTTCCGGGGCGCCGGCCAGGACGGCTTCCGCGACGGCTGCCGGGTGCCGATCCCGTGGACGCGCGAGGGATCGTCGTACGGCTTCGGGAACGGCGGGAGTTGGCTGCCGCAGCCGGACGGCTGGGGCGAGTTGAGCATCGAGGCGCAGACAGGTACGGCCGGTTCGACGCTGGAGCTGTACCGGGCCGCGCTCGCCGTCCGCCGCACCCAGCCCGACCTCGGCGCTGGCGATTCGGTGGAGTGGCTGCGCGCGCCCGAGGGCGTACTCGCCTTCCGGCGTGGGGAGTTCGTGTGTGTCGCGAACACCGGCGGGGAGTCGGTGACGACTCCGACGTACGGCCGTCTCCTGCTCGCCAGTGGTGAGGTGACCGAGGCGTCCGGCGAGGCGAAGCTGCCCGCCGACACGACGGCGTGGTGGATCAGCACGCCGTAACAGGAAACTTCTTGCAGGAACTTCACCCGGCCCGCTGCCCTTTTGGGCGGCGGGCCTTTAACATCTGGCCACCGCAAGGTTTTCCAGCGGTTTCCATTGAGTTTCAGCAAGAATCTTCAAGTGCCTTCAACGGAGAAGGAACCCCCACATGGCCAGCAGCAGATCACTTGCAGGAGCCTTCGCCCTCGCCGCCGCGACGGCCGTCCTGGTGCCCGGCACCGCACACGCCTCCCCACCCGGCACCAAGGACGTCACCGCCGTCCTCTTCGAGTGGAACTTCGCCTCGGTCGCCAAGGAATGCACCAACACGCTCGGCCCGGCCGGTTACGGCTACGTCCAGGTCTCCCCGCCCGCCGAGCACATACAGGGCTCGCAGTGGTGGACGTCGTACCAGCCGGTGAGTTACAAGATCGCCGGACGGCTCGGCGACGCGACCGCCTTCCAGAACATGATCAGCACCTGCCACGCGGCGGGCGTGAAGGTCGTCGTCGACACCGTCATCAACCACATGTCGGCGGGCAGCGGCACCGGCACCGGCGGCTCGACGTACACGAAGTACAACTACCCCGGCCTGTACTCCTCGTACGACATGGACGACTGCACGTCCACGGTCAGTGACTACACCAACCGCGCCAACGTCCAGAACTGCGAACTGGTCGGCCTGGCCGACCTGGACACCGGCGAGGAGTACGTCCGCGCCACCATCGCCGGCTACATGAACACCCTCCTCGGCTACGGCGCCGACGGCTTCCGCATCGACGCGGCCAAGCACATCCCGGCGACCGACCTCGCGAACATCAAGTCCCGTCTGACCAACCCCTCCGTGTACTGGAAGCAGGAGGTCATCTACGGCGCGGGCGAGGCCGTCCAGCCCACCGAGTACACCGGCAACGGAGACGTCCAGGAGTTCCGCTACGCCTACGACCTCAAGCGCGTCTTCAACAACGAGAACCTCGCCTACCTGAAGAACTACGGTGAGGGCTGGGGGTACATGAGCAGCTCGGTCGCCGGTGTCTTCGTCGACAACCACGACACCGAGCGCAACGGATCGACCCTGAACTACAAGGACGGCGCGAACTACACCCTCGCCAACGTCTTCATGCTCGCCTACCCCTACGGCGCCCCGGACATCAACTCCGGCTACGAGTGGTCCGACGCGGACGCCGGACCGCCCAACAACGGTGCGGTGAGCGCCTGTTGGCAGGACGGCTGGAAGTGCCAGCACGCCTGGCCGGAGATCAAGTCCATGGTCGCCTTCCGCAACGCCACGAGCGGCCAGTCCCTCAGTAACTGGTGGGACGACGGCAACGACGCGATCGCGTTCGGCCGGGGCAGCAAGGGCTATGTCGCCATCAACCACGAGTCGTCGTCGCTGACGGAGACCTACCAGACGTCGATGGCCGCCGGGACGTACTGCAACGTGCAGAACAACACGACGGTGACGGTGAACAGTTCGGGTCAGCTCACCGCCACCCTCGGCAGCAACACGGCCCTGGCGATCTACGCCGGGAAGTCGAGCTGCTGATCCATCCGCTGGGTGCCGATGACGGACAGCAGGCGCAGCGCCTCCTCGTCCGGTGAGCCCGGGGTGGCGGTGTAGATCACGACCTGCTGGTCCCGGTCGGTGATGTCGGGGGCGTCGCAGTTGACGGTGATCGGGCCCACCATGGGGTGCTGGAAGGTCTTGCACAGGGTGGGCTCGGCGCTCACGTCGTGGGACTCCCACAGCCGCCTGAACTCCTCGCTTCCGGCGAGGAGTTCGGAGACCAGCCCGGTCACCTCGGGAGCGTCGGGGTAGCGGGCGGCGGCCGCCCGCAGCCGCTGGGCGGAGAGCCGGGCGAACGCGTCCACGTCCGACACCCCGTACAGCCGGACGCCCTCCGGGCGCGGGGCGAGGAAGGCCCGGCGCACGAGGTTGCGCTCGCGCGGGGGCAGCGCGGAGAAGTCCTCCATCAGGGCCGCCGCCAGATCGTTCCAGGCCAGCACCTCCATGGTCGCCGACGTCACGAAGGCAGCGGACCGCGGCAGCCGGCGCAGCAGATCGAGGAGGCTCTGCCGTACCTCGCGCGCGGGCCGCGGGCCGCGGGCCTGCGATTCTGCAGGTCGATGGCGGCGGAGCCTGAGCGGCCGCCGCCGGGTCACCGCCGTCAGGGCGTGATGGTGATGTGCTTGGCCATCGCGGTGACGGCGAGGTCGCCGTGGTCGACCCACTGGGGGAAGGCCAGCGTCTTGTGCCGGGTCGAGGCCGGCGGCGTGATCTCCAGGTAGGAGGCGTGCACCGCGCCCGAAGTGCCGGTGTTGGCGTGGCTCCAGGAGACGACGGCCTCCGCGCTCTCGCCGTTCTTGAGGGTGAGGGTCTTCTTGCCGGGGTTGTGCGCGTACCAGGTGTTCCCCCAGGCCGTGTGGGTCGTGAGCTTCTTGTGCGCGGAGTTCTCCAGGCCGAGCCCGGGGTAGCCGCGCAGCGCGCACGTCCTGCCGCTGAGGTTGCGCAGCTTGATGACGACACCCTGGTGGTTCATCCCGCCCGCGAGCTGCCGGCCGAAGGTGGCCTTGAGCCCGGCGGCGGAGCAGGTCGGCGTGCTGGGGCTCGCGGCCTGCGCGGTACCCGCCCAGGCGAGGCCCAGGGCCGCCACGGCGGTCGCGGCGAGCACGGTACGGCCGGTCCTGCGGGGGCCGCGGTGCGTAGTGGTGGCTGTCCGGTCGGTGGTGTTCCGCTGGTCGTTCATGGTGACGGTTCTCCGCTCGCGCTCTGTGGTCGTCCTCCGCCCTACAAACAGTGCGATGCGCGGTGTGGCGGAAAAGTTCGGAGCCGCACAGGCGTGACCGCCTTCGGCTGTGATTGGAAGTTCTTTCTGTGACTTTCACGAGTCTTGCTGCAACCCTTGCGTCGGCGATACGGTCACGCCGGGGTCGGACCCGAACTGAGTCGTAATCGCGAGGAGTTCACGCCTGTGATACCGAGATGGCCGGCGCCCCGGACGCGCCGCACCGCGCTACGAGGACGAGTCGTGGGTGTCGTGGTCGCCGCGCTCGTCGCGGCCTTCGTCCCACCCCTCGCGGCCCACGCGGCGGCCCCGCCCGCACCCCCGTCCGACGCCAAGCTGGCGTCGACACCCGCCCGGCACGACGACACCCGCGAGCAGTTCTACTTCGTGATGCCGGACCGGTTCGCCAACGGCGACACCTCCAACGACCAGGGAGGGCTGACCGGTTCACGCCTCAGCACCGGCTACGACCCCACCGACAAGGGCTTCTACCAGGGCGGCGACCTCAAGGGCCTGACAAAGAGGCTCGACTACATCAAGGGCCTCGGCACCACCGCCATCTGGATGGCCCCGATCTTCAAGAACCAGCCCGTACAGGGGACGGGCGCCGACGCCTCTGCCGGCTACCACGGTTACTGGATCACGGACTTCACCAAGGTCGACCCGCACTTCGGCACCAACAAGGACCTGGCGACCCTCATCTCCAAGGCCCACGCCAAGGGCATGAAGGTCTTCTTCGACGTCATCACCAACCACACCGCCGACGTCGTCGACTACGAGGGCAAGTCCTACGACTACCTCTCCAAGGGCGCCTTCCCGTATCTGACCAAGGACGGACAGCCCTTCGACGACGCCGCCTACGCCGACTACGCAGCCGGGACGAAGACCTTCCCCGCCGTCACCACCGCGTCCTTCCCCAAGACCCCGACCGTCCCTGCCGACAAGGCGGACGTGAAGGTCCCGTCCTGGCTCAACGACCCCACGATGTACCACAATCGGGGCGACTCGACCTACGTCGGCGAGAACGCCACCTACGGCGACTTCTCCGGCCTCGACGACCTGTGGACCGAGCGTCCCGAGGTGGTCAGCGGCATGGAGAAGATCTACGAGAAGTGGGTGCGCGACTTCGACGTCGACGGCTTCCGCATCGACACCGTCAAGCACGTCGACATGGACTTCTGGACCCAGTGGGCGACGGCTCTCGACAAGTACGCCGCCGCGCACGGCCGGAAGAACTTCTTCATGTTCGGCGAGGTCTACTCCGCCGACCCGTCCGTGACCTCGCCGTACGTCACCCAGGGCCGCCTCGACGCCACGCTCGACTTCCCCTTCCAGGACGCGGCCCGCGCCTACGCCTCCCAGGGCGGCAGCGCGCGGAAGCTCGCGAGCGTCTTCGGCGACGACTACAAGTACACGACCGACAAGGCGAACGCCTACGAGCAGGTCACCTTCCTCGGCAACCACGACATGGGCCGCATCGGCTACTTCCTCGACCAGGACAACCCGAAGGCCACCGGCGCCGAACTCCTCGCCAAGGACAAGCTCGCCAACGAGCTGATGTTCCTCAGCCGCGGCAACCCCGTCGTCTACTACGGCGACGAACAGGGCTTCACCGGCTCGGGTGGCGACAAGGACGCCCGCCAGCCGATGTTCGCCTCGAAGATCACCGACTATCTCGACGACGACGAGATCGGCACCGACCGCACGGCCGCGAGCGACGCGTACGACTCGACCGCCCCGCTGTACAAGGACATCGCCGCCCTCTCCAAGCTGCGCAAGGACAACCCGGCACTGACCGACGGCGTCCAGACCGAGCGCTACGCGGCCGACGGCGCCGGTGTCTACGCCTTCACGCGCACCGGCGGCGGCGCCGAGTACATCGTCGCCCTCAACAACGCCGACACGGCCAAGGCCGCGACCTTCGCGACCGGTTCGCCGGACATGAAGTACCGGGCGATCTACGGGACTTCGGCCACCGCGACGAGCGGCGCCGACAACAAGGTGACGGTCACCGTCCCGGCCGGCTCCGCGATCGTGCTCAAGGCGGCCGGCCCCCTCGCCAAGCCGCTGAACAAGCCGACGATCACCCTCAAGGCTCCCGACGCCGGAGCCACCGGCACCGTCGAGCTGAGCGCCGACGTCACCGGCGGCCGGCTCGACCGGGTCGTCTTCGCCGCCCAGACCGGCAACGGCAAGTGGCGGACGCTGGGTTCGGCCGACCACGCCCCCTACAAGGTCACCCAGACCCTCGGCAAGGACGTACCGGCCGGAACAGCCCTGCGCTACAAGGCGGTTGTGGTCGACTCGACCGGCCGCACGGCGAGCGCGACGGCGGCCTCCACCTCCGGCACCCCGCCCGCCGAGGAAATCCCCACGGCCTCCTCCCGCGACTACGCGATCGTCCACTACAAGCGCACCGACGGCGACTACGACAACTGGGGCCTGTACGCCTGGGGCGACCTCGCCGACGGCGAGGCGACGACCTGGCCGGCCGGCCACCCGTTCGTCGGGCGGGACGCCTACGGGGCCTTCGCCTACGTCAAGTTGAAGCCCGGCGCCACGAACGTCGGCTTCCTGGTGATCGACAAGGACGGCAACAAGGACGTAGCCGCAGACCGCTCGATCGATGTCACCAAGACCGGCGAGGTCTGGATCGAGCAGGGCAAGGAGACCGTAGCGACGGACCGGCCCGACTACCCGGCGCAGGACACAACCAAGGCCGTCATCCACTACCACCGCGCGGACGGCGACTACACCGGCTGGGGTCTGCACGTCTGGACCGGCGCCGCGAACCCCACGGACTGGTCGAGCCCCTTGCAGCCGGTGAGGACCGACGCCTATGGCGCCGTCTTCGAGGTGCCGCTCAACTCCGGGGCCACCAGCCTCAGTTACATCCTCCACAAGGGCGACGAGAAGGACCTCTCCGCCGACCAGTCGCTCGACCTCAAGTCCAACGGCCACGAGGTGTGGCTGCTCAACGGCCAGGAGAAGTACCTCCTGCCACAGCCCGCCGGCAGCGCGGCGGCTCTCGACCTGACCACCTCCAAGGCGGTCTGGATCGACCGGAACACCGTCGCCTGGAACGGCTCGGACGCGGCAGCCTCCACCCAACTCCTCTACTCCCGCGACGGTTCGATCGCCGTGAAGGACGGCGCGCTGACGAGCGACGACGAGCGCTGGCTCCGGCTGTCGAAGACCACACTCACCGACGCCCAGAAGGCCAAGTTCCCCTATCTGAAGGACTACACGGCCTGGTCCGTCGACCCGCGTGACTGGGACCGGGTGCCAGAGGCCCTGACCGGTCAGCTCGTCGCCTCCCAACGGGCCGTCAACGGCGCCGTGTTGGCAGCGACGGGCGTACAGATCGCCGGTGTCCTCGACGACGTGTACGCCGCCGCGACCAAGGCAGAGCTGGGCCCGACCTTCCGCAACGGCCGTCCCACGCTGGCCGTCTGGGCGCCGACCGCGCAGAGCGTGTCGCTGGAGCTGGACGGCTCGCTCAAGAGGATGAGCCGTGACTCCGCCACCGGCGTCTGGTCCGTCACCGGTCCGGCCTCCTGGAAGAACAAGCCCTACCGGTACGTCGTGAAGGTGTGGGCGCCGACCGTCCAGAGGCTGGTGACCAACAAGGTCACCGACCCCTACTCGGTCGCCCTCACCGCCGACTCCGAGCGTAGCCTCGTCGTCGACCTCGCCGACAAGTCCCTTGCCCCGAGCGGCTGGTCGAGCCTGAAGAAGCCCAAGGCGGTGGCGCTGAAGGACGCCGAGATCCAGGAGCTGCACATCCGGGACTACTCGGTGGCGGACGAGACCGTCCCGGCCGCCGACCAGGGTACGTATCTCGCCTTCACCGACAAGAACAGCGACGGCTCGAAGCATCTGCGGGAGCTGGCCGCGTCCGGGACGTCGTACGTGCATCTGCTGCCCGCCTTCGACATCGCCACCATCCCGGAGAAGAAGTCCGAGCAGTCGACCACCGACTGCGACCTCGCCTCCTACCCGGCCGACTCGGAGAAGCAGCAGGAGTGCGTGGCGGCCGTCGCCGCGAAGGACGCCTACAACTGGGGCTACGACCCGTACCACTTCACCGTTCCCGAGGGTTCGTACGCGACCGATCCGGACGGCACCGGCCGTACCGTCGAGTTCCGGAAGATGGTCGAGTCGCTGAACGAGGACGGGCTCCGGGTCGTCATGGACGTGGTCTACAACCACACGGCGGCCAGTGGGCAGGCGGACTACTCGGTCCTGGACAAGATCGTGCCCGGCTACTACCAGCGGCTGCTCGCCGACGGCAGCGTGGCCACCTCCACCTGCTGTGCCGACACGGCCACCGAGAACGCCATGATGGGCAAGCTCGTCGTCGACTCCGTGGTCACCTGGGCCAAGGAGTACAAGGTCGACGGCTTCCGCTTCGACCTCATGGGACACCAGCCGAAGGCCAACATCCTCGCCGTACGCAAGGCGTTGGACGCGCTGACCCCGGCGACGGACGGTGTCGACGGCAAGAAGATCATCATGTACGGCGAGGGCTGGAACTTCGGCGAGGTCGCCGACGACGCCCGCTTTGTGCAGGCCACGCAGAAGAACATGGCCGGCACGGGCATCGCGACCTTCTCCGACCGGGCCCGTGACGCCGTGCGCGGCGGCAGCCCCTTCGACGCGGACCCGGGCGTCCAGGGCTTCGCGTCCGGGCTGTACACCGACCCCAACACCTCGACGGCGAACGGCACTTCGGCCGAGCAGAAGGCCCGCCTGCTGCACTATCAGGACCTCATCAAGGTCGGCCTGAGCGGCAATCTCGCCAAGTATCACTTCACCGACACGGACGGCAAGGACGTCACCGGAGCCGAGGTCGACTACAACGGCACGGCCGCCGGATACGCGGACGCGCCGGGTGATGCCCTCGCCTATGTCGACGCGCACGACAACGAGTCCCTGTTCGACGCGCTGGCCTACAAGTTGCCGGCCGGCACTGGCGCCGCCGACCGGGCCCGGATGCAGGTCCTCGCCATGGCCACGGCGACCCTCTCGCAAGGTCCGGCGCTGTCGCAGGCCGGGACCGATCTGCTGCGCTCCAAATCACTGGACCGCAACTCTTTCGACAGCGGCGACTGGTTCAACGCGATCCACTGGAACTGCGCGGACGGCAACGGCTTCGGGCAGGGGCTGCCGATGGCGGCCGACAACGAATCCAAGTGGCCGTACGCAAAAGGCCTGTTGACGTCGGTCAAGGTGGGCTGCGGGCAGATCGAGGGGGCCTCGGCCGCCTACCGGGACCTGCTGAAGATCCGTACGACCGAGCCCGTGTTCTCGCTCGACACGGCCGGGCAGGTGCAGTCGAAGCTGTCGTTCCCGCTGTCGGGGACGGGCGAGACGCCCGGGGTGATCACCATGGAACTCGGTGATCTCGTGGTCGTGTTCAACGCGACGCCGGGCACCCAGCAGCAGAAGGTGGACGCGCTGGCCGGTACCGGCTACCGGCTGCATCCGGTGCAGGCGGCGGGCGCGGACTCTACCGTGAAGTCCGCGTCGTACGCGAAGGGGACGGGCACCTTCACCGTTCCGGGGCGTACAGCGGCGGTCTTCACCCGGACATCCTGAAAGCGCATTATCGTGGGTGGGGCAGGCTGTGGACACCGGCCTGCCCCACCGGTGTGTCCTAGGGCCAGGGCTGACAAATGGATGTCAACGGCAAACTGACGCACGCGACCGTACTGGTCGTGGACGACGAGCCGGCGAGCCGGTTCGCGGTCGAGAGTGTGCTGATCCGCGCCGGCCATCGGGTCCTCGCGGTCGGCAGCGGAGAAGAGGCGCTCACCGAACTCGACGTACGGCTGCGCAAGGGGAACCTCCCCGACGTGGCCCTGATCGACGTGCACCTGCCGGACATGAGCGGGTTCGAACTGTGCCGACTGCTCAAGGACCGGCCGCGCATGGCGGGCCTGCCGGTCGTGCATGTCTCGGCCCTCGCCGTCCCCCCGAGCGACCGCTGCCCGGCGCTCGACGCGGGCGACGAGGCCTATCTGACAGTGCCCGCGGAGCCCGAGGAGATCGAGGCGGCGGTCCGCGCCGCCGTCCGCGCGGCCCGGCTGCGAGCCGACGACCAGGCGCTCGTGCAGCGCCTCACCCTCCTGTCGGAGATGATCGTCACCATCCAGGCGGCGCGCTCCCTCCAGGAACTCGTCGAGGTCGCCGCCGACGGCACCGCACGGCTCACCGGCACCCCCGCCGCCGTGTTCGTCCTCGACCGCGACGACGAGCTGTACCGAGGCCTCCCCCGGGATCGCAACTCGGTCGCGCTGCCGGGCGAGGAGGCCGATCGGACCGTGGCCCGGCTGCTGCGGCGGCTCTCCCAGGGGCAGTCCGGGGTGCAGATCACCACGGTGCCCGCCCCGCTGTGGCCCACCGGGTTCTTCCGGCCCGGGGTGGAACACGACGCCCGGCTGGCGCTGGTCCTCACCCAGGAGGGCCGGGCCCCGGTCTGTCTCGCCGCCCCCACGCGCGGGCTGCGCCGGGTGGGCCCCGAGGCCGAGGCGCTGCTCGCACAGCTCGCCCAGGCCACGGCGCTCGCCGCCGAGCCGCTCCTCATGTACCAGGTCGAGCGGCATGTCGCCCTCACCCTCCAGCGCAGCTTCCTGCCCAAGCCGGACAAGCTGCCCGAGACGCCGGGTGTCAACGTCGTCGTCCGGTATGTGCCCGCGTCCCAGGACACCGAGATCGGCGGCGACTTCTACGCCGCGCTGCGGGTCGACGGGGGAGTGCTCTTCGCGGTCGGCGACGTCGTCGGGCACTCGCTGGAGGCGGCCACCGTCATGGTGGAGATACGGCACGCGCTGCGCGCCTACTGCGTCGACGAGAGCGACCCGAGCGTGCTCGCCGAGCGGCTGGACCGCATGCTGCGGCACTACCACCCGGAGACCACGGCCACCGTCTGCATGGTCCTCGTCGACCCCGACACCGGGCGCACCCTCATCTCCAACTCGGGCCACATCCCACCCCTGATCATCCGGGACAGCGGCAGCGCGGACTACGCCAAGGCGGCCGGTCCGCTGCTGGGCGTGGGCCTGTCCCATCCGCCGCCCACCGAACTGTTCCTGGAACCCACCGACCGCCTCCTCATGATCACCGACGGTCTGATCGAGACCCGCGGCACCGACCTCGGTGCCTCGATGGAACAACTCCGCGCGGCCGCCACCGGCGCCCTCCCCGGCCTGGACGCCCTGTGCGACACCCTCCTCGACACCTTCGGCCACAACCGGGACGACGACATCGCGATGCTGGCGCTGCGGCTAGGGTGAGCGGCGGGTTGTTGGCTTAGAACAGGAGTTGCCCCATGCCGCAGATCACCGTCGACCACTCCCGCACGATCTCCTTCGACCAGGAGGGTTTCGCCCGTGCGCTGCACGAGGCGGTGGTCGAGATCGCGGCCGCCAAGCCGGAGGCGTGCAAGACCCAGTTCCGCCCGAGCGAGTACACGGCCTTCGGGTACGAGGGTCTCGACGAGCTGGGTCACACCGTCGTCCACGTCACCGTCGGCCTGCTCGCCGGACGCACCGAGGAGACCAAGGCACGGCTGACCGAGAAGGTCCTGGAACTCCTCCGCGAGTACGTCCACGAGGACGGCTCCGTCCTGCACGCCTCCGCCGAGGTACGCGAACTGGACCCGTCCTACCGCAAGTTCGAGCGCTGAGGGCTGGGCCGACAGGGCCTAGGACGCCAGGGCGATCAGCCGGACGACGAGGTCGCTGAACGGCCCGTCGCCCGGCTCGTTCCTGAGCGATTCGCGCAGCAGCTCGCTCAGTTCCTCGTCGTACGCGGCGCTCACCGCCGCCAACGCCCCGAAGTCGTGGACGAGTTGGCGCTCCAGATCGGCGCGTGGGATACGGCGGCCGTCCAGCCAGATCAGGGCCGTCGACTCGACGAGCGATATCCAGGAGCGGATCATCAACTCCAGCCGGGCGGGCGGGTGTTCGACCTTCATGTGCGACAGGATCTGAAGGTACGCGGCCTGCCGCACCCCGTCGACAAGGGCGTTGGTGGTGGACGAGCCGACGGCCGGACCGCCGCGCATCAGCGCCGCGAAACCGGGGCCGTGGTCGTCGACGAAGTCGAAGAACCGGCCCATCACCTGCAGCAGCCGCGCACCCAGCGACCCCTCCTCGGCGACCACGAACCGCCCGGCGAGATCGTCCGAGGCACGCTGCAACGCGGCCTCGTACAGGCTGAGTTTGCCGGGGAAGTAGTGGTAGACCAGCGGCCGGGAGATCCCCGCCGCCGCGGCTATCTCGTCGATGGAGACCTCGTCGGGCGAGCGACGGCTGAACAGGTCGAGAGCGACGCCGATCAACTGCTGCCGCCGTTCCTCGACCCCCATCCTGCGGCGAACCCCGGTACTCATGCGAACACCCTACCGATCTCTTCCGGCCCCGAACGGACCGGACCGACCAGGGTTGTTCACATCACCTCATCACAAGTCCAGCACCAAACGCACACTTCGAGCCCGGGACACACAGATCAGCATCGAGTCGGCCCGCTCCGCGTCCGTCAGCAACTCGTCCCGGTGGTCCACCTCCCCTTCCAGTACCCGCTGTTGGCAGGTTCCGCAGAAGCCCTGCTCACAGGAGTAGAGGGTGTCGGGCAGCTCCGCCCGGACGGCGGCGAGGACGGTGGAGTCGGCCGGCACGGTCAACGTCCTTCCGGTGCGCCGGAGTTCGAGTTCGAAGGGCGTGTCGTCACCCTCCGACGCCGGGGGCGCGAAGCGCTCAAGACGCACCTCCCGGAAGCGTTCCGCCATGGCCGACATGAGCCCCTCGGGACCGCAGCAGTAGACGACGGCTCCCTCCGGCACGTCCGCCAACTGCCCCTCCAGATCGGGCGGTCCGGTCACGACGGTCACCCGGTCCGCGCCGAGTTCCTCGATCTCCGCCAGGAAGGGCATCGACTCCCGCGACCGGCCGGCGTACAGCAGCCGCCAGTCGGCGCCCTCCGGCAGCGCCCGCAGCATCGGCAGCACCGGGGTGATCCCGATACCGCCGGCGACGAAGACATACGCGGGCGCCTCGACGAGCGGGAACCGGTTGCGCGGCCCCCGCACCTCCAACTCCGCACCCACCCGCACCTGTTCGTGCACCTCGCGCGACCCGCCCCGCCCGTCCTCGACCAGCCGCGTCGCGACCGTGTACGACGAGCTGTCCGCCGGGTCCCCGCACAGCGAGTACTGCCGCACCAGCCCCGAGGGCAGCACCAGATCGATATGTGCCCCCGCCGCCCAGCGCGGCAAGTCCCGGCCTTCCAGGCGCAGTTGTACGACCCCGTCGGCGACCGTCTCCTTTGCCGCGACCCGCAGCTTCAGTGCCCGTGAGCGCGGCCGGCCCGAGGTCGGCGGATCCAGCGCGGGCAGCGGCCACAGCGGCGAGGCCCGCACCCGCCGCCGCAGCGCCCGCCGGGTCAGCAGCGCGGCCCCCGCCAGCACCGCCACGGTGAGCGGCTTTGGCATCAGGCCACCCCCTTCTCGGCCCGCTCGGCGGCCAACGCCGCGGGCGAGGAGGCCAGATAGGCGACGGCCTGCTCGGTGCTGCCCTCCTGCGAGGGGTGGTAGGCACGGCTCAGGTAGCGGGGTATGGACCTGACCATGTCCCCGGTGGCGGGCAGTGTGCCGCGCCGGCCGGCGACGTAGAAGTCCTTGAAGCTCGCCCTGCGGTCCACGAGCGTCGGGTCGTTCGCCATGAAGAAGCGGGTCCCGCGCTGCCACAGGAACATCAGCGCGGCGAACGCGGTCGCCCAGGTCCGTGCGCGCCGCCGGTAGCTGCCGTCGACGTGCGTGAAGAGGTCGAAGGCGACGGACCGGTGCTCGACCTCCTCGGCGCCGTGCCAGCGCAGCAGGTCCAGCATCGTCGGATCGGCGCCGCGCCGGTCCAACTCCTCGGCGTTCAGCACCCAGTTGCCGAGGAAGGCGGTGTAGTGCTCGATGGCCGCGATGGTGGCCACCCGCTCCAGCAGCCACCACTTCCGGGCCCGGCCCGGGGGCAGCGTGCGGTCGCCGAGCAGCTTCTCGAAGAACCAGTCGACCTGCGCGGTGTACGGCGTCGGGTCGAGCCCCAGCTCCCTCAGATGAGGCAGCACCTCGTCATGGGCCTGGGAGTGCATCGCCTCCTGGCCGATGAACCCGATCACGTCCGCCCGCAGCCGGTCGTCCCGGATGAGGGGCAGCACCTGCTGATAGACGTGCACGAACCACCGCTCACCGGCGGGCAGCAGCAGATGCAGCACATTGATCGTGTGCGTGGTGAACGGATCGCCGGGCACCCAGTGCAGCGGGGTGCCCTCCCAGGAGAAGGACACCCTTCGAGGCTTGAGCGGCGTGTTGGACATGGCGTCAATGTACTGACGGGTAAGTCCGCGCGGAACCCTTCCGCGCGGACTTGTTGACGCGAGTGTCAGCTAGCGCAGCCCGGAGATCGTCCGGCCGTCGTCCAGCGCGCCCTTCAGCTCGGCCTGCGCTCCTTGCCGCGTCTTGACGGCCAGCAGGCCGCCCTTGGCCGAGCCGGTCACCCCGCCCGTCGCCGTGATCGACTCCGTGCCCTCGCTGCCCGCGGCCAGCAGATACCAGTGGCCCGCCGCCGACTTCCACAGCACCCCGGCCAGCACATGCGGATCACGTGGCCCGCACGCCGGCACGTCCTGCGCCTTCGCGACGACCGCGCCGAACGTCCCGCCCGGCGTCTGGAACTGCGCCAGCACCCGCTCGCCGCCGCCCCGCCAGGTCTCGGCCCGTGTGCACGTCCACGCCCCCGCGCCGCTCGCGTTCGGCAGGGGCTGCTGGGCGTACTGCCAGGCGTTCACGGACCGTACGCCCAGCGAGCGCATCGCGCCGAGGGAGCAGGCGAAGGGCGCCCAGGCGTGCTGGGCCTGCGAGCCGGACGCCTCGTGGACCGAGCCGGGCCGGCCGGCGGTCAGGTGCGCCGGGACCAGCTCGCCGAGGTCGCTCATCAGCCGGGTGCCGGTGTCGTCGGTCAGTTGGAGCACGTTCCACGACGTGCACGCGCCGGTCTGCTGGGCGGGGCTGGCCAGCGGCGAGGTGATCCCGTCGGTGAGGGTCAGGGGCAGCGCACCGGCGTTCGGCTTCTGGAGGTCCCGCTCGGCCGCCTTCTTGATCCAAGGGGCGGTCAGATAGCGGACGTTGCCGTCGGCCCGGTCCAGGACCACCGCGTTCGCCTCGGACCCGGTCGCGCCGTCGACCCGCGCGAAGTCCAGCGCGGCCCCCTTGGTGCCGTCCTTCGGTTCGGCGTAGCGGGCGATGCGCAGACCGTCGTAGAGGATCACCACGCGCGCGTTGTCGACCGTTCCCGCGTACAGGAG
The DNA here is from genome assembly GCF_040605995.1 of Streptomyces sp. NPDC005492. Lineage (NCBI taxonomy): Bacteria > Bacillati > Actinomycetota > Actinomycetes > Kitasatosporales > Streptomycetaceae > Streptomyces > Streptomyces sp. NPDC005492. The sequence continues at coordinate 327,752 of NZ_JBEXDX010000005.1, forward strand.
TTGGGGTGGTCCGGCCGGGCCGCCGGAGGGGGTGCCCGGGGTCGCCGAGACCTGGACGGACTCGCCGGGGCGGGCCCAGACGGCGAGGGCGCGGCGCAGCAACGCGGTGTTCTTGGTGAGGTCGCCGCGGGCGGGCCAGACGGAGAAGTCCTTGCGCGCGGAGAACTCCCACGCGGTGGGCGCGACCCTCGCCAACTTGCCTGGGTTCAGGGCCGCTTCGGCCGCCGGGTTCTCCGCGTACGCGGGGGCGGCGGCGCCGTCCGGGCCCCAGCCGCCGCCGGGCAGCGCGAGCAGGGCACCGCACACGATGACGGCCGCCGCGGCGGCGAGCGCGGCTTTGCCGTGCTGACGGCGGCGCATCAGATCGGTGGGCCGGGCGTGCAGCGAACAGGGGTCGAACTCGGGGGATTCCAGCAGCCCGTAGCGCTCTGGCGCCTCATCGGCCTCGCGCAGCGCCGCGTCCACCTCGTCGACCCCGGCCGCCGTGAGCACCCGGCGAACGTCGCCGTCGGGCAGTTGCTCCAGGCCGCGCAACACATACACCGCGCGCGCCGGGCCGGACAGGGCCGACAGCCGCTGGTCCAGGGCGAGTTCGTCGGCGCCGCCCGAGCGCGGGAAGAGCCGCAGGCCCCACACCTGGGGGAGCAGCGGGGGGAGTTGGGAGCGCTTGGGCCACGACCGGAACGACAGCGGCAGGCCCGCCTCCAGCGCCGTACGCACGACCTGGAGGCGGACGAAGGCGTACCCGGGGTCGCCGTCCCGGCCGGTCGACTGGGCCGGGATGACGGACGCCGACGCGCGGCCCCTGGGCAGGGCGCGCTGGGTGAGGGCGTGCGCGGTCAGGACCCGCCGGTTGCGGCCGAGGCTCGGGGGCAGCACCAGATAGGCGAGCCGGACGAGCCGTGGATAGTGCTCGACGAGCGCGGCCTCGGCCTGTTCGACATCGACGGCCGGGTCGGTGGGTGAAGCTGCGGGGCGCTTGGCGACATCCTGTGACTGCACGTTCAGCAAAACGAGCGAATGGTGAGTTGGTCACCGCCACTCGGGCGACTCAGCCGTCGGGTTCGACCAGGGCCCGCGCGTAGTTCGCCATCGACCGCTGGTAGCGCGGCAGATGGGGTGCCAGGGCGCCCAGCACGAGGGAGAGGCCCTCGCGGTCCCGGCCCAGGCTGGACAGACACAGGGCGAGACACCCGCGTACCGCGTCGTTCAACTCGTCGGAGGGCGCGTCGAGTTCGGGCGTGAGCAGCTTGACGCCCTCCTCGGCCTGCCCGATGTTCCGCAGCGAGCTGGAGAGTTGGATCTTGGCTCGCCGCCCCTTGTACCCGCTCAGCTCGCTCAGCCCGAGTGCCAGCGCCTCCCGGTACAGCGGGACCGCCCGGTCCGAGTGCCCGGTCGAGTCCCAGGCGCAGGCCCGCTCGAAGGGGCCCAGCGGACTGTCGTCCGGGAGCTCGGCGACCAGCGCGTCGATCACGGCCCGGAATTCGGCCGCCCGCTCCTCGGGATAGTCGTCGAAGGTGGCCCAGGCGGCGGTCACACGGTCTTCCCAGTCTTGGTTCACGGGCGCCACCTTCGCACACGCGTACAGCCGGGGAACACGGATTTGAGCGCGGAGCCCGTCGTGGCCGTATCGAAGGAGAAGGTCCCTCGCCGGGGCCGACTGCGGCATGCTGCTGACCGGACGACCGGAGGAACGACAGATGAGGCTGACCCGACCGATGCTCGCGGTGGCCGGCGCCACGGCGGCGCTGGCGCTGGTGGGCTGTGGCGCCGACACCAAGGCCGCGACCGTACCGACGGCGGCCACCGGCAGCCTGGAGAGCCTGGCGGCCAAGGTGAAGTGCACGCCCGACATCCAGACGGACGCCGACGAACTCCGCCAGGCCATCTGCACGATGAGCTACGGCAAGTTCGTCCTCGCCACCTTCGCCACCGACCGAGGCCAGCGCGAGTGGATCAACGACGCCAAGGACTACGGCGGTTTCTACCTCGTCGGCCGCAAGTGGGTCGCCGTCGGCACCGACAAGATCGTGAAGAAGCTCCAGACCACGCTGGGCGGCGACGAGGAGATCGGCACCGACCACTCCAAGCACACGAGCTGAACTCCCTTTACGGGAAGCCCCCTTGAGGGCACACGAAAGCGGGCGGTGGGATTCTCCCACCGCCCGCTTTCGTACTACTGCCTACTCACTGGCACTTCTTGCCGGAGTTGACGCAGTTGGCGATCTTCGCCGCCAGGTTGTTCTTGGTGACGCTGATGAAGTCGTCGTGGTCGGTCGACGCCTTGTGCAGCTGCTCCGGGAAACCGTCCACCGCGTAGGCGTTCTTCACGGTGCCGTCCGCCTGGAGGGTGGGGGGCGTGATCTTGTAGACCAGGCGCATCGTCAGCTGCGGGATGGCCTTGAAGCCGTTCCCGCAGACACCGCTCGCCGGGTCCGCGAAGGCCACGTGCGTACGGTGGTTGGCGCTGTCGATGTTCACGCCGTCCCAGCAGCTCTGGAACGCGAAGGTGCGGACCACGTTGCTGCCCTGCGGGCAGATCGGGTACTGCTCCGTGAGCTGGACCTTGTTCTCGAAGCCGGTGCAGCTCCAGTGTGCGTTGGCGTTCGCCAGACCGTTGGTGAGGGTCTTGGCGTCACCGGTGATGATGCGCAGGAACTGCGGCATCGCGACGACCTTGCTGGCCGGCGAACCGACGTACTTGATCTGCGCCGACTGCGGCGTCAGGATCTTGCCGACGTTGCCTTCCTTGCCACCGCCGAGCGCGTTGGCGTCGAACTCCTGCGAGCCGTCCTGCACACGCACGACCGGCCAGTAGTACGCCGAGAGGTCACTCTGGTTCTGGCAGCTGGAAGGAGCGGCCAGCAGCGAGTCGTTCGTGGAGAACGCGTTGACCTTCTGGTTGCCGACGTAGTCGTGCTCGTGGTGCGCGCCGTTGGTCACACCAGGAGCCACGATGACGTTGTCGGTGTTGTGGTTCTTGTTGGCGTTCACACCGCACTTGGTGGTGAAGCTGCCCGTCGAGGCCTGAGCCTGGTTCTGCGGCTTGGCGAGGACGTTGTTCGCGACCTTCGTGATGTCCACGAAGTCCGCGGCCGTCGGGCCGTTGCCGGCCTGACCGCCGTTGTTGGCGGCGGGCGCCGAGGCGCTGGCGCTGGCGCTCGGGGCGGCGGTGTTGCCGTTGTTCTGGCCGCCGTTGTTGTTGTTCTGCCCGCCGTTGTTCTGGCCGCCGCCGTTGTTGTTCTGACCACCGGCGGTGGTGTTGTTGGCGTTCTGCGTCGTACAGGCGGCGAGTTGCTTCAGTGCGGTGGCGTTGACGCTGCCGCCCACTCGCTGGATGTCGATGCGGATGCGGTCGATCGTCGCGGCCCGCTTCTCCTTGAGGGGGCCGACGATCGCGTTCTGCACGAAGCTCGCGTCGTTCGCCTGTGCCTGGCGCGTCGAAGCAAGCCGGCTGTAGGCCTCGGTGATCTGCTTGTCCAGGTTCGCCAGCTCGGTGGCGACACCCTGACGAGCCTTCTGCGGCACGTTCGTCAGCTGCTGACCGACGTCCGGGCAGGCGATCGTCGCGACCTGGGCCGCCGTGGCGGCCTTGGTGGTGTTCTGGCCCGATGAGTTGGACTCATGCGCCGAAGCGTTCATCTGTGCCCAGAGCAGCCCGCCCCCACCGAGCGCTAGGGCAGCCGATGCGGCAATGGCCTTGGTGGCCAGCGGCGTACGGCGTTTACGATCATTGCGTCCCATGGAACTCCTCTGACTTCCTTGCGGGGCAGCGAGGCGCCCGACAGGAGTGAAGCGGCTCCCTCAGATACGCAGGGGGTCCCAGGAGTGTTCAGCCGTCTCATAAATTTATGAGAGGTTCCTGGGTAAGTCCCCTCTCAACTGGCGCTTAAACACCGGCAGTTGTGATCGACTCACAGCTAGTGCTCAGCGTCCCTGGTCCAAATACGCCAGTACGGCCAGCACGCGGCGATTGTCGTCATCGGAGACTTCCAGCCCCAGTTTGGCGAAAATATTGGACGTGTGTTTCGCGATCGCCCGTTCCGTCACGACGAGTTGCCCGGCGATCGCGGCGTTCGACCGGCCCTGCGCCATCAGTTCAAGGACCTCGATCTCCCGAGGGGTCAACTGCCCCAGCGGCCGGTCGTCGGCGGCCCGCCGCGCCAGCAACTGCTGGATGACCTGCGGATCCATCGCCGTCCCACCGCCGGCCACCCGCCGTACGGCGTCCACGAACTGCTCCGCGTCGAACACCCGGTCCTTCAGCAGATAGCCCACCCCACCCGTCCCGTCGGCGAGCAACTCCCGCGCGTACAACTGCTCGACGTGCTGCGACAGCACCAGCACCGGCAGCCCGGGCCGCTCCCGCCGCGCCCGCAGCGCGCACTGCAGCCCCTCGTCGGTGTGCGTGGGCGGCAGCCGTACGTCGACCACGGCCACGTCGGGCGCCAACTCGGCCAGTGCCTTGGTGAGTTCGGGCCCGGTCTCGACGGCCGCGGCGATCTCGAAGTCGTAGGCCTCCAACAGCCGCACCAGCCCGTCCCGCAGCAGGAACAGGTCTTCGGCTAGGACAACGCGCACGGAATCTCCATGGTCACCATGGTGGGACCGCCCGCGGGACTGCTGACGGCCAGGACGCCGTCGAATGTACCCAGGCGCCGCTCGACTCCGGAGAGTCCCGACCCCGCGCCGACCCGCGCGCCGCCCCCGCCGTTGTCGGTGACGGAGATCCGCAGCACCCCCGCCCCTTCCTTCACGTGATGGAGGTCGATCCAGATCCGGTCGGCCCCCGCATGCTTGACGGCGTTGGTGAGCACCTCGCTGACGGCGAAGTACGCGGCCGACTCGACCGGCGCGTCCGTCCGCCCGCCCCCGAGGTCCGTGCTCACCTCCGTGGACACCGGCATCCGTAGCGCCAACGCCCTTACGGCATCGCCGAGTCCGCGCTCCGCCAATACCGGCGGATGGATACCGCGCACCAGATCACGCAGCTCGTCCAGTGCCTCGGCGGAGGACTGCCGGGCGCGGGCGAGGAGTTCCCGGGCTTTCGCCGGGTTCTTCTCCAACAGGGCCTCGATCGTGCCGAGTTCCATGCCCATCGCGACCAGCCGGGCCTGTGCGCCGTCGTGCAGATCGCGTTCGATACGGCGCAGCTCGGCGGCCGAGGAGTCCACGGCGTCCCGTCGGGTCTCGGTCAACACCCTTACCCGCTCGGCGAGTTCACCCTGCCCCGGGGCGAGCACGGAACGCGTCAAGAGGAAGTGGACACGCAGCAGCGCGGGCGTGAGGAAGTAGGAGGCGACGAGCAGCGCGACGCCGAGCAGCCCCGCGAGCAGCGCAGTGCCCTGCCCGCTCACCGGCACGAACCCGTACCACCACCCGACATACGTCCCATCCGTGAACACCCGCCACAGCCCGAGGGGCAGTGCGAAGCCCTCCAGCGGATAGAACACCAGGGCCGCCGGCAGCAGCGCGGTGACGAACCCGGCGATCATGTCGACGGGCAGCCAGCGCAGATCGCGCCAGGTCGCGGGGTCGCCGAGCATCCGGAAGGTACGGGTCCACGGGCGCGCGTCCCGGGGGATGGACCGGTACGCGGGCGGGATACGCACCCCGCACCACTCCGCGGCCAGCAGCCGCCGCCGGTCCGCGTGGGCGCGCACGCCGGCCAGCACCCAGGGAGTGGTGAACAGACCGAGGCCCAGCGGGATCAGCACCAGCGAGACGACGGTGAGCAGGAAGAGGGCGAGCGACCCGGCGAGGGAGAGGAGCGCGAGGGCGAGCGCCCGCAGCCCGGCGGTGAGGACGACACGGCCCTGTTTCACATCCATGCCGCAAGTCTCACCGAGCGGGGCCGCAAGGTCACGGGGCCCGGCCACCGCGGCGGGGGTGTACCTGGCGACACCGCCGTCTCAGCGCATTCCGAGCACCTTCGCCTCCACAGCGGGGTCGAGCCCCACCGCCGGCCGGTCCGGACGCTGCGGCGCGACCCCGCCGATGCCCCGCAACCAGCTCCACGTGTCGGCCACCGTCTCCTCCACGGGACGACAGCTCAGCCCGGTCGCGAGCGCCCGGGACACATCGGCCCGATGCAGCGCGTCGTACCCCTCACTGCCCTCCGGCACCCACACCGGCAACTGGGTCCACGGCTCGATACCCGCCGCGAGCACCACTTCGGGATCGGTCCACCGCAGCTCCGCCGCCCCACCCGTGACCCGCACACATGTGTCCAGCAGCGACCCCATCGTCGCGTGCCCGCGCGCGGAGACCAGGTTGTACGCCCCGCTCAACTCGCGCTCCACCGAACCGAGCAGCCACTGCGCGAGATCACGCACGTCCACGTACTGGAGGGCCAGCTCCCGCGGCCCCGGCGCCAGCACCGGCCCGCCGCGCGCGACCCGGTTCAGCCACCACGGCAACCGCCCGATGTTCTCGTACGGCCCGAGGATCAGCCCGGCCCGAGCGAACACCGACCGCTCGGGACCGAACGCGCCGAGCGCGGCCAGTTCGCCGCCCCGTTTGTCGCGCGCGTAGTCGGTCGGGCCGGCGTCGGGCTCGGCGCCCTCGACGACGGGGGCGTCCTCGGAGCACCCGGCGGGCGGCGGCCAGGCGTACACCGAGCGGCTCGACACATACACGTACCGGCCCACCCGGTCGGCGAGCAGCCGCGCCGCGTCGTGCACCGCGCGGGGCGCCGCCGACCAGGTGTCGACCACGGCGTCCCACTCGCCCTCGGCCAACGCGGCGAGCCCGCCGGGCGCGGTGCGGTCGCCCCGCAACGCCCTTACTCCGGCCGGGGGTTCGAGTCGGCCCCGGTTGAGGACGGTCACCTCCCAGCCCCGGCCGAGGGCCGCCTCCACCACGGCCCGTCCCGCGAACTCCGTACCGCCCAGCACCAGAAGTCTCATGCCGACGACTCTGCCCGCGCGGCCCGCGGAACGGAACGTGGATCTGCCGTCAGCAGAGGATCAACGCGCGGTGGGCGGCGTGTACTTGTACCCGACCCGGCGCACCGTCTGGATCGCCTTGCGGTGCTCGACCCCCAGCTTGCGGCGCAGCCGGGCGATGTGGACGTCGACGGTACGGCCGTCGCCCACATGCCCGTAGCCCCACACCGTGGTGACCAGTTGGTCGCGGGTGTGCACCCGGTTGGGGTGGGCGACGAGATGGGCGAGCAGTTCGAACTCCAGGTAGGTGAGGTCGAGTTCCTCGCCCTTGAGCTGGGCGGTGCGCTGCACGGTGTCGATCCGGACCAGCGGTTCGGCGTCGGCGGCGGCGATGCCGGGCGTGCCGTCGGCCAGGACGTCGGGGTGTGCGGTCCGGGTGAGGTGCGGGCTGTCGGCCGGGATGAGGACGAGGTACCCGACCATCGGCGGCTGCCCCGGCAAGGTGGGCAGCGTGTGCGGGGGCGCGGGCAGCCAGGTGGCACCCGGCGGCAGGAACTCCGCCACGTCGATCACCTCGTCCCGGTCGACGGCGCGCAGATGGTGCCGTGCGGCGGTGGGGGAGGGGGCGTCGAGTGTGGCGGAGGGCAGGGAGTGAATGATCGCCATGAGAGGTCAGCTCTTTCGCGCGAGAGGTTCGTCGAGGGACGTACGTCGAGTCGCGCAGGCCGGAGGCCGAGGGTGTACGGCTTTAGAGGGCCGGCGCGTTCATCGCGCGACAACACACCCGGTCGAAGTCATGGTGCTGACGGGAAGGCCAGAAGGGCTCCAGGTCATGGCGACCCGTCGCTCCGCACTTCTGGTAGTTGCCCATGCGCCCATTGAAGCAGACACGCGCCCGCAACAGGAGCCTCCTCTCACAGCTTGGACGCGAGAGGGCGCCCACCATGACGGTGGACGCCCTCCGCGTGACTACGGGGCTGATCAGACCTGGCCGGCCTTCTCCAGCGCGGCGCAGCAGGTGTCGACGATCAGTCGGGTCACCAGGTACGGGTCGACGTTGGCGTTCGGACGGCGGTCCTCGATGTAGCCCTTGCCGTCCTTCTCGACCTGCCACGGGATACGGACCGAGGCACCGCGGTTGGAGACGCCGTAGGAGTACTCGTTCCACGGGGCGGTCTCGTGCAGGCCCGTCAGGCGGTCGTCGATGCCGGCGCCGTAGTGCTTGACGTGGTCGAGGGGCTTGGAACCCTCGCCGAGGGACTCGCACGCGGTGATGATCGCGTCGTAGCCCTCGCGCATCGCCTTGGTGGAGAAGTTGGTGTGCGCGCCCGCGCCGTTCCAGTCGCCCTTGACCGGCTTGGGGTCGAGGGTCGCGGAGACGCCGAAGTCCTCGGCGGTGCGGTAGAGCAGCCAGCGGGCGATCCACAGGTGGTCGGAGACCTCCAGCGGGGAGACCGGGCCGACCTGGAACTCCCACTGGCCGGGCATGACCTCGGCGTTGATGCCGGAGATCGCGAGACCGGCCTTCAGGCAGTTGTCCAGGTGGGCCTCGACGATCTCGCGGCCGAAGATCTCGTCGGCGCCGACGCCGCAGTAGTAGCCGCCCTGAGGGGCCGGGAAGCCGCCCTCGGGGAAGCCCAGCGGGCGCGCGCCGTCGAAGAAGGTGTACTCCTGCTCGATGCCGAAGATCGGCTCCTGCGCGGCGTACTTCTCGGAGACCTCGACGAGCGCGGCACGCGTGTTGGACTCGTGCGGCGTCATGTCGATCTCAAGGACCTCGCACATGACGAGGATGTCGTCGCCGCCGCGGATCGGGTCCGGGAAGCTGGCGACCGGCTTGAGCACGCGGTCCGAGGAGTGCCCCTCGGCCTGGTTCGTGGACGACCCGTCGAAGCCCCAGATCGGCAGCTCGGCGCCCTTGGCGTCATCGGCGAGAATCTTCGTCTTGGAACGCAGCTTGGCCGTCGGCTGGGTGCCGTCGATCCAGATGTACTCAGCCTTGAAGGTCACGGGCCACATCCTTCGGGGTGGGTCTTTCGGTCGCACTTGCGGGTGCCGCGGCGCAGCGGCACTGGAGCGCCGCGATTCATGCCCGGCAGCTTGTCAACATGCGATTTCCCGATCATTGCTCGAATGTGAACCCCGTGTTACCTGCCGATGCTGTGGCGCGATTCACCCGCCCCGGGCCCGACCCGCCGTTCGCAATCGCGGACGGGAGCGGCCGGACCGCTCGTATGCGATGGGGTTAGCCCTCGGCGACCTTGCGCCGGTCGCCCTCGCTCCGGATCCGGCGCACCCACCCGGCCCGCTCGAGCCGGGAACCGGCCACCGCGTCCACGCCGCCGACCTCGGTGGTCATTCCTACGGCGGCTGGATCGCCCTGCACTACGCACTGCACGCGCCCGACCGCGTACGCCGTCTGTTCCTCCTCGACCCGACCCAGTGCTTCGCCGGGTTCGAGACGGCGTATCTGCCGCACGCGCTGCCGATGCCGCTGCGGCTCACCGCGCGCGGGGTTCCCGTCCGCGAAGCCGGTGACCGGTCCCCGGCCGGCGCTCGACGCGCTGCGCGGGCTGAACGCGTCGGTCCTGCTGCTTCTGGCCGGAAGCAGCAGGACCATGACACGCACCTGGTGGCGACCCGGGCGGCAGGTCTGCTGCCGCGCCTGAGCGACTGGGCCGTCACCTCACCGGTTTTCTGGGACCTTGAGCCTCACCCCACCTTCTGGATCAGAGCACGGCGGATCAGGAACTTGCCGGGCTCACGGACCTGTTCGAAGGCCGCGTTGTTCAGCAGGACACAGCTACCGGAGACCGAAGTGACCTTCACCGTCGTGGACTTGTTGTTGTCCAGGTTGGTGACCTTCAGCGTCGTACCGGCCGGGAACTGGTTGCTGGACGCGGCGGGCGCACCGGCCTCGCCGGAGAGCGTGACCGTCGAGCCGTTGCACACCTGGCTGCCCGCGGCGGCGGCCCCGCCACCGGTGTTGCCCGCGGGAGGGGTCGCCGCGGGCGCGGAGGTCGCGGTCGATCCCGCAGGAGCTGACTGCGCCGGCTGCGTGGTCTGGGAGTCCTGAGCCGACTCCCCAACCGCACAACCGGACGCCTTCTGCTGCACCTTGATCTGCGCGATGACCGCTTCGCGGTTGGCGATCCGCGCGCTCGACTGGGCGTCGGGCGCGGCGCGTTGACCGTCGATGAACTTCTGGTTGTTGCCCAGCGCGGTGGCGAGCCCCTGACAGACCGTCGAGTTCGCGGCGGACAGGGTCTTGGCGTTCTGCGCGGTCGACTGCGAGGCGTTCGACGTGGTGGCGAGAGCGAAGGCTCCGCCTCCCGCGACCGCCGCCGCGGTGACCAGCAGCGCCAGCTTCTTCTTCGTACTGGCGGTTCTCCTGCGCGACATTCACGTCTCCTGTGGGGTAGGGGAGCGTACGCCGCTATGTACGGGATGCCGAACGATGTAACTCAGCGGACACAGGAGTCACATAAGTGACGTGCATCACAAGGGCGTTGGGCGTCCGGAGCGAGCCGGGTCAGCGGGACAGCGCGTCCCGTACGGCCTCGTCGCTGCGGGCGACGACCGCCGTGCCGTCGTCCGCCGTGATGATCGGCCGCTGGATCAGCTTCGGATGCTCGGCCAGCGCCGCCACCCACCGCTCCCGCGAACTCGCGTCCCGCGCCCACTCCTTGAGCCCGAGCTCCTTGGCCACGGCCTCCTGGGTACGGGTGATGTCCCACGGTTCGAGCCCGAGCCGCTCCAGTACGTCCCTGATCTCGCCCTCGCTGGGCACATCCTCCAGATAACGGCGGACGGTGTACTCGGCCCCCTCCGCGTCGAGCAGACTCACGGCACTACGGCACTTGGAACAGGCCGGGTTGATCCAGATCTCCATGGGTTCACGGTACCCATGAACCCCCCCTCGCCCAGGTCAGCCGGTGCCGTGCGCGAACGGACCGCCCTCACCGAACGCGAGCCGCCCGAAGTTCTCGCCGATGCGCCGGTGTCCCGCCGGATCGGGATGGATCCCGTCGGGCAGCGGGAACTCGTCGTGGTCCCGCTCGCCGTAGAGGTCGAGGCCGTCGAGGTAGTGCAGGTTCGGGTCGTCGTCCGTCCGCTGTTCCACGACCCGGGCCAGCTCGTCGCGGATGACCCTCAACGTCAGGCGCCCGGCGGGGAGTTCGGCCGGATCGCCCATGGCCTTGAACCGCGGGGTGCCGCCCTCGAAGTCCGGGGCGAGCGGCCCGGGGGTGTCCTCCTGCACCGGGCAGAGGATGGGGGACACCACCAGCAGCGGCGCGGTCGGATGCCCCTCGCGGAGGGTGTCGAGGAAGCCGTGGACCGCGGGGGTGAACGCGCGCAGCCGCATCACGTCGGCGTTCACGACATTGATGCCGATCTTGACGCTGATCAGGTCCGCCGGGGTGTCCCGCATCGCGCGGGCGGTGAACGGGTCGAGCAGCGCGCTGCCGCTGAACCCCATGTTGACCAGCTCCACTCCGCCGTGCGCCGCCGCCAGGGCGGGCCAGATCGCGGTCGGACGCGTGGCGTTCGAGCCGTGGCTGATGGAACTCCCGTGGTGCAACCACACCCTGCGCCCGCTCTCCGGCGCCTTCTCGACGGGCGCGTCCGTGCGCAGCGCGATCAGCTCGGTGATCTCCGTGTGCGGCAGCCAGATCTCGATGTCCTTGTCCCCGGCCGGGAGTTCGGCGAACCGGGCGGTGCCGGACGGGCCTTCCGACAGTTCGGAGGCCTGGGTGAACATGTCGGTGATCGTACGGATGTTGCCGCCGGGCACCGTGGCCTGCGCGGTGGGACGGCCGTCGACCAGCAGGTCGTACACGCCGTCGGGCGGGGGCGGGAAGCCTTCGTAGACGCGCTTGGTGGGCAGGGTGTCCAGCTCGATCGTGGTGGCCCGGGTGCGGAACACCAGTCGTACGCCCGAAGGTTGGGCCTCGGCGACGGTCAGTTGGGTGTCGGGGATCTGGCGGCGGGCCCGGGCGGGGAGGCGATGGGGCAGCAGGCCGTGCGCGGTCGTCTCCATGTCGAGGAAGCCGCGCACCATGTCGGGGGTGACGGGCGTGGTGGTCCAGTCGCGTTCGGTGTTCATCGCCTCGGGTTCCGTAGCAGGGTGTCGAGTGAGTCCACGATCCAGTTCCACGACTCCCGCGCATCAGGCGCGCTGTGGTCGAAGCCTCCGGCCAGCTCCAGGCTGACGTAGCCGTGGAAGACGCTGCCCAGCATCCGGACCGCGTGCGTCTGGTCGGGTTCGGTCAGGTCGTAGCCGCGCAGGATCGCCCGGGTCATCTGCGCGTGCCGCACTCCGGCGCTGGCGGCGGCTGTCTCGGGGTCCAGCCGGAGCCGGGCGGCGGCGTACCGGCCGGGGTGCTCGCGGGCGTAGTCGCGGTAGGCGTCGGCGAAGGCGGCCAGGGCGTCCTTGCCGGCGCGTCCGGCGAGGGCGTCGGCGACCCGGTCGGCGAGTTCCTCCAGGGCGAACAGGGCGATCCTGGTTCTGAGTTCCTGGGAGTTCTTCAGATGCGAGTACAGGCTCGCGACCTTGACGTCGAACCGCCGGGCGAGCGCGGACACGGTCACCTGCTCGAACCCGACCTCGTCGGCCAGCTCCGCGCCCGCGCGTGTCAGCCGCTCCGGGGTCAGCCCTGCTCTGGCCATAACCTTCCTCTCGTTTACTGAAAGGCATTGTGCATTTCCCTAAAACCTTTAGGCAAATCCCCGGGTGAGGCGATGGGCGATGCGATGCGCTCTGTTCGAATTTCTCGACGCCTCACGCATACCTTCCGGACCAGGGGTGACATGGTGACAACATCCTTTCCCACCTGGGCATTTGAGGCCAGCTGTGGGCTCACCGGATGTCAGTGGCGGGCAGTAGACTGTGAGCAGTGTTCGAGGGTGTCGCCGGGGGGTCCGGACGGCGCCCTGACCGCGACAGGAGGATGTCCGTGCCCGCTGCCGCACTGAAGCCGAAGCCGTTGCCGACCCAGTCCACCGCGAAGCGCCCCGTCCAGCTCGACCTGCCCTACGTCCCCGTGGAGAAGCGGCCGCTGCCGCCCGGACGCCCGCGGGACTGGTACGTCACACACAACCGCCGCCTCAAGGCGATGCGGCTCGCGATCGCCCTGCTCGACTCTGGCGTGTACGTCCCGAACCAGGCCCGCAACGAGACGATCCGCAGCACCGCCGAGCTGATCGGCGTCCACCCGCCGTCGGAGACGACGTGCCACATGGTGCGGGCGTTGATGCGGTACTCGCGTTGAGGGGTGGCGCCGGGTGCCCTGTGTTTTCGGGGTGCCCGGCGCGCCGCGCTGTGCGGCGGTGGTTCAGAAGCCTCCGGGCAGGTCCACCAGGGGTTCGTCGAAGGGGGGCGACTCCGTGTGCCGCAGGACGGCCGTCCCGGACAGGTCGTCGAGTTCGACCAACCGGTCCAGCGGGGCAGCCGCGACCTGAGGCAATAGTTCTGCCGCTCGTTGCTGGAAGTCCGCGAACGCGCTTGTCAGGTCGGTCATCCTGTTCGCCGGAGAGACGCCGAGGAGATATTTCGCCGCGGACACCAGCAACTTCGTGCCGTTACCGCTCCTGCGCGTCGCTTCGGTGACCGCCTTCCACGTGACGGCTTTGGCGTCGGTCGGATCCAGCGTGGCGTAGGAGGCGACGTCGAACGCCCAGGACACCATCCGCTCACCCCGCAGGACCTCGTCCGCCGCGCCGTCCGGCCGCTTCCCGCCCGCCGCTTCCCTGAGGGTTCCGTCGGTGAAGTCCTTCGCCCGCAGGTCCCTCGTCAACCCCTTGGCCATGCGCGCCAGTTGCCTCTTCTCGGCACGGTCCGCATCGGACAGGGCGCGGTACGGCGCGAGAGGCACGTCCTCGACGGCGTGCTCGTCGTCGCCCGCCATGAGGCGCCTCAGCCTCTCGAACTTCAGGAACAGGTCGTGTTCCTTGGCGGCGACTTCGGTCGGGTCGGCGCCCCGGTCCAGACACGCTTCGAGTTCCGTCGCACAGACGCGCAACTCCCGCACAGCTTGGCCGAGTTCGACACCACTGGCACTCATGGACACCCCTGGAAGGCCGCGGCAGTCGGGAGTTCCGTGCTCAGCCCGAGGACAACTCCTTCTCCACCGGCGTCCGGAACCGAGGTGTGACCCGAGTCGCCCCCACCCACCCCCGCAACCGTTCCGCCGCCTCCTCGATCGCCGCCTCCGCCTCCCGGCCGACCCCCTCCCTCTCCAGCAGTCGCCACGCGATCTCCCCGTCAGCCCGCTGCGCCCAACCCCCCACCACCCGCCCGTTCCACCACACCGTCGGCCCCACGTTGCCGCTTCCGTCGAACAGCGCGGGGCGCAGCTCCGGTGCCAGGTACCAGTCCCGTTGCTGCCAGGCCATCGCCGTCGGGTCGAGCGCCGGCAGCAGGGCCGCCCAGGGTTCCGCGGGGCCGGCCAACGGGGCGAGGTCGCCGGCCGTCACGTACCCCGTGCCCTCGTCCAGGGTCACCGGCTCGGCGCCGATCGCCGTCAAAGCCCGGCGGACGTCCGTCACGCGCCACCCCGTCCACCACTTCAGGTCGGCCTCGGTGGCCGGGCCGCAGGCGGTGAGCCAGCGGTGCAGCAGGGTCGACTGGGCCTCGGCGACGTCCAGTTCGGGGTGTTCCGGCGCCACCGCCCAGCGGAACTGGCTCGACGTCCACGAACCCAACGGCCGCCCGCGCACCACCTTGCCCTCCACCCCGAGCACCTTCAGCAGCCGGGTCGAGACGGTGTGGACGCCCTCGTAGTTCTTGCCGGCGGCGTAGACGAACTGTTCCCTCAACCTCGGTTCGTCCAGGGCGAGTTCAGCCGCCGTGGCCTGGCCGCGACGGGCCAGCGCGGCCAGTAGCGAGTCCTCGACCTCCTTCAGCCAGACCGCGTCCGGCGCCCCGGCTGTCGCCATGTGCTTGAGCAGGGAGGCCCGTTCCCGGGCGGCGACGGCGAGTCCGGTCGAGGCGTGCACGACCGCGGTCAGACTGGCGGGGAACACGAACACCGTGTGCCGCATGCCGTGCATCCGGAGCAGGGTGCGGTCCTCGTACAGCGCCCGGGCTGTCTCCGCCACGGTGCCGGCCGGGTCGGCCAGCCGCGACCCGACGGCCAGGTACACCGTCGCGGGGTCCGTGCCGTGCAGGGCGACGAGCGAGTCGGCGACCTCCTCGGGGGTCGCGGCGCGGGTGCTCGCGGCGAGGCGATGACGGAGGGCGAGGCGGGCCCGCCGCTCGGCCGGTCCGATGTAACGCGGGGTGCCACTCATTCGGCCTCCACTCGAAACGGTCCACTTCTCGACCGACAGTAAAGGGGTTGGTGGGTGGACGAACACACCCGACCGCTCACCCGATCGCCGTACCCGACATGCGCCCACCCCGCCCCCCGCTTTCACTGGCGGCATGCAGAGGCACGGCACATGAGCACGCCGGCCGACCGTGCCGAGCGCGGTCGGGCCGCGCGCAAACGCGTCTCCCGTTCCGCGCACGCCGGCTGGGTCCCCTCCGTGGACCGCCCGGACCCCGTCGCCGTACTGGAACGACAGGGCCGGGACCGGCTCCCGGAACTCCTCCCGATCCGGTACGGCCGCATGGCCGCCTCCCCCTTCGCCTTCCTGCGCGGCTCGGCCGCCGTGATGGCCGCCGACCTCGCCGCCCAGCCGCACACCGGCCTCACCGTGCAACTGTGCGGCGACGCGCACCTCCTCAACTTCGGCCTGTACGCCTCACCGGAGCGCGCCCTGCTCTTCGACCTCAACGACTTCGACGAGACCTTCCCGGGCCCCTTCGAGTGGGACGTCAAACGCCTCGCCGCCAGCCTGGCCGTCGCAGGCCGGGAGAACGGCCACAGCGACGCGAAGGCCCACCGCGCCGCGCTGGAGGCGACCGCCGCGTACCGCACGGCCCTGCGCGACCTGGCCCGCAAGGGCGAGCTCACCGTCTGGTACGACCGTATCGACGCCGACAGCCTGCTGCCCCTGGTCCGTTCCGCCCGCAACCGTCGCCGCGTCGAGTCCAGCCTCACCCGGGCCCGCCGCCGCACCAGCCTGCACGCCGTGGGCAAGCTCACCGAGACCGTCGACGGCCGCCGCCGTATCGTCCACGACCCGCCCCTGCTCGAACCGGCCGGCGCGCAGGACATGGCGTCCCTGCGCAAGATCTTCAGCGACTACCGCTCCACCCTCTCCGAGGAACGCCGCCTGCTCCTGGACCGCTACCGCTTCGTCGACGCCGCCCGCAAGGTCGTCGGCGTCGGCAGCGTGGGCACCCGCTGCTTCATCGTGCTGCTCGCCGGCCGTGACGAGGACGACCCGCTGTTCCTCCAGATCAAGGAGGCGCGGGAGTCCGTACTGGAGGAGCATCTGCCCAGCGGACCGTACGTCCACCCCGGACACCGCGTCGTCGCGGGCCAGCGCCTGCTCCAGGCCGCCAGTGACATCTTCCTCGGCTGGATGTCGGGCCCGCAGGGCCGCGCCTTCTACTGGCGCCAACTGCGCGACATGAAGGGCTCGGCCGACGTCGCCGGCATGAGCCCGGCCGAACTCCTCGTCTACGGCCGCCTGTGCGGCACCGCCCTGGCCCGCGCCCACGCCCGCTCCGGCGACCGCATCGCCATCGCCGCGTACCTGGGCGGCAACGACACCTTCGAACACGCCGTGGCCGACTTCGCCTCGGCCTACGCCACCCAGACCACCACCGACCACGCGACCCTGAACGCGGCCGTCGCGGCGGGCGTGGTCACGGCGGCCCCTGGCATCTGACACCGGCCGGCCGCGAGCGGTCGCCGAAAAAGAAGATGCACGCCGAGTGATGGCCTCCCTACCCTGGACACACGTTACGGAGGGACCCGCCACCGCTTTCGGCAGGACCGGCATCACCCCGCTGACTCGGGGCTACTCTCTACGCACCGACGGACGGACGCCCATCCCCAGCGCCCCGCCGCGACAAAAACCCATCACCGAGCCCATCACCGCTCGTACACACCCACGTCCACGGAGGCCCGTCATGGGCACCATCGTCCTCTCCGGAACCGCCGTCCTCGTCCTTCTCGGCTTCGGCAACCACGTCTGGTGGCTGGCCGCGGTCGCCGTCCTCTTCCTGTACGTCCAGTACGGCCGGGACTCCTCGACCTCGTCCTCCTCCACCACGTCCACCTCGTCGTCGGCCTCGGGAGGCGGGTCCAGCCCGTCGAGCTACCGCGCGTACCGCGACCGTCGTGACAAGCAGGCCCAGTGGGAGCGCCGTTACCGCCGCGAGCGCCCCATAGAGTCCCGCCGCCAGGCGCGCGACAAGAAGTAACCGGGAATCGTCGCGGGGATCAGAGCCCGGGGGCGCCCCACACCGGGAACCACCGGCTCAGATCCTGTTCGATCCGCAGGTCGTTGCCGAGCATCGACTTGACCTGGAGTTCCAGCGCGCTGTCGCGCCGCTGCCCCTCACCCGGCAGCGGCGCGAACGGAAAGAACGTCCCGCGCTTGTAGAGATAGACGAGCGCCAGCCGCCGCCCCCCGCCGTCCTCGAACCCGGCCACCGAGCACAGCAGTTGGGGCCCGAACCCGTTGACCTCCATCGCGCTGTTCACCGCGTGCAGATCGTTGACCAGGGCCGACAACTGCTCGGGCGTCCGGTGCGAGACCAGCCACGAGTAGCCGTACTTGTCCTGGACCAGCTCCACCGGCGGACCGGTGCGCTCCGCGTCCGCGTCCAGCAGCGCCTGGACCTCCCGGTGCGCCTGCTCGAAGGCCCCGCCCTCCACCGTGGCGAAGCACACCGCACCGCGCCCGGTCGGTGTGAACCCGGCCGCCGCCTCCAGCGTCACCGCCGCCGAGGGCAGCGCGAACAACTGGTCGAGATCGGGGGCGACCGGTTTCGTACGGCCGAGCAGGATGTCCAGCAGACCCATCCTCAGTCCGCCTTCCCGGGCAGTGCCGCCTCACCCAACTCGGCGGAGATCCGGCCCAGTTGGTCGAGCCGCTGCTCCAGGCTCGGGTGGGTCGAGAAGTACTTGGTGAAGCCGGGCTCGGTGCCGGTCGCCGGGGTGAAGTAGAAGGCGTTGAAGGCCTGCGCGGTCCGCAGGTCCTTGGTCGGGATGCGCGCGATGTCGCCGTCGACCTTGGTGAGCGCGGAGGCCAGCGCCGAGGGCCGCCCGGTGAGCAGCGCCGCCGCCCGGTCCGCCGCCAGCTCCCGGTACCGGGACAGCGCCCGGATCAGCAGGAAGCTGATCGCGTACACGGCCGCCGAGATCCCCATGATCCCGGCGAAGACGGCCAGCGTGTTCTGGTCCTTGCGCCCCCGGAAGAGCTGCGAGTAGAACGCGAACCGCACCATCAGCCCGGCGATCACCCCGAGGAACGACGCCACCGTGATCACCGCGACGTCCTTGTGCGCCACGTGCGACAGCTCGTGCGCGAGCACACCCTCCAGCTCGGCCGGCTCCAGCCGCCGTAGCAGACCGGTGGTCACGCAGATGACGGCGTTGTCCGCGTTCCGCCCGGTGGCGAAGGCGTTCGGCATGTCGATGTCCGAGACGGCGACGACCGGCTTGGGCATGTCGGCCACGGCACACAGCCGGTCGATCACGCCGTGCAGCTCGGGATACTCCTCCCGCTCCACGATCCGCCCGTGCATCGCGTACAGCGCGATCCGGTCGGAGAACCAGTACTGCGCGACGAGCAGCCCGCCGGCCAGCACCACGACCAGCACCCAGGACTTCAGCAACACGATCAGCGCGGCCACGAACACCACGTACAGCAATCCGAGCAGGAACAGCGTGAGACCCATACGCACGGTCAACCGCCGGTCGCTCCGGAAGCGGCTCTGCATCTGCCATCACCCCGCAGTCAGGCACTCGTCCCACCGCCCAGTGTGCACCCGCCGCTTCCCATGAAGCGGTCGCGATCGGGCCTAGGCGGAGCAAAAGGTCCCTGAGGATCGCCTGTGCCGTCCCCAGCACGATCGCCGTCGACCTCCACGACGACCCGTGCGGCCCCACCTCCCCGGGCTCACCCCGGAACGGCACCGGCCCCGCGCGGGCCCGGATGCCGGCCGCCCGCTGGAAGGAGAACCCTCCGCGGAGGGCTCGTGTACGACGGTGCCCCCGCCTCTCCGAAGAGAGACGGGGGCACCCGAGGATCGGTTCGACCCGGTTCGATCACACGTCGAAGTACAGCTCGAACTCGTGCGGGTGCGGACGCAGCTGCAGCGGCGCGATCTCGTTCGTGCGCTTGTAGTCGATCCATGTCTCGATCAGGTCGGACGTGAAGACGTCGCCCGCGAGCAGGAACTCGTGGTCGGCCTCGAGGCGGTCGAGGACGGCCGGGAGGGAGGTCGGGACCTGGGCGACGCCCGCGTGCTCCTCGGGGGCCAGCTCGTAGAGGTCCTTGTCGATCGGCTCGGCCGGCTCGATCTTGTTCTTGATGCCGTCCAGGCCCGCCAGGAGCAGCGCCGAGAAGGCGAGGTACGGGTTGCCGGAGGAGTCGGGCGCGCGGAACTCGACGCGCTTGGCCTTCGGGTTGGAGCCCGTGATCGGGATACGCATCGCGGCGGAGCGGTTGCGCTGCGAGTACACCAGGTTGACCGGCGCCTCGAAGCCCGGGACCAGGCGGTGGTACGAGTTCACCGTCGGGTTGGTGAAGGCGAGGAGGGAGGGCGCGTGCTTGAGGATGCCGCCGATGTAGTAGCGGGCGGTGTCCGACAGACCCGCGTAGCCGGCCTCGTCGTAGAAGAGGGGCTGGCCGCCGGTCCACAGGGACTGGTGGACGTGCATGCCCGAGCCGTTGTCACCGAAGATCGGCTTCGGCATGAAGGTCGCGGTCTTGCCGTTGCGCCAGGCCACGTTCTTCACGATGTACTTGAAGAGCTGGAGGTCGTCGGCCGCGGCGAGCAGCGTGTTGAACTTGTAGTTGATCTCGGCCTGGCCGGCGGTGCCCACCTCGTGGTGCTGGCGCTCGACCTGGAGACCGGAGGCCTCCAGCTCCAGGGAGATCTCCGCGCGCAGGTCGGCGAAGTGGTCGACCGGCGGGGTCGGGAAGTAGCCGCCCTTGTAGCGGACCTTGTAGCCGCGGTTGTCCTCGACCGCACCGGTGTTCCAGGCGCCCGCCTCGGAGTCGATGTGGTAGAAGGACTCGTTCGACTTGGTCTCGAAGCGCACGCTGTCGAAGACGTAGAACTCGGCCTCGGGACCGAAGTACGCGGTGTCCGCGATGCCGGTGGAGGCGAGGTACGCCTCGGCCTTCTTCGCCACGTTGCGCGGGTCACGGGAGTACTGCTCGCCCGTGATCGGGTCGTGGATGAAGAAGTTGATGTTGACCGTCTTGTCGCGGCGGAAGGGGTCCACGCGCGCGGTCGACAGGTCGGCCCGGAGCGCCATGTCGGACTCGTGGATGGCCTGGAAGCCGCGGATGGAGGAGCCGTCGAAGGCGAGTTCCTCGTCCGGGTCGAAGGCCTTCGCCGGCAGCGTGAAGTGCTGCATCACACCCGGCAGGTCGCAGAATCGGACGTCGACGAACTTGACGTCCTCGTCCGCGATGAACTTCTTGGCCTCGTCGGCGTTCTGGAACATCCAGCTCCTCCTACTCCCGACCGTCCGTGCCGGGGTGGTAGTTCGTTCGTGCGGCCAGTGCGGTGGCACACGCTGGACCCGACCTTAGGGACGGGGGATTTCTCAGGCGTGACCCATTTGTTTCGCCCAAGTTAACCGGTCCCGCGTCGCCTGGCCCCTCCTGTCCGTATGGCAGAACGCGGGCAGTACCGTGGACGGGTGGACAACAGGGATGCAATCGGCTCGTGGCTCTCCGGGCCCCGCGAAGCCGCGGAGCGGGCAGGTGTCGACTTCGGCTACCGCGGCGAGCAGTTGGGCCTGCCCGAGGAAGGCCCCGGCTCGATCGCCCGCCCCGGCCGCCGCTTCGGCGCTCTCGCCGTGGACTGGGGCCTGTGCCTGCTGATCGCATACGGCCTGCTCACCGACGGCTACGGCCAGGCGACCGGCAACTGGGCCCTCCTCGTCTTCTTCCTGCTGGGCACCCTCACGGTCGGCTTCACCCCGGGCAAGCGCCTCTTCGGCCTCCGCGTGGTCGCCCTCGACACCGGCCGCCCGAGCCCGCTGCGCGCCCTGCTCCGCACCGCCCTGCTGTGCGTCGCCGTCCCGGCCCTGATCTGGGACCGCGACGGCCGGGGGCTGCACGACCGACTGGCGAAGACGGTCGAGGTCCGTGTCTGACTCAGACACGGACCGTATGCCGGGTGCGGGCCGACGCCGGTAAGCGTCCAGCCCGCAGCCCGGGCTCCAGCCGTTCAGGTCCTCCGCAGCACCCGCCCCAGCACCTCGCGCAGTTCCGCCTCCGCGTCCCCCGTCGCCGCGCCCGGTGAGCGCCAGGCCACGAAGCCGTCCGGCCGTACCAGCACGGCCCCGTCCGCCGTGGTGCCGTGCGTGTCCGCCCACTCGGCCCCCTCCGTGTCGTACAGAAGATCCGCGTCCGGACCCGCTCCGATCCGGTACGCCTCCAGTCGTACCCCTTCCGTGTCCGCGATCCGGTGGGCCGCCGTGTGCCAGGCGGCGCCCGCCCGGGTACTGGCGTCGCTGAGCAGCACCAGTGAACGCTCGTAGAGGTCGAGCGTGGAGAGCCGGTTCCCCGCGCGGCGCAGCCACAGGTGGGGGGCGCGGCTGCCCGGCTGCCCGGTCGGATTCAACCCGTCGGGCACGACCGGCTGGTCCGGGTCGGCGCCCAGGACGGCCCCCTCCGGGTAGCGGTAGCCGAGGACGACGTTGAGGATGCCGCCGCGCTTGCCACCGCCGATGCCGGGGGCGGGGGCGAAACCGGGGTGGCTGTGCTCCACGGAGCGGGCCGAGGCACGGGCGCTGGTGGCCAGGGCGACGGGCCGGCGCTCGGTGGCGTAGGTGTCGAGCAGTCCTGGCCCGGCCCAGCCGCCGAGCACGGCGGCCAGTTTCCAGGCCAGGTTGTGGGCGTCCTGGATGCCGGTGTTGGAGCCGAACGCACCGGTCGGGGACATCTCGTGGGCGGAGTCGCCGGCGAGGAAGACCCGGCCGACCGAGTACCGCTCGGCGACCCGTTCGGCGGCCCGCCAGGAGGCGCGGCCGGTGATCTCGACATCGAGGTCGGGGACGCCGACGGCGCGGCGGATGTGCCGGGTGAGGCGTTCCTCGCTGAACTCGTCGAGGGTTTCGCCGCGTTCGGGGTGCCACGGGGCGTGGAAGACCCAGCGCTCCTTGTTGTCGACGGGCAGCAGCGCGCCGTCGGCCTCGGGGTCGGTGAGATAGCAGCAGATGAAACGCCGGTCGCCGACGGCGTCGGCGAGCAGCTTGGAGCGGAAGGTGACACTCACGTTGGCGAAGAGGTCGCCGGGACCCTGCTGCCCGATGCCGAGCCGGTCCCGGACGGGGCTGCGCGGGCCGTCCGCCGCGACCAGATAGTCCGCGCGGATCGTGCGGAGGTCGCCGGAGTCACGGTCCCGTACGAGCGCCGTCACTCCTTCGGGGTCCTGCTCGAAGGACTCCATCTCATGGAAGTAGCGCAGGTCGTTGCCGAGCGCCTCGGCCCCCTCGCGGAGTACCGGCTCCAGGTCGTTCTGGCTGCACAGACACCACCCCGTGGGGCTGAACCGGGCCAGCCCGCCGCCGGGGTCGATCTCCTTGAACAGCCACTCGCCGGCGTCGCCGACCAGAGTCGGGGTCTGCAGGATGCCGTGGTTGTCCGCGAGCAGCGAGGCCGCGGCCTTGATGTCCGGCTCGATGCCCGCCACCCGGAACAGCTCCATCGTGCGCACGTTGTTGCCCCGGCCGCGCGGATGGATCGAGGTCCCGGAGTGCCGCTCGACGAGCAGGTGCCGCACGCCGAGACGACCCAGGAAGAGGGAGAGGGACAGGCCCACGAGGGAGCCGCCCACGACGAGGACGGGAACCTGGTGATCGGCTTTCTGCTGCATCAAGGACTCCAGACACGAGTGTCGGTACGTCAGGCGTGTTGGAACTTCCATGCCCTCCGGGAGAGGTTCCGCGGGTGCAATCACCCGTCTGGTTCACGTGAGTCGCGCGCGTCCGAGGACCGGCACACGATCAAAAAGCGCTGACCGCGTGTCATCGGCTCGGGCCCGCCGGCCGCCGCCCCCTCGAAGGAGATGTGCGAAGCATGACAACGATGTCGGAAAAGGTTTCGGAAAAGCTGAAGCGATCGGTGTCGAAACGCGTTTCCCAGTCCGTCTTCGACGGCTCCCGTCTCCGGGTCGTCCTGCTGGTGGACGTGTACGACGGCGCGCAGCAGCAGTTCCTGGAGGCCTACGAGCAACTGTGCAACCAGGTCGCCTCGGTGCCCGGTCACGTCAGCGACCAACTGTGCCAGTCGATCGAGAACCCCTCGCAATGGCTCATCACCAGCGAGTGGGAGAGCGCCCCGCCCTTCCTCGCCTGGGTGAACAGCGAGGAGCACGTGCGCATGGTGGAGCCGCTGCACAGTTGCGTCCGGGACACCCGCTCGCTGCGCTTCCACGTCGTCCGCGAGACGGGCGGGGACGCGGCCATGGCCGCCGCGGACCAGCGCCGGCTCCAGGCCTCCCCGCGCATCGGGGACGGTGTGATCCGGCACGCTCTCACCTTCACGGTCCGGCCGGGCAGTGAGGCCGAGGTCGCGAAGATCCTCTCGAACTACGCCTCTCCCGAGCCGAAGGTCGACGAGACCACCCGGCTGTGCCGCACCTCCCTGTTCATGCACGGCAACAGGGTCGTGCGGGCCGTCGAGGTGCGCGGCGACCTGCTGGCGGCGCTGCGCCACGTCGCGTCGCAGCCCGAGGTGCGGGCCGTCGAGGAGGCCATCAACCCGTATCTGGAGCAGGAGCGGGACCTGGGCGACCAGGAGTCCGCACGGGTGTTCTTCACCCGGGCGGCGCTGCCGGCCGTGCACCACGTCACCGCGGAGGAGCTGGCCGAGGGCGAGCGGTTCGCGCTGTACTACCCGGCCCGGCCGGGGTGCGGGATGCGGCTGGCCGAGCTGCTCGCCCAGCGGGACGAGGCGGCGGCGGAGGAAACGGGCAGCCCGGTCCTGCGCAGCACGATCTTCCAGCGCGACGACGTCGTCGTACGGCTGACCGACCAGCGAGCCGGCGCGGAGGTGGACGTCACCCTGCCGCCCGCACTGACCGCCCTGCTGGACGGCGAGGCCGTCCGTATGCAGCTCGTCACCGACCGTCGCTCGGCCGAGGCCTGACCCCCACCGCCGCATCACACCCACGGAGGAACGTCGTGATGAAACCCATTCCGAAGATCATCGACATCAGTGAGGTCGAGCCCAACGTCCGGCGCGGCGGCGACCTGCGCGCCATGCTCACTCCCGCCACAGTGGGCTCGACCAGCGGTTTCATGGGCGTGGCGATCGTGCAGCCCGGTGATCGCATCGCCGAGCACTACCACCCGTACTCCGAGGAGTTCGTGTACGTCGTCTGCGGGGAGCTGGAGGTGGACCTGGACGGCGAGCCGCACCCGCTGCGGCCCGAGCAGGGGCTGATGATCCCCATCAACATGCGCCACCGCTTCCGCAACGTGGGCAATGTCGAGGCGCGGATCGTCTTCCACCTCGGTCCGCTGGCCCCGCGCCCGAGCCAGGGTCATGTCGACACGGAGGAGACGGAAGCCGCCGTCGCCGTGGGGCAGGTCCGGTCGTGACCCGGCGCGTGGCGGTTACGGGCATAGGCATCGTGGCTCCGGGGGGAATAGGCGTACCGGCGTTCTGGGACTTGCTCGCCGAAGGCCGGACCGCGACGCGCGGCATCACCTTCTTCGACCCCTCCGGCCTCAGGTCGCGGATCGCCGCCGAGTGCGACTTCGACCCGGCGGCACACGGCCTGGACGCCGAGGAGATCGAACGGGCGGACCGTTACATACAGTTCGCCCTGGTCGCCGGGGACGAGGCGGTCCGGGACTCCGGTCTCGACCTGAGCCGGGAGAACCCCTGGCGGGTCGGGGTGTCCCTGGGGACGGCGGTCGGTGGCACCACCCGACTCGAGCACGACTACGTCCTGGTGAGCGCGGGAGGCCGGCGCTGGGACGTGGACCACCGGCAGGCGGACCCGCATCTGCACCGGGCGTTCTCCCCGAGCACCCTCGCCTCGGCGGTGGCGGAACGCGTCGGCGCCCAGGGTCCGGTGCAGACGGTGTCCACCGGCTGCACCTCGGGCCTGGACGCCGTCGGCTACGCCTTCCACACCGTGCAGGAGGGCAGGGCCGACGTCTGTATCGCCGGTGCCTCGGACTCGCCGATCTCGCCGATCACCATGGCGTGCTTCGACGCGATCAAGGCCACCTCCGCGAACAACGACGATCCCGCGCACGCCTCCCGGCCCTTCGACAACAACCGTGACGGGTTCGTGATGGGCGAGGGCGGCGCGGTGCTCGTCCTGGAGGAACTGGAGCACGCCAAGGCCCGCGGCGCCCACATCTACTGCGAGCTCGGCGGCTACGCCACCTTCGGCAACGCCTACCACATGACCGGTCTCACCAGCGAGGGCCTGGAGATGGCCCGAGCGATCGAGACCGCCCTCGACCACGCGCGCCTCGATCCCACCGCCATCGACTACGTCAACGCGCACGGCTCCGGCACCCGGCAGAACGACCGTCACGAGACCGCCGCCGTGAAACGGGCTCTTGGGCAGCACGCCTACGACACGCCCATGAGCTCCATCAAGTCCATGGTGGGCCACTCGCTCGGCGCCATCGGCGCCATCGAGGTCGTGGCCTGTGTGCTCGCCCTGGTCAACCAGGTCGTACCGCCCACCGCGAACTACGAGACCCCCGACCCCGAGTGCGACCTCGACTACGTGCCGCGCGTCGCCCGCGAACGGCCCCTGAGCGGTGTCCTGTCCGTGGGCAGCGGGTTCGGTGGCTTCCAGTCCGCGGTGGTCCTGACCCGGCCGAGAGGACGGACACGATGAGCGAACCACACCCTCGGCGGGCGGCCGTCACCGGCATCGGCGTCGTCGCGCCCAACGGAACCACCACGGAGACCTTCTGGAAATCCGTCCAGGAGGGCATCAGCGCCCTTGGCAAGGTGACCCGCGAAGGCTGCGAACAACTGCCGCTGCGGGTGGCCGCCGAAGTCCGCGACTTCGCCCCGGCGGCCGCGGTCGAGGAACGCTTCCTCGTCCAGACCGACCGCTTCACGCACTTCGCGATGGCCGCGGCCGACCTCGCGCTGGACGCCGCGCGACTCGGCCGGGCCGACACCGATGCCGCGCCGTTCTCGGTGGGCGTGGTCACCGCGGCCGGCTCCGGCGGCGGCGAGTTCGGCCAGCGCGAGCTCCAGCAACTGTGGGGCAAGGGCAGCCGGTTCGTCGGCCCCTACCAGTCCATCGCCTGGTTCTACGCGGCCAGCACCGGCCAGATCTCCATCCGGCGCGGCTTCAAGGGACCCTGCTCGGTGGTCGCCGCCGACGAGGCCGGCGGTCTGGACGCCCTCGCCCATGCGGCCCGTGCGGTGCGGCGCGGCACCGATGTCATCGTGGCCGGCTCCGCCGAGGCGCCGATCGCGCCGTACTCGGTGGTGTGCCAGCTCGGCTACGAGGAGCTGAGCCGCGAGGCCGACCCGGCCCGGGCCTACCGCCCGTTCACCGAGCAGGCCTGCGGATTCGTACCGGGCGAGGGCGGCGCCATGCTCGTCGTCGAGGAGGTGGCCTCGGCCCGTGAACGCGGGCTGCCGGTGCGGGCCACCCTCGACGGACACGCCGCGACCTTCACGGGCGCCTCCCGCTGGGCCGAGTCCCGGGCCGGGCTCGCCCAGGCGATCCGCGGCGCCCTGGACGAGGCCGGCTGCGCCCCCGAGGAGATCGACGTGGTCTTCGCCGACGCCCTCGGCGTTCCGGAGGCCGACCGGGCGGAGGCGCTG
This sequence comes from Streptomyces sp. NPDC005492, assembly GCF_040605995.1. Lineage (NCBI taxonomy): Bacteria > Bacillati > Actinomycetota > Actinomycetes > Kitasatosporales > Streptomycetaceae > Streptomyces > Streptomyces sp. NPDC005492. The sequence continues at coordinate 354,547 of NZ_JBEXDX010000005.1, forward strand.
GCGATCGCCGACGCCCTCGGCACGCACGGTCGGCGCGTGCCCGTGACGGCACCCAAGACCGGGTTCGGCCGGGGCTACTGCGCGGCCCCCGTGCTGGACACCGCCACGGCGGTGCTCGCCATGGAACACGGCCTGATCCCGCCGACCCCGGGCGTCTTCGACACCTGCCACGACCTCGACCTCGTGACCGGCCGCGCCCGCGCCGCCGTTCTGCGCACGGCGCTGGTCCTGAGCCGGGGACTGATGGGGTCGAACTCGGCGCTCGTGCTGCGCCACGGCGCCGCCGAGTGAACCGAACACACCAGTTGCCCAGCAACGAAGAAGAAGGAGCCCCATGAGCATCACCTCGGAGGAACTGTCCGACCTCATGAAGAAGGCCGCCGGAGTCACCATCTCCCCGGTCGACCTCGAGCAGCAGTGCGACAGCGGCTTCGACGCCCTCGGCGTCGACTCGCTCGGCCTGCTCGGCATCGTCGGCGAGTTGGAGAACCGGTACGGGACACCGATGCCGGTCGACGCCGAGCGGTGCAAGACGCCCCGGCAGTTCCTCGACCTCGTCAACAGCGCGCTTCCCGCAGGAGCCTGACATGGCTGGACACACCCAGAACGAGATCATCATCGCCGCGCCCGTCGACCTGGTCTGGGACATGACCAACGACGTGGCCAACTGGCCGCAGCTCTTCAGCGAGTACGCCAGTGTCGAGATCCTCTCCCAGGAGGGGAACAAGACCACCTTCCGGCTCACCATGCACCCGGACGACAACGGCAAGGTGTGGAGCTGGGTCTCGGAACGCGAGACGGACCGCGCCCACCTCAGCGTCAAGGCCCGCCGCGTGGAGACCGGCCCCTTCGACCACATGAACATCCACTGGCGGTACGAGGAGGTACCCGCCGGCACCCGGATGGTGTGGACCCAGGACTTCGCGATGAAGCCGGACGCGCCCGTCGACGACGAGTGGATGACCGACAACATCAACAAGAACTCCAAGGTCCAGTTGGCTCTGATCCGGGACAAGATCCAGAAGGCGGCCACCGGCCGGCGCCCCGACCCGGCCTTGGCCGACTGAGCCCGAGGACAGGAGGAGACCGTGCACCAGGCCCTGATCGTCGCCCGTATGGCCCCGGGCTCTGCCCCCGACATCGCGAAGGTGTTCACGGAGTCCGACGGGGGAGAGTTGCCGCACCTCGTCGGGGTGGTCCGGCGCAGCCTCTTCCAGTTCGGTGACGTGTACATGCACCTCATCGAGTCGGAGCGCGAGCCGGGACCGGCCATCGCCAAGGTCGTCTCGCACCCCGAGTTCAGGGACGTCAGCGAACGTCTCTCGGCCTACGTCAGCGCGTACGACCCGGAGACCTGGCGGTCCCCGAAGGACGCGATGGCCCAGCGCTTCTACCTGTGGGAGCGCGACGCCGGCTCCACGGGGGAGTCATGGGCGAGTAGTTGGTGTTGGCCAGGACATTGCGCAGCCAGCCGCGCTGGTGCCAC